>JALSID010000377.1 GCA_026981825.1 Planctomycetota bacterium
TGCGCCCGGCCCCAGCCGCGTGCGGGGAGGCGCATTCCTCGCCAGCCGGGGCTACACCGCGCGGCGAGCCGGAGGCTCGCCGGGGCGGCGGCCGCTCGCGAAGGCAGGCAATGCGGATCGCGCCAGGCGGCGGGCTCGGGGCCGCTTCGGGCCGGGCGGCCGAAGCGGCAGGCTGGCCAACGGGGCTGGCCCCGCGCGACGGCGGTTCCGCGCCTTTCGGCGGGGGGCCTCCGACGCCGCCCGACGCATTGGCGCTTGGCCCGGGCTTTTGGGCGAAGCCGGGACGGCATACAACCGCCGGGGCGGAGGGGCGGCGGACCGCCGTCGCGCCGGCGACGGCGCAGTGGTACCCCCGCCGCGCCGCGGCGGGGAGGACGGCTCGCCGGCGTGCGCCCGGCCCCAGCCGCGTGCGGGGAGGCGCATTCCTCGCCAGCCGGGGCTACACCGCGCGGCGAGCCGGAGGCTCGCCGGGGCGGCGGCCGCTCGCGAAGGCAGGCAATGCGGATCGCGCCGGGCGCCGGACTTGGGGGGCCGCTTCGGCCCGGGCGGGCCGAAGCGGCGGGTGCGTGGCCGCGCCCCCCTGATGTGCCGATCGAAAGGCAGCTTTTCTTTGTATCGAAGGGGATGTTTTTCGCCAGGGCTTGTGCAGAGCCGTCGGGTTTGGGGCGGACCCGGGGCCGGGTCGCGCTACCACTGCTCCGCCGTCGCCGCGGCGGAGGTCCGGTCCCGCCGGGCGGCGGGCTCCGGACCGCTTCGGGCCGGGCGGCCGAAGCGGCGGGCTGGCCAACGGGGCTGGCCCCGCGCGACGGCGGTCCCGCGCCTTTCGGCAGGGGGGCCACCGACGCCGCCGGACGCATTGGCGCTTGGCCCGGGCTTTTTGGCGAAGCCGGGACGGCATACAACCGCCGGGGCGGAGGGGCGGCGGTCCGGCTTGTCCGTTATTCCGGGGCGTGTTCCCGCTTTGGGGGATTATCCCGCTCCGCGCCTTGGGGCGGGCCTGGGGAAGGATTGCGCTACCGGTGCTCCACCGAGGCAGCGGCCGAGCTCTGCTGCCCGCCCGGAGGCGATCGGCAGCGCGTGCTTCGTCGGGCGGGTGGTGATTGCGGCGACGAGCGCGGGGACACCCCTTGGCGCGACGCCGAGTGGCCGCCGCTTCCGGTTCCGCCGGCGCTTGGGGATGCCGGCACTGCAAAGGCCAAGCCGCTTCGGTCGTGAACCGGGGCGGGAAAGGCTAGACTTAAGAAGAGGAGCAATCCCGGCGGCAGGGCGCCCCGTCCGACGCTCTGGCCATCCAAGCCGACCTGGAGGAAGACCATGATACGTAACGGGCTAGCAGCATTTCTGGTCGCTGTGCTCGCGTGGGTTCTCCTCAGTGTGGGGGTAGCACAGGATCGCAAGAAAGACGAATCCGATAAGCCCAAGCCCCAAGCGGTCGAGTTTTCCACCAACGACGGGATCCGGATCGCAGGCGTTTACTACCCGTCCGAGCTGGGAAAGCAGGCAGCACCGGTCATCCTGCTCCACGACTACGGCCGCCGCTACAACGACTGGGTGCCGCTGATCCATACCCTCCGGGAGGCCGATTTCGCCGTCATGGTCATCGACTTCAGGGGCCATGGGTTCAGCACGAAGTACGACCCTACCATCGTTCCACCCCCTCTCCAGCGTCGCTTGGGCCCCCTGACGCCCAGTGCGTTTCGTACCGCAGCAGACCTGCGCAAGATGGTGCTCGATGTCGAAGCGACCAAGCGATTCCTGCTCGATAGAAACGACGAGGGCGAGTTGAACATCGCTAAGCTATCCATCGTGGGAGCAGGGTTCGGGGCGGTGATCGGCGGGATCTGGTCGAATATGGATTGGAGCCAGCCCCAGACGGGCCTGGTGAAGACGGGCCGTGATGTGCAGGCGCTCGTGATGCTGTCGCCCGTGATGAACTACCGTGGGCTACGCCTCGACGCCGCCGTGCGGCGGCTCCAGCTTGTCATTCCCATGATGATCGCCTACGGGCGGCGAGACAGGGAGTACGCCAAACACGCCGAGCGATTGTGGCGCATCATCCGCAAGACCACCCCGGGTGGGCAGCAGTCGGCGATCCTGCCCCTGGACACCAACCTGCAAGGAGCCCATCTGCTGGACCCAGAACTCGGCTTCAACCTCGACAAGCGGATCGCTCAGTTCCTGCAGGTCCGGATCCGGAACCTCATCGGGGCTGAGTACGAATGGCAAAAGCGGCTGGAGTGATCCGTCCGTTGCGCCGGCCCGATCAGGCGAACCGGATCTTCTCCCGCCCCTCCTTGACCTGCGCCGTAGCATTGCGGGTGTCGACGACCAGCCGCGCGTGACGGACGATGAAGTCGTAGTCGTAGGCCGAATGGTCCGTCAGGATCAAGACGCAGTCATGGGCACGCAGGTTCTCCTCCGTTAGGGGGATGCTGTCCATCTGAATGTAATGTCGGCGCATCCGGGGCAAGCGAGGAATGTGGGGGTCGTTGTAGTTCACGATAGCACCCCGCTCCAGAAGCAGCTCCATGATCGTGAACGACGGGCTCTCCCGCGGGTCATCCACATCCTTCTTGTAAGCCACACCGAGCACGAGGATCTTCGAGCCTCGCACCGGCTTGGACATCTCGTTCAGATAGTCCGCCACCTTGTTCACCACGTACCGCGGCATCGCGGTGTTTACCTCGCCAGCCAGTTCGATGAATCGCGTGGTGAACCCGTACTTCCGCGCAATGAACGTCAGATAGAACGGATCAATGGGAATACAATGTCCGCCCAGGCCCGGCCCTGGATAGAACGGCTGGAAACCGAACGGCTTGGTGGCCGCTGCCCGGATCACTTCCCAGATGTCAATGCCCATCCGCTGGAACAGAACCTTCAGCTCGTTTACCAATGCGATGTTCACCGCCCGGTAGGTGTTCTCCAGAATCTTGCACGCTTCAGCAGCTCGGGCGCTCGATACGGGAACCACCTCGACGACCACCGACGCGTACAGGGCGCAGGCAAGGTCGCGACTGGTTTTGTCAACGCCCCCCACAACCTTGGGAATCGTTCCCGCTGTGTACTTCGGGTTGCCAGGGTCCTCACGCTCAGGACTATAAGCCACGAAGAAGTCCTTACCCAGCTCCAGCCCGGACTTCTTCAGGATGGGCACCAGCACGTCGTCCGTTGTGCCCGGATAGGTGGTGCTTTCCAGGACCACGAGCTGTCCGGGCCGCAGGCGGCGGGCGATCGCTTCAGCCGTGCTCACGACGGCCGAAAGATCGGGCTCGCGGTACTCGTTCAGGGGGGTGGGTACGCAAATGATGATTACGTCCGGTTCATCGAGCCGAGAGAAATCCGACGTCGCTTCAAACCGGCCGGACTGGACAAGGTCCTGGATCCGCTCGGACGGGATGTGGCCGATGTAGCTCTCGCCCCGACGCAGCCGTTGGACTTTCTCATCGTCAATGTCGAAGCCCAACACCGGGTAGCCGCCTTTGGTGAAGAGACAGACCAGCGGCAACCCCACATAGCCCAGCCCGATGACGGCGACCTTGGCTTTACGTTCGGCAATCAGGTCCTGAAGTGACATGTATTGTCCTCTCCGGTAGACCCGTGGTCGTCGTTACCCAACGTGTAAAACCGACCATGGAAGGTCTCACTCAGGCAGAGGCGTGTGACAACCCGGGCAGCGTGCAGGAGTTATCGGTCCGCCTTACGGGGGACGCCGTGCCGTCACCGCCGTCCGAAGTAGTCAGCGATCGTCTGCACGACGTACGCCTGTTGGTCACGGGTGAGTTCAGGATAAACCGGAAGGGCTATCGTTTCCCTGGCTGCTCGCTCCGCCTCCGGAAACGCGCCCTCGCGGTAGCCCAGGAATGCCAGGGCCTCCTGCAGGTGGAGGGGAACCGGGTAGTACACCTCGGTGCCCACACCGTGATTACGAAGGTGCTTCCGGAGTGGGTCGCGGTGTTCGGCGGGTACCCGAATGACGAACTGGTTGAAAACATGGCGAACGTGTGCCGGGCCCGGGTCGGGAAGGCGGACTAGATCTGTGAGCCCGTGCTCATGGAACAGCTCCCGGTACTGTTGCGCATTCCTGCGCCGCGCTTCCGACCATCGATCCAGGTGGCGAAGCTTGACCCGAAGCACCGCTGCCTGAATCGCGTCCAGACGCGAGTTCCACCCAATCCAGCGGTGGTGGTAGCGACGTTCCATGCCATGGACGCGGAGTGCGCGCAGTCGTTTGGCGAGGTCGACGTCGCTGGTTGTGACGGCACCGCCGTCGCCAAAGGCACCCAGGTTCTTGGAGGGGAAAAAGCTGAAGCAGCCGGCCGTGCCGAAGCTCCCGGCTCGCTTGCCGTGCCATTCCGCACCGATCGCCTGGCACGCGTCCTCGATGATGTCGATCCCGTGCCGCGCCGCGAGGTCAAGCAGCGGCCCTATCTCGACCGGCCGACCAAACAGGTGGACCGGAATGATCGCTCGAGTCTTCGCGGTGATCGCCGCTGCCACGGCGTCCAGATTCAGGTTATAGCTGTCGGGCTCGATGTCCACAAACACGGGCCTGGCTCCGGCACGGACAATCGAGCCTGCGGTTGCGAAGAACGTGTAGGGGGACGTAATGACTTCATCGCCGGGTTCGGTCCCACAGGCGACCAGCGAGAGCAAGAGGGCGTCGGTGCCCGAGGCGCAGCCCACGGCTTCCTGAGTGCCGCAATACTCGGCGACTTCACGCTCGAACGCAGCCACCTCGTCGCCCAGAATGAACTGCTGCGAGCGAACCACTCGCTCCAGCGCTGGCCACACCTCCTGTTCGATAGCGGCGAACTGGGCTTTCAGATCGAGCAGCGGGACTTTTAGCTGGGACATCGGTTGTACTTCCGAATCCGGGACGTTCTCGGTGCGAACCGTCGTCCGGCTGGCGTACCGGCGGCTCGATTGTAGCAGTACCCCTCCGAAAGACAAAGATCGGTCGCCGACCAATGGCGGGCACAAGCAACGACGTCCCGAAGGAGGCGGCCATCCGCATACCCCGCGTGCGCACGGGTGACGCCGCCCGATTCTGGCCGCTCGTACCGGGACTCAGCCTAACGAGCGGGATCGAGCCGGGTTGCTCGACCAGGCGATCATTGTGCCCTAGTGGGCTCGATATCAGACGCGCTCGCGGCTTTCGGCTGCCACACCGTCGGACGTACCCGGGGATTACGCAATGATGTCGTGAATGACGCGTCCGTGGACGTCGGTGAGTCGGAAGTCTCGTCCCGCATAGCGGTACGTCAGCCGAGTGTGGTCGAAACCGAGCAGATACAGGATGGTGGCATGGAGGTCGTGGACGTGGACTTTGTTCTCAACCGCCCGGAAGCCAAACTCGTCCGTTGCGCCGTAGACCATGCCCCCTTTGACGCCTCCGCCCGCAAGCCAAACGGTGAAGCCGTAGTGGTTATGGTCGCGGCCGTTCATCTTGCCCTGGTTCGCCCCCGGCTGAGGTAACTCGACCGTCGGCGTGCGGCCGAACTCGCCGCCGCAGATGATGAGCGTTTCGTCCAGGAGGCCGCGTTGCTTCAGGTCCTTGATCAACGCGGCGATCGCCCGATCGCACTGGCGGGCCAGGCGGCGGTGATTGATCTCGATGTCGTCATGAGCGTCCCAGGGCTGGCCGGCGCCGTGCCATACCTGGACGAATCGCACACCGCGCTCAACAAGTCGGCGCGCAATGAGCAGTTGTCGAGCCTGCACGCTGTCGCCGTACATCTTCCGGATGTATTCCGGCTCCTTGCTGATGTCGAAGGCGTCCGATGCTTCGATCTGCATGCGATAGGCCAGCTCGAAGGATTGGATCCGAGCTTCGAGTTCAGCCTCCTGCTGGCGGCGCTCGAGATGCTCTTCGTTGACCTTGCGGAGCAGTTCGAGCTGGATCCGCTGTTCCGCTCGGGTCCACTTCGGGTTGCGAATGTACTGGAGCAACTTGTCGACGGATACGTGGCGCGTGTCCACATAGGTGCCCTGATAGATGCCCGGCAGAAAGGCACACTGCCAGTTTTGCGGCCCTTTGATTGGATATCCCCCCGGGCACATGGCGACGAAGCCGGGCAGGTTCTCGTTTTCCGTACCCAGTCCGTAGGTCACCCACGAGCCCACGCTCGGCCGCACAAGCCGGCCCTCGCCACAATTCATCAACATCAGGGACGGTTCATGGTTGGGCACGTCCGCGTGCATGGAGCGGATGAAGCAGATGTCGTCGACGCAACTGCCCACGTGCTCGAAGATCTCGCTAACCTCGATACCGCTCTCACCGAACTTGCGAAACTTGAAGGGGGAAGGGAAAGCTGCACCGGTTTTCCTCTCGGTGCGGAGGTTACCGGTGGGCAGCGTCTTGCCCGCATACTTCTGGAGCGCAGGCTTTGGGTCAAAGGTGTCCACGTGCGAGGCGCCTCCGTTGAGGAAGATATGGATCACGTGCTTCGCTCGCGGGGGGAAATGGGGGGCTTTCGGCGCCATCGGGTTTAACGAAGACGTGGCCGCCTGGGAATGGCTGGGCAGCAACCCGACACTTGCCATCAGGGATGCGAGTCCCAGGGACCCGAGACCCATGCCGCACCGGCACAGCATCTCCCGCCGAGTGACAAGAAGATCCTCGAGTTGAGGCTTGTGGCTGTCGGTCCTGAACGCTCGTTCGCTACTCATCGCGGACACCTGCGCATGTTCTCCAGCCCATAGGGGGGCGGGCTTCCTTCGCCCTGAGCGGCGGGAACCTACCCGCATCGCTCGTGGCAACCGCTCAGTCTATGTAGGCAAACTCGTTCGAACAGAGCAAAACCTGGGCGACCGCGGTAATCGCTCGGTTTTTGTCCTCGTCCGACGCACCACTCCAGGGGCGACCAAGGAGACGTTCGACCGCGCGGTATGCTGCGTAGAGCTCTCCTTCGGTGGGGTTTCTCTGAAGCACCTTCCGGTACAACGCAATGATGCGATCGTTCAGATCGGGCGGCTTTTGTACATCCGGCAGCGTGGCGAGCCGCTCGGCATGAGTAAGGACGACCGGGCTATTCAGGAAGAACAGCGCCTGCTGGGGAACGATGGTGCGCGAGCGGCGCGGCGTGGAGCTGTCTGGACTGGCGAAGTCGAAGATCCGCAGGACGTAGGCGAGATCCTGGCGATCGATGAAGCCGTAGATGGCTCGGCGGCGGAGCCCGACCTTTGTAAAGAGCGGCTGTGGACGCCCGCCGATCGTCCAGTCCAGGCTTTCGCTCACGGCGAGCATGCTGTCCCAGAGCGCTTCGAACTCAAGACGCCGCGGTGGCACCCGCCAGAACCGGCGATTCTCCGGATCCACGGCCAGAGCGTCCGCCCGAGGGCGGCTCGATTGGCGATACGTTGCCGAAAGGACAATATCGCGATGTAACCGCTTGATGCTCCAGCCGCATGCCATGAATCGTGCGGCCAGCCAGTCCAGTAGTTCACGGTGCAAGGGGGGCTGGCAGCGCAGCCCAAAGTCGTCCACGCTCTCTACCAGTGGCTGACCCAGATGCCACATCCAGATGCGGTTTGCCATGACCCGAGCCGTGAGCGGATTGTCCCGGCGGATGATGTGCTCGGCGAGCTCGAGCCGTCCGCTGCCCCGGGCAAATGGCGTGGGCTTCCCGTTACAGAGTACGGCGATGAAGCGGCGTTTCACGGGCGGGCCCGGCCGACGGGGATCGCCCCTCAGGAAAATACGCGGAGTGATCGGTTGGGCACGGTCGACCAGGACCATGGCCCGCGGCGGCCCACCCGGCCCACTTGCAAGCCAGGCTTCTACGTTCCGCCGCAGTTCGGTGAGCTTGTTCCTAACTGCCCGGTTAAACAGCCGTTCGATTTGGGCGTCCTCCAGAGCCAACACGCCCCGCTCCGAGAGCACCTCGGCCAGCTCCCTGGTCGCCTCGTCGACGTCCCCCTGCTTGCTTTCCGTGTACGCCGTGTGCAACAGCCGACCGTAAACAGAGATCAGTTCTCCCAGGTTCTTGGGCTGGACGCGGCTCAGTTCTTCCCGCAGCAGGGGATTCAGGTCCGGTAGCTCGGAAGTGACCGGTTCGCTCCAAAACTTCGATGCAGCTTCGATACCGTGCCGCACGGCGGTAGTCAGAGGAGCAAAAACCCGATCCTCAGGGGCGGCTCGGCGGGCCAGATACCGCCGCCACGCAATGACGAACGCCGGACGGAGATCGTCCTCGTTGAAGGAAAGGCCAACATCTTCGGGGAGGTCAAGGCCGGGGACGCCACGAATCGCGGCCAGGATGTAGTCCGAGGTCCGTCGGCGGAGCTGAGCGAGCAGCTTTTCCTTTTGCTCGCGGAAATAATCCTCCACCGCCTTCTTCCGCTTGTGCAGCTCGGCTTCGTACTTCGCGTAGGCTTCTTCGTCTTCCGGGGGGCCGATCACCGGCAGCTCGCGCGGTTCCACCGAGCTGGCGAACACGCCGTAGAGGGCGTAGTAGTCGGCCATCGTGATCGGGTCATACTTGTGATCGTGGCACCGAGCACAAGCGAGGGTGAGGCCGAGGAGGCCGCGACCAACGAGATCGATCCGATCGTCGATGATGTCATGGATGTTGTTGATGAACCGCCGACCGACGGTCAGGAAACCAAGGGCTGCGAGCTGCTCGGGGTGCTCCTTCGAATCGGGCAACAGATCGGCCGCGAGCTGCTCCAGAACGAAGCGATCGTATGGCTTGTCCTCGTTAAACGAACGGACGACATAGTCGCGATAGGTGTAGGCGAACGGATAACGAGGCTCATTGGCCCCCACATACCCCTTTGTGTCCGCGTATCGTGCGACGTCCAACCAGTGGCGTCCCCAGCGTTCACCATAGTGCGGCGAGGCCAGGAGGCGATCCACGAGACGCTCCACGGCATCGGGCCGGTTGCTGTGGACGAACTCTTCCACTTGCTCGTAAGTGGGCGGCACACCGATCAGGTCCAGGTAAAGCCGCCTGCAGAGAGCGCGTTTCGACGCTTCGCTCGAGGGGGCCAATCCTACTTCCTGCAGGCGTTCCAGCACGAACAGGTCGACCGGACTGCGTGGCCAGCGGCTGGTCAGTAGTGGCGGAGTGGGGCCGTGTTGCAGCGGTTGGAACGCCCAGTGGAGCGTGCCAATGGCGGCGAGTCCATCTGTGGGGGTAATCGTTGCGGCCTTCTCCGGCCAGACGGCACCGGCTGCGATCCACCGCCGTATCGCCTCTACGGCAGCCTTCGGCAACGGTCCGGTAGGGGGCATACGCACTTGCCCCCTGTAGGAGATCACCTCCAGAATACGGCTCTCTTCTGGTTTGCCCGGAACCACGACCCGCTTGGTGCCCGAGGTGCCGAGGATGTGTTCCCGGGCATCCAGCCGGACGTTCGCCTTTTGCACCTCAGGCCCGTGGCAGCGCACACAATAAGCGGCAAGCACCGGCCGAACCCGCCGTTCGAAGAAGAACTCGGTGTCCGGTTCATCAGCCAGGCTTGGAGCCGCCAGCGATCGGGTTCCCAGCACAAACACTGCACACGCCAGCAGACCAAAGAGACGCCGCACGCTCCGATCGGCAGGCTTCATGGGGATAGCTCGGTTCCACTACGATGCTGCATTCTCTGCCAGGGCGCACTCGGCCCTTCGGATAAAAGTATATCCATGCGTCGTTAACGGCCGAGGGGCAGTTGGCCCGCAGCCGGGCTGCGTTGTGGTGAGCTAGGCTGTTCGGAAACCGGTCGTGACAGGCGCACGGGTGGCAAGGGTGGGCTTTGGAGGGGGGCAACCGATCGAGAAAGCCTAAACGAGTGTTCAGCGAGCGTGCGCGCCCGTGCCGGGGACATGCGCCCCCGTCGTGAGCCCACGGGCACGCGGAAGACGCGGCAAGCTGCGCGGCGCCCCCGAGGGTACCGTGGCTGCCGCGTTGGGTGCGCCTGGTCGATGAAAAGCCGCTTAGCTCTTAGCGTACCGTGGACCCGGCGGGTGCAACCTCGATCTGCTCATCGTAAAGACAGAGAGCACAAGGGACGGACTCCGGGCCCCGTGTCTCTCTGGTTTGTCTGGGTGGAGGCAACGCCGTACGCGTTCCTGGATGCTGGCGACGTGATTCACGGTCCGCTAGCGGCCGCCGCGGTTGGGTTTGTCGAGGGGGTTATCAGGCACAGCCTGGGCTTGCAGCCCGCTGCGTTCCTTGGGGGGTTGGCCCTGCGGCGGCTTCCTTGCCCTGTCGTTGACATAGGCCGCAGCACGATCCGTGCCACCAGGGGAATGTCTGGGGCGATTTGCAGTCAGCGTCGAGAGACGGAGCCTCTCAAGCGGCGTCAGAAGCGTCCGTGGGAGCGGGCTCGTTCTCCTGTTCGGAGCTGCCGTTGGCGAGGCTGGCGAGGAGTTCGGGGGAGGGTTGTTCGGTGAAGCGGCATTTGGGGTAGCCGGTGCAGCCGACGAACAGGCCGCGGGAGGTTTCGCGGAGGACGAGCTCTTTGCCGCAATTGGGGCATTCCTTGCCGAGAGGGACGGCTCTGGTTTTCGGCCGGGTGGCGTTGAGGAATTGCTGGACCTCCGCGCGGAGCTCTTCCGGGATCGGCATGGTCGTTCGGCACTTCGGATAGCCGCTGCATCCCAGAAACGCCCCCTTGCGGCTACGCCGCAACACCATCGGTTTGCCGCACTTCTCGCAGGTTATGTCGATCTTCGGCGGCTCGACCGGCCTGCCCTCCGCGTCTACCGGCTTCGTATTCGTGCACTGCGGGTAAGCGGAGCAGCCAAGGAACTGACCGGTGCGACCACGCCGCAGCACCATGGGCGAGCCGCACTTCTCGCAGACGTACTCGGTTTCCTGCTGGGACGGCCGCGGCTTGCCGTCGGGGCCCACGTCAAAGGTGGCCTTACACTCGGGGTGTCCCGAGCAGGCATAAAACGGCCCCCGTCTGCCCTGCCGGATCACCAGCGGCTTGCCGCACTGCGGACACTTGTGGTCCGTTACCACAGGTGCCCTGGTATCGCCATTACCGTCGAGCGACTTGCGGTTCCGACATTCGGGGTAATTGGAGCAGCCAAGGAAGCGGCCGGCTCGGGACCAACGGATCACCATCGGCGCACCGCACTTCTCGCATTTCTCCTCCGTCTCCACCCCACGGACCTTCTCGATCGTCTCCTCAGCGCGCTTCAACGCTTCGCTAAAGGGACCGTAAAAGTCGCGCAGCACCTGGCGCCAGTCGGCAGCCGCTTCCTCGATGCGGTCCAACTGCGACTCCATCTGACTGGTGAACTGCACGTCCACAATCTCCGGGAAGTTCTTCACGAGCAAATCGGTGACCAGCATGCCCAGTTCGGTGGCGTAAAACTTGCGGTCGCGCAGCTCCACGTACCCGCGCTCCTGGATGGTGGCGATTGTGGGGGCATACGTGCTGGGCCGACCGACGCCGTGCTTCTCGAGCGCCTTGATTAACGTTGCCTCCGTGTAGCGCGGCGGCGGCTGGGTGAAGTGCTGCGAAGGCTCCAGCTTGACGCACACAACCGTCTGTCCTTCGCTCAGTTCAGGCAACAGGGCCGGCTCCTGCTTCCCGGAGGGCTCCCAGACCTTTCGATATCCCTCGAAGAGCAGTTGCCGTCCCTGTGTGCGGAACAAGCCTGGGCCGGCTTGGATTTCCACGTCGGTGACGGCGATCAGCGCAGGTTTCATCTGACTGGCCACAAAGCGGCGATAGATCATCTCGTACAGATCGGCTTGCTCCTTCGTCAGGTAGGGGCGGACTCGCTCCGGCGTGTAGCTGAGATCCGTGGGACGGATCGCCTCATGCGCTTCCTGAGCGCCTTTGCCCGACTTGTACTGCCGCGGTTTCTCGGGCAGGTACTCCTCGCCGTAGACCGTTCGGATATGCTCGCGACACTGCTGGATGGCGGACTCGGCCACACGCAGGCTGTCGGTTCGCATGTAGGTGATCAAACCGACGGAGCCCTCTTCGCCGAGTTCGACCCCTTCGTAGAGCTGCTGGGCGATGCGCATGGTGCGGGTGGCGCTGAAGCGGAGGCGAATGGACGCCTGTTGCTGCAGGGTGCTGGTCTGGAAGGGGGGTGGCGGGTTCTCGACCCGCTGGTGCTTCTTGACGCGAACGACCACATATTGCTGGTTTTCCAGAGCCTTAAGGACCTGCTGGGTCTCGGCTTCATTGCCGGGGCGGAACTTCTCCTCGTTCCACCGAGCCAGTTCCGCGGTGAACTCAAGCGGGTCGTCCTCGGAGGCCCGGAACGTGCCGGTGATTTTCCAGTACTCCTCCGGCTTGAATTGCTGGATTTCCCGTTCCCGTTCGACCACCAGCCGCACGGCCACCGACTGGACACGGCCGGCGCTGAGCCCTCGGGCCACCTTCTTCCACAGCAAGGGGCTGAGCTGGTAGCCGACGATCCGGTCCAGCACGCGCCGCGCCTGCTGCGCGTATACCTTGTTCATATCAATCTGGTCGGGATGTTGGAACGCTTCGCGGATCGCCGGCGCCGTGATCTCGTGGAACCGCACCCGGAACGCCTGCGAGTCGCGTAGCTTCAGCGCTTCCTTAAGATGCCACGCGATTGCCTCCCCTTCGCGGTCCGGGTCGGTCGCCAGGTAGGTAGCCCGAGCCTGCCTCGCTTCTTTCTTCAGCTCCTCGATCGTCGCCTTCTTGCCCTTGATGATGCGGTACGTGGGCTCGAAGCCGTTCTCGATGTCGACCCCCATTCGGGTCTCGGGCAGGTCGCGCACATGTCCCATGCTGGCGCGCACCACATAACCGGGGCCGAGGTACTTATTGATCGTCCGCGCCTTGGCGGGCGACTCGACGATCACCAGAGCTTTCCCCTGGCCGTTGTCGGCCGCAGCCGACTGTGTTGTCCGCTTTTTCCGGGTCGTTGTCTTGCTCTGCTTGCTCATCACTTCCTGATCGCGTCGTTGACGCGAGTCGCTTGGGGGTCCGATCGTGCTGTCCTGTCCCGCTCGAATGTGCTAGGTGTCTGTCCTGAACAAGCCTACAATACACTTGTTGCTGGGCAGGGCCTGTAGTGGAGAGCTCGCCAACTCCACGATGCTGCGTAGGCCCGTGTCTCCCGGCAAATAATACAGCCGTGTCCGGTCCGTCAAGACCGAGCGCCCGGGTGCCCTCCCGGGCCTCCCGTTGGACACGCCGAGCGACGCTCGGGTTCCGAACGAGCAGCCGGGCTCAGGGATGCTCGCCGGCTCCCGGGACTTTTTCCTCTTTCCGTTCAAGAGGTTGTGGCGCAGGGCTCCATGGTAAAGCCCGACTAGGGGTATCAGACCGGCTCAAGGACGGAATCCCATGGCACTAAAGACGTTACGGAAACACCAGAAGAAGTTGCTCGCGATCCTCGCCGTCCTGGCGATGATCGCTTTTAGCTTTGATGTCGTGATCCAGGCGTTGACCCCGGAGCGGCGTCGTCGCTTTCAGCCCATAGCGCGGGTGTACGGTGAGGAAGTCTACCCCACGGACCTGGAGCGCGTCCGGCAGGAGCGGGCGATCGCGAACCGGTTCCTGGCGCTGGCCTGGTCCGTAACGGGACAGCGACTTCAGCTCGGTATGTGGGGTTCGGAGTTTTTCGGTGGGTTGGATCGCGACGAGCTGCTTGAGGCTCTCGCCCTACAGCACGAGGCGGATCGCCTGGGCATCTCGTTCACCGACGAGATGGTGACCGACTTCATCTACCAGATTACCGGTGGTCAGCTCACTCCGAAACAGTTTCAGGGGATCGTACGCCAGCTTGGGGTCTCCCAGTATACGGTCTACGCTGCGCTCAAACGGCAGCTCCGCCTACGGCTGGTGGAGAGCTTGTACTACGGCAGAGCTCGTCAACTGGCCGACTACAGCCGTGTTACACCTCTGGATGCGTGGCAACTGTTCCGGCGGATCAACGAGCGGGTTCGGTTCGACGCGATTCCGGTACCGGTTCGCGAGTTTGTATCCCTCGTGGAAAGCCCCTCGGAACAGGAGCTCCGGCAGTTCTACGAGCAGCACAAGGACCGCATCCCTGTGCCCGACAGCCCGGACCCGGGCTTTCGGCGGCCCCCACGTGTTCGGCTTCAGTACGCGGCGATCGATGTGGACGATCTCGTGGATGAGATGATGGCAAAGGTCACGGAGGAGCAGATCCGGAAGTACTACGAGGAGAACAAGGAGCTGTACCGCATCGACACCGGGGAAGGGGGGGCCACAGCGGAGGGCGACGAGGAGGGCGATAAGACGGAGCGGCCGGATGCCGACGAGGCCGCGCCAGGTGGGGCGCAACCGGAGAAGCGGCCAGAAACGGACTCCTCCGGCAGTGCAGCGGACCGGCAGGGGGACAAAGCAGAGAAGGCTCCGTCCGACTCGTCGCAAACCGAAGGTGCCCGTGCGAAGAAGCAGCGCTCGAAACAGGAGGGGGCCACCCGCAACAAGGGGACGGTCAAACAGCCCGGTGAGGGGGACAAAGGGCGCTCGGAACCCCCCTCGAAGGCCGCGGGGCAGCGTGCCGAACGGGAGAGCGGGCAGATCGGGGAACCGGACGGAGAGCCGGCTGAGAAAAAAGGGAAGAAGGAGAGTGGAGCGGCACCGAAGGGGGCCGATGGCGAGACCGACTCCCAGACCGGCCAGGTGGGGCCGGTGCCAGGCGCTGTCGTTTTGGATTCCGGAGGCCAACGGTCCGACGGCAGCTTCCTGACGGGGCGCGGAGCATCGCTGTTGGCTCTGCGGACGCCCCAATCGGTCACCGATGCCGGTGGCCAAGAGCGGCGCAGGGAAGCTGGCTCTGCCGAGCAGGCGGCGAGCGACGCAGGCGCGACGCAGCCCGCTGGGGGGAGAAGTGGCGGCGCTGCGAGAACGGATAAGCAAGGGCCGCGCGCAGATGCGAAGGCGGGAGAATCGAAGCAGTCCGCTGGGGGACAGGGCCGCCCGACGGCCTCAGTCGCGGCCGATCGACCAGACGTAACCGGGGACGAAACCGGTAGGGAAAGAGCTGGCGCGGGGCAGAACAAGGACGAGAAAGGCGAGCAAGGGGAGAAGGCAGAGCAAGCGAGCAAACCGGCTTCCTCCGAAGGCCCGGTCCAGAAGGCAACCGGCGAAGGATCGCAACAGGCGGACCAGGCCGAGCAGAAAGAGGGCGAAGCGGCTGTGAAAAAGGAGCAGAAGGAAGAGGAACCGAAGTATCGCCCGCTTGAGGAGGTTGCCGATTCGATTCGTCGGATTCTCGCTGAGCAGGCGGCCGAACGGGAGGCTCAAGCCCGCCTCGAAAAGCTTGCCCGCGTGGTACGCGAGTACGTGGTGAGCGAGTACCTACCGGCGCGGCAGAAATTCGACCTTGCAGGGGGCGAAAAGGAGGGACGAGCTTTCGAGCCACCTCCGTTCCCCGACTTGCAACCAATCGCTAAGGAGCTGGGAATCAGGCTTGGTGACACCGGACAGATCAGCTACCTCGACCTCGATCGTCTCGGATCTCTTGCCGAAGCGCGTGAGGTCGTAGGCGGTGCCCCCCAGGGGCCGCCGTTTGAGGAGCTTTTCATTCCTCGGCCGGGTACCGGACGGTTCAGCGGTGCGGAGCTGCTCGAGGTCCGGTTCCTCCGTGACCTCCAGGGCACCTATTACGCAGTGTGGATCCGTGACCGTTGGCCCGAAGAGACCCCACCGTTCGACGAAATCCGCTCCGAGGTGGAACAGGCGTACCGGATGGTCCAGGCTCGCACTCTGGCGAAGCAGCGGGCCGATGAACTGGCTGACGAGCTACGCCGTGCCGGTGGCGACGTCCAGAAGCTTGTCGCGGAAAACGCAGGGTTGGAAGTGATGTCGGCCGGTCCGATGACCTTATGGCGCCGCTCGCTGGCACTGTTCGGAGGGGGGGCGATTGAACCGGTGGAGATTCCCGGAATCGAGTACCCGGGTGATGAGCTCCGCCAGGCGTTGCTGGATATGCCGATCAACGAGCCGGGGGTCCAACCCGACGCTCCAATCCGCACGTATTACGTTTTGGTTGTGCGGGAACGGGCACCTGCCAAGGTGGACGACTTCGTCCCGCAAATGGCTTTGTACCTGCAACTGGCCCAGCAAAAACGGAACCGCGAGTGGACGCGACGGCGCCGAAACGACTTATGGCGCGAAGGGGTAATCGAGCTGCTCGAACCCGACTACGAGGACGAGGAGGAGCCCACTTTCGCCGGCCTCTAGCTCGTGTTCCGAGCAACCGCGGGCATGAACCGTACGACCGTCGATGAGGTGACCACGAATGCCATTGCGTAACCTGCTGATCATTCTGGTCGTGGCGCTTCAAGCCACGCTGACCTGGCAACGCTTGCCGGTAGCCGCCCAGGATGAGGAGACGTACGAGTTCTACCGGCTGCTCGTGGATGTCCTTGATCGTGTGGAGCGGAACTACGTCCACGAAGTGGACCGGAAGAAACTGTTGCGGGGCGCCGTGGAGGGAATGCTGCGCACCCTGGACCCCTACTCAGAATTCATCGCCGCCGACGAGCTCCCTGAGTTCAAGGAGCAGACAGAGGGGCATTTCGGCGGTGTGGGCATCAGCGTTGAGTACGACCCGCGCACCGGACACCTGGTCGTGATCAGCCCATTGCCCGACACCCCTGCGTTCCACGCGGGGATTGTGGCGGGCGACCGGATTGTGGCCGTGGACGGCGAGCCGATCAAGAACCTGTCCATGGAAGAAGCCATCAACCGGATCAAAGGACCGGTGGGTACCAAGGTGACACTTTCTGTGCTGCACCCCGGTGCCGATGAGCCTGTGGACATCACGGTTACGCGGCAGGATATCAAGGTCGAGAGCGTCAAGGGGTGGGAACGGCGCCCAGACGGGGGCTGGAACTGGATTGTTGATCCCAAGTATGGCATCGCCTACATTCGGATCACGCAGTTTACGGAGTCCACGGCCGAGGACCTCAAAAAAGCGGTTCAAGAAGCCCGCCAACAAGGGATGAAGGCGCTCGTGCTGGACCTACGGTTCAACCCCGGTGGACTGCTTGAGGCAGCCGTCGAAGTGGCAGATATCTTTTTGAAGGCGGGCCAGACGATCGTGAGTGTCAAGGGACGCAACGTGCGGTCCGCGGAGTGGAAGGCCTCCGGCAAGGGCATTGCCCAGGACCTTCCCATCGTGGTGATGGTCAACCACTTCAGCGCCTCGGCTGCCGAGATCGTCTCTGCTGCGCTCCAGGACAACAAGCGGGCAATTGTCGTAGGGCGGCGAACCTGGGGCAAAGGCAGCGTTCAGAATATCATCCCCCTTGCCGACGGCCGCAGCGCCCTGAAGCTGACGACCGCCGAGTACTACCGTCCCAGTGGCAAGAACATCCATCGCCGCCCTGGCATGACGGAGCAGGACGAGTGGGGTGTCGTACCCGATGTGGAACTGCCTGACATGACGCCCGCGCAAACCCGTGCCTTCTTCGCCTGGCTGCGCGACAAAGACATCATTCCCAACGCGAAAAAGCCCGAGCAATCGAGGAAGAAGGCAAAGTTCGATGATTTCCAACTGCAAAAAGCGATCGAGATCCTCCGCGAGCGGTTGCAGAAAGGCGCGAAGCCGGGGACGAAGGAAGGGGCTGAACGCGCCGCCGACCTCGCTCATCCTGCTCCTTCGCTTGTCATCCACAGACACGATGGGGAGCGTTTTGTTCTGGCCGGTTAATCGCTGTCTGTGCTGCGTTGCGGGTCCCAGAGACCCGGATGCCGATGCTTTTTCTGGCGATCGAGACAACCTGTGACGAGACAGCCGCGGCGGTCTGTACCGACGAACCGCGCGTGCTGAGTTCCGTAGTCGCGACGCAGCATGACCTGCACGGGCGCTTTGGCGGGGTCGTGCCCGAGATCGCCGCACGGGCTCATGTCCGCCAGCTCATCCCCGTGATCGACTCGGCGCTGCGGCAGGCCGCCGTCGGACTCGACGATATCCAGGGGGTCGTCGTAAGCAACCGGCCAGGGTTGATCGGGTCGCTGGCCATCGGTTTGACCGCCGCCAAATCCATCGCGCTCTGCCTCCGTGTTCCCCTTGTCGGCGTCGATCACCTGGCAGCCCACGTCTACGCCTGCTATCCACGCCTGTGGCGACGACCGGACGAGGGAATAAGGGTTCCTCCCGAGGCCGGAGAAGGGGGTATCTTTCCGTGTGTCGGCCTGGTCGTCAGTGGCGGACACACGAGCCTCTTTGACTGTGCCGGCCCAATCGAGTACGAACTACTTGGCGCGACCATCGATGACGCGGCGGGGGAGTCGTTCGACAAGGTGGCGCAGCTCCTCCAGCTCGGCTATCCTGGAGGACCGGCCATCCAACGGGCCGCCGACGGAGGCGATCGCCACGCGTTCGAGTTGCCGCGGAGCTTCCCCGGAGGGCCCGATTCGCTTAACTTCAGCTTCAGCGGGTTAAAAACGGCGGTGCTCTACACGGTGGCCCGGCTGCAGCAGGATGGGCAAGTCTCCGCCTCCGGTGTTCCCTTCGACCTGAAGCAGCTCAAACCACCCCCGCCACCGGTGCTGAACCACCTTGCAGCCAGCTTCCAGGAGGCGGTCGTGGACGTGCTCGTCAAGAGGGCGGAGCAGGCGATGGAGAGGACCGGCTACGACCGACTTTGCGTGGGAGGCGGTGTGGCGGCGAATCGCCGCCTGCGGGAACGTTTGCTCGAACTGGCCACGAGCCGTGGCTGGGAGCTGCTCATTCCGCCGCTTTGGCTTTGCACCGACAACGCCGCGATGCTCGCCCTGGGCGGGGAGTTCCTCAAGCGCGGCCTGGTCGACGACCTGAGCCTCGACCTCAGCAGCGTCCCTCAGCGTGGCCGGCGGCCACGGGCGGCGTCTGCCCGTCCGTGAGACCGGCTGGCGGTTGCCGTAGCTTGCTGCGGCCGTGCGCTCTGCTGCTCACCGGGCCGCACCGTGCCGCTCGTCAGAGCGTGCTGCTGCCGATAGAATAACTGAGAGCCAAGGGGCGCCGTAGCCAAGTGGTAAGGCAGCGGATTGCAAATCCGCCATTCGCCGGTTCGAATCCGGCCGGCGCCTCTTTTTCTCGTTTGCACTTACCGGCTCCTTCCGTCGTTCTCGCACCATCTTCGGCCTTACGATGCCCACAGCTCCTCCCGCACCGGTACAGCCTTCCTCGGCATGCAGACGGCTCATTTCGAGGGCGAGTTTTCCTCTCCCCGGCTTACGGAACGCGGTGCTGCGTTGCCCGAGCGGCCCCGGGTGGGGTGGGAGCTTCGGTGGCCTGGCGAGCTCCACGGGCGCGAGGCCGCTTCGGCGCAGGACCACCGACGGGGGCCGAAAAGCGCCACCGCTTATGTATCGAGCGGTCGTGGCCTCCCTCGTCCCCGCCCTCGCCTGCCTCGGGCGGCGCTGCATGAGGTGAAACCGTTCGTTTCCCGGCATCGGCTTCGCAGAGTGGCCCCGTACGTGCTCACCTGCTACGACATGTCAGGTTCCTGAGCGCGCAGGTCAGGGGCTGACCAGGTGCACGGTTCGCCAGCGGAGATGGAAACTTGTCCGATGAATGATCGCCTGACGGAATTGTTGCTCGAGCTGCTGTTGCTCGCGGCGACTGAGACGCGTCAGGGGCAAAAGCTCGTCGCCCTCGAGTACAGCGATCGGCGCACCGCCGCGCACGGCGACGAAATTCGTGTGCCTGGCCGGGGGCAGCACCTTACCGAGCAGGACTTCGTTGCAGAGCGGATCGCAGCAGGAGAGCACGTGGAAGTCCGTCTCCGGGAAGCTCTCGCGCAGCCGATCCACGCTCTCCGGCAACATGAACTGCTCACCGCTTAACCCCTCCACGAACACCCCCCCGCGCACTTCCCCCTTGAGTTCGAGTGTTCGCAATGCCCGCAGGATGTACCGCCAGCGGGGGGCGTTGGGTTCTAAGCGAGCGAAATCACGGCACGCTACGCCGTACCGTCGAAGCAAGAGTTTCGCCCAGTTCTCCGCGCGCTTCTCGGCATCGGCCACGTTCTCCCACGGAACGAGGCTCCACCGACCAGGGCTTGCCGATCCGGGGCGAGTTCTCGGTGCCGCGCCGCGTAGCCGACGTTTCTTTCGGTGAGCGTGTTCGTACTGGGGGGCGATGCGAGGGCGGATCGCGGCGAAAGAATCGGACGTTGCCAGCCCGGCCGCCGCCAGCTCCAGCAGCGCCTCGCGCGCCTGGCTTTCCAGCAAACCGGTGAGTCGCGGTAGGTCGCGCTCGAAGAGAGCGCCGCGGGCGGCCAAGCACTCATACACCTCCCGGGCTGCCGAGGATAGGCCCGAGGTATCCGGCCTGCGCTCTTCCGGAAGGATCCAGTCCAGGTCATCACGCCAGCACAGAGTCAAGGGGGTCGCCCGGTGCAACGTGCTATTGCCTGGCTGGCTTCCGTCGAGTCTCGCCCAAACCACGGCTGCCTCAAGGTGCAACCGGTCGAGCCATTGGCTGGCGTAGTCGGCGCACCGGAAGCGCAACAGATGGGGCTCCCAACAGCCGGCCGGCGCATGCCAGCCTTCGAGCAGTCCGATCACTTCGTACAGCCCCTCGGGGCCCGTTCGCTTCACGGGGTTGCTTACGCCATGCTCATGGAGCAAGAACGCGGCCAGCCGGTTGACCGAGACGGGAGCTATGCGGGCGCGGAGCTCCCGTATCGTCAGTCGTGTGATCCGCCAAAGAAGCCGCCGGTTAGCCCACTGGACCGGGGCGGGATCGATGCGCGGATCGAAGCGTCCTCGCACGACGAGCCCCTCATGCTCCAGTTGTTCGAGCGCTCGCCGGACGGCCGTGGCTTCGAGCCCGGACAACTGGCTGAGCCCCTCACACGTCGCGATGGCCTCCTGTTCCAGCAGACCGGCCACGAGGGCTCGTATGCACCGTTCCCGATCGCGTTCTGGAGCCACGGACGTGGCCAGGGAAGATGGGCGCACAGAGCAGTCCTGTGCCCCGTACGCTCCGAGGACAACGCTCAGTTGGTCCGTTGCCACCAGGAAGCGGCGGTTGCCGGTGGTCAGCTCTGCTGCTAGTTGATCGCGGGTCAGCTCTTCCGCGAAAGGGAGCCACTCTGGTTCCATGCGCTCCGCGGGTAGGATTGTCCAGAGGCTGAGCGCATCGAGCAGATCATCGGCGGAGCGAATGGCTGCTCGGTTCTGGCCACGGATGGCGTCGATCGCATCTGGCTCGAGGTGCATCAGATCGCCTGCCGAGAGGCCCGGTAGACGACCGGTGATGACGGCCCGACTCCGCCGTTCTTCGAGGGGGGCATCGTCGAGGAACGTATACGGCCGCGCGTTCAGCAAGGCGTACGTGAACGGGGAAGGCTCGCGTGTGTCCCGGGCCAGGAACTCGATCTCTCCGCTGCGGTACATGTGGAGGACCCGTACGGCGCCGTGGATGTCCAGTGCCTCTTCCAGGCAGTCGCGCATCGTTTGCTGGACGAGGGGGTGGTCTGGGATGGGTAGATCGGGGGGCCGTTGTTCAAAGCAGGCCACTTGTTGGGGGAAGATCGCGGCGAGCAGGTCGTCCGCCCGAAACCGCTGCAGCGGTGGGGGAACCCTCTTGCCCCGTTCGTTTCGGAGCACGAGCAAGCTGCGATTCGCGTTCCATCGCCACCGGACGAGGAACAGGGGGGAGGCGAGGACCGCTTGCTCCAGCGCCGGGCGGAGCGTGTCCGCGTTCACCAGTTCGAAGAGCAATTCGAGCGGAAAGCTGTGCTGAGGCCCCACGGAGAGCAGGAAGCCGTTGTCATCGGCGGCAGCTTGAAGTTCGAAATCAAACCGTCGGCAGAAGCGTTTGCGCAGGGCCAGTGCCCAGGCGCGATTGATCCGGGCTCCCCATGGACTGTGAACCACGATCTGCATGCCGCCGGTGTCGTCGAAGAACCGCTCGAACACGATCCGATGCAACGTGGGAACGGTGCCGAGGCCACGGTACCCGACGGCCACGTATCGCAGTGCCTGGAACGCGGCCCACAGGTCACAACGGTAACGGCACGCGATATCAGCGAGTACCTTGCGCAGACGGCGGGGAAGGGTACCGCAAAGCCGATCGCCGGTGGTAGTTTGTTGTTCAAGGGACTCGAGCTCCTGATAAGTCTCGTCGTCCCAGGCCGACACGATGGATTGCAAATCCTCGCGCACCCTGCAGAGGAGCTGGGACAGTTCCCGTGATCGCGCCGGTGCTTCTCCCAGCCAGAAAGGCACGGTAGCCGGTCGGCTTCCCGCGTCGCGTACGATCATTTCGCCGCGGCGAACGTATTGCACCTCCCAGGTGCGGTTTCCGAGCAGGAAGACATCGCCAATGCAGCTTTCCAGCGCGAAGTCCTCGTTCACGGTGCCGATGAACTGGTGCCCTTCCGCGTTATAGACCGGGTATTCGGCCGTCTCTGGAATTGCACCGGCGTTCGTCTGGACCAACGACCGTGCCCCCCGGCGGGCGCGGACGATTCCACGGACTGGGTCGCGTTGCAGGAGGGGACGCCGCATAGTGCCTGTGCGCGCCGCCAACATGTCCAGGACGCGTTCGAACTGGTCACGTTTGAGATCCCGGTACGGCCAGGCGCGGCGGACCAGTTGAAACAGGTCTTCTTCCTGGCAGGGGCCTTCTGCGGCGCAGATGGCCACAATCTGCTGGGCCAGGATATCCAGGGGGGCAGATGGGATCGTGATCTGTTCGAGTTCGCCGCGCTGTACGGCTGATACCAGAGTCATGGCTTCCAGGAGCTCGTCCCAGGTAAGGGGGTAGAGGTGTCCCTTCGATGTCCTTCCCACGGCGTGTCCGGATCGTCCCAGGCGCTGGAGGAAGGAGCAAATGGTCCGCGGACTGCCGATGTTGCAGACAAGGTCGATGAAGCCGATGTCGATGCCCAGTTCGAGCGAGGAGGTGGCAACGATCGCACGTAGCTCACCTCTTTTCAGACGTTGTTCCACATCGTGTCGGATCGAGGCCGCCAGGCTGCCGTGATGGCCGGCGACCTTTTCCTCTCCCAGTCGTTCCCGCAGTTGCCGGGCGAGGCGTTCGGCAAGGCGCCGGGTTGGGACGAAGACGAGGGTGCTGCGGTGAGCGAGGATGTCCTGAGCGAGGCGATCGAGCATGGACTCCCACACTTCGCGTGAGCACACGGCTGAGAGGGGGAGATTGGGTACGACGATGGTGATCTCTGCGTTGCGACGGTGCCCATGGTCGATGATCGTGCAGGGGGGTGCGGTGGAGTCCGTTCGTCGTCGTCCTGCTCCAACCAGGAAAGCGGCCACTTCGCTGAGCGGGCGCAGGGTGGCGGACAGTCCGATCCGCTGCAGGCGGCGTCCTGCCAGGTGATCGAGCCGCTCGAGCGAAATGGCCAGATGCGCGCCCCTGCGATTCTGCACGAGCGCGTGGATTTCATCCACGATGACGGCACGGGCCCAGCGAAGGAGCTCGCGGCTTCGAGCTGCTGTCAGCATCAGGAACAGGGACTCCGGCGTGGTGACCAGGATATGCGGCGGGTGGCGGAGCATGCGCTGCCGCTGGTAGGGGGGCGTGTCACCGGTGCGGACGAGGACGCGGAGTTCGGGAAGTTGGCTTCCCTCCGACTCAGCCAGCGATCGGATCTCGGCCAGCGGATCGCGCAGGTTCAGAGCGATGTCGTTGCTGAGTGCGCGGAGCGGCGAGACGTAGACCACGTACGGGCGGTTTGGGAGCCGGTCGGCCGGGGTTCGAAGCAGCCTGTCGAGGAAGAAGAGGAACGCTGCCAGGGTTTTTCCCGAGCCGGTGGG
The DNA here is from genome assembly GCA_026981825.1 of Planctomycetota bacterium. Lineage (GTDB taxonomy): Bacteria > Planctomycetota > Planctomycetia > JALXBF01 > JALXBF01 > JALSID01. The sequence continues at coordinate 23,683 of JALSID010000377.1, forward strand.
GGCCACGACGAGCACGTCGTCTCCGGAGCGGACCGAGCGCCACGTGTCGGCCTGCACGGGTGTGGGGTGGGGGAACCGGTTGAGAAACCACCGGCGCACAACGCGATGGAAATGGTCCAGTTCGGCGTTGGCGACACTTGCGGGCATGCGGTTCCGGTCTGGTGGATCGTCCAGACGGTGTGCGAACAGGGCGTTGCATCGGGCAATTGTACCTGGCGCCGTCCGAGTCGGCGCGGGCGTTGCCTGAAGGAAACGGTGATGCTCGGCAGGTGTTTCCGGTGTCGGACGGTTGACAGGCGCCAGGCGCCTGCCGGCAATGGGCGACGCTCCGCGATGGTGCTTTCGCGAGCGCGACGTGATTCGGCAGTGCCGGGCGAGCCAGGTCGGTTTGCTTGCGTAAGTGCTTGAATAGTAAGTGATTGTGTGAATTCTGCGTCGTCTGCGCGGTGTGGCGCCGGCTGTGCCATGGAGGCCTGACGGGGGCGGTTTTGGGGCATTTCGGTGCGTGGTACGCAGGTTGCGTGCTGGGGTTGCCAACATCGCCAGTGGTGTCACATAAGGGTGGATTGGGGCACTAGCGACAGTGATAGGATTGCCTGGCGGTTGGCAAGTTGGTACAGTCAAACGTACCTCGGGTGGCCAGGGCACCGCGCTGACCCGTCGTATCAGCACTCCCGGTGCACCCCCCGTACGCGAGCCTGAGCTTCTTCTGCGCCGGGCTCACCTGCCAGCCATGATCACGGAGCGGTTAGGTAAGGTCATCGAGCGGACAGTATCGCATGATGGGGCCGTAGAGCTACGACCCCGAAGGGGAGCGGTATCTGGGTTTGGTTTTCGGGCACCGCTCCAAACCGGTACCGCCCCCTTTTTCTGGAAATGGGACGGTTGTCAAACGGACGCGTTGATGGTGAGGACGACGCTCAGTCAAGTGCCGGTGCCAGTGGGTGTGTCCAACCGCCGCGCCATTTCAGCCTGCCACCCGGGCGCTGGTGCCGGCACTATTTTTCTGGCCCAAGGGAACAACGATGGCCGTGGAAGCTGGACAACAACAAATCGCACCGCCTGATGTGGAATTGCCACGTCAGACCGCAGAGGGTGGCGGGGTCGAGCAGCAGCCGGAAAGCTCGACACCTCCGTCGGCTGGGGTGCTTACGCCAAGGCTTGCGGCTCTTGTGATCGGCTTGGGGCTGCTCTTAATCTGGGCGTACCTGCCCAGCTTCCGCCGCCTGGTGAGGGTCTGGTGGTCGGACCCGCAGTATTCGCACGGCTTTCTTGTGCCGCTCTTTGCCGCGGCGCTCTGCTGGTACCGTCGTGACCGGGTCCGCTGGGAGCTGGTGCGCCCCAGTTGGTTGGGGGTGCCGGTACTTCTTGCGGGGTTGGTTCTCCGCCTATTCGGCAGCTACTTCTACATGGAGTGGTTTGAGCACCTGTCGCTGCTTCCGGTTGTGCTTGGTCTGTTGCTGGCGGTCGGGGGGTGGGAGCTGTGCAAAGCGTGGTGGCCCGGCGTCCTATTCCTCATATTTATGATCCCGTTTCCCTACCGGTTTGAGGTGGCGCTTTCGGATCCGCTACAGAAGATCGCGACGAGGGCCAGTACGTACGTCCTTCAGACTCTTGGTGAGCCTGCTGTTGCCGAAGGAAACACGATTCTTGTGAACGATACGCGGCTTGAGGTGGTACAGGCGTGCAACGGCCTGCGGATGGCGGTGAGCTTTGTTGCTCTGGCGGTCGCTGTGGTGATGGTCGTGCAGCGGCCGATTTGGGAGCGGTTGCTCATCCTGGCCAGTGCGTTGCCGATAGCTCTGGTATCCAACATTGTGCGGATCAGCGTCACAGGGTTGCTGTCGAACCATGTCGACGCGGAGGTGGCACAAGTCTTCTTCCACGACATTGCCGGTTGGTTGATGATGCCGTTTGCGTTGGGTTTGCTATGGGGCGAGCTCGCTTTAATTAACTGGATCCTTGTTGAGGAGGAGGTTCCCGAGCGGGTGCGTGTGCGGCCGTCGGCCGCTGGTGCGGCGGGCCGGCCAAAGCCCGAGGGGACGGGCCGACCGGCCGAGGGATCGGCGCAGGCGGCACCCGCGGCTCGCCGCTCGCCAGGAGTACCGGGAAAGAAGAGATCCAAGAAGAAGGGGGCTCGTCGTCGCCGTTGATCGGCGACGTCACGGATCGTCTGTTAGCTGAGACAAGCTAACGCGGGGTACACAACCGAGAGGTAGAACCATCGATGAGCGACCGTAGCGAGAGCCGTAAGCGACGCAAGCGAAGAGCTGCATCGGCCCAGAAGCCGAAACCGGCTCCCCACGCGGCTGCGCTGCAGCAACCCTACGCCGGCGAGCTGCAGGATCCGGCGGCGGCCGGCGTGAACGCTCTGTTCCCGGATCCAATGGCCCTTCTCCGGTGTGCGCTGCGCCGCTGGGCTCTGTGTCTGTTCCTCGGACTGTTGGTTGCCGGCTCGGTAGGCACCGCCCTCTGGTTCCTGCTGCCTCAAGGGGACTTCAAAGCGTCCGCTATTGTCCGGGTCTACACGCGGCCGAGGAACGTGTTGTTCAGCCAGAGGGGCGAGGATTACCGCACGTACCGGGAGACCCAGACCGCTTTGATCCGCAGTCCGATCGTGCTGAACAAAGCGCTGGACAACACCCGCGTCAGCCGGGCTGCGGAGCTCGACGAAGCGGAGGACCCGGTTCTCTGGCTCAACGAACACATCTCCATCCGATTCACCGGTGGCGAGATCATGGAGATCTCGGCCACCCACAGCGATCCGGCCGTGGCGGCGGAGATAGCCAACAGCGTTATGGATGCCTACTTCAGCGAGGTGGTCAACGTAGAAGAGAACCGCAGGCTCGCCCGCCTGGCCGAACTCGAGAAGCTGGTCGCCGAGTACGAAGCCAAGGCGAAGACCCAGCGGGAGAACCTGAAGCGGCTGATCGAGAGCTTGGGGACGACCGAATCGACCGCCGTGGCGACTCGCTACCAGGCTCTGCTCCAACAGGTCAATATGCTCCAGGGCGAATGGCTGCGCACGCAGCTCCAACTGACCAAGCTCCAGTCGGAGCTGCGGGTGCTGGAGATGAAGGTGGCCCAGCAGAACGTTGAGGTGCCCGAGCATATTCTGAACCAGTACGTGGAGGCCGATCCCGCGGTCGTACAGCTCAAGGAGCGCATAGCGGCACTAGAAACTCAGCTTAAGCAATACAGCGGGGTGTTCCGCAATCCCGATCATCCTAGGCTGGCTCAATTGCGGCAGGAGTTGGAGGCCCAGCGGGCCAAGTTGCAGACGCTCCGCGAGCAGGTGAAGCCGCGGATTCTTGAGCTGGCCCGCGCCCAGGTCAAGGCCGACTTACAGGCCCGGAGGGCTGCTCTGAAGGAGCAGATCATTCAGCAGCAGACGGAGGCCGAGGCGTTGCTCAAGGATCTGGAGGAGAAACAAAAGCAACTGCTTGCCCTCGGCCGTGATTCGGCGGAGCTCGAATTCGTCCGCAAAGAACTGGACAGCGTCGACCAGGTCTACAGCACGGCCCTCCAGGAACTTACCAAGCTGCGCGTGGAAGCCAAGGCTCCGCCCCGCGCCGAGGTTGTGCTGCGGGCCACTCCGCCACGGGTGCGGGATAATAGCCGCAAGATCAAGCTGACCGGTCTGGCAACCCTTGCGAGCTTCGGATTAGTGGTGCTGGCGATCGCCTTCATCGAGTGGAAGCGGCGGACGGTTCTGGTGCCTGAGGACGTCGAGAAGGACGCGACTCTGCCAGTGCTTGCCGCGGTGCCGCAGATCCCGAAGAACTGGGAATCGGATGGGGCGGCGGTGCGGAGCTTTGAGGAGGCATTCGATGGCGTTCGCGCCACGTTGCTCCTGGGCCGCAATGGGTCCACGCCTCGCATTATCATGGTCAGTTCCCCCCATATCGGTGAGGGCAAGACGACCCTGAGTGCCCATCTGGCCGCCAGCATCGCCCGCTCTGGCCGGAGCGTGCTCGTGGTCGATCTGGACCTGAGGAGCCCTTCGCTTCACGAGCTCTTCGATCTCTCACGAGAACCGGGCATCACCGACGTGGTTCTCGGAGAGGTGGAGCTGGAGCAGGCTCTCCAGCCGACCTTGCAGGAGAACCTCCATGTGCTGGCAGCAGGCAGTCGGTTCGTTGATATCGGCGGACTTCTCAACAGCCAGAGCATGCGGGAGCTGATGCGGACGCTTCGTAAGCGGTACGACCACGTGATTCTGGACGCCCCGCCGGTGCTTCTGGTGCCGGACGCCCTGGAGATCGGGCAGTATGCGGACGGCGCCGTGCTGGCTGCCCTCCGCGGTGGTACCCGTGCCCCCGCCTTGCAGGACGCCCGCCGGCGGCTGGAATACGTGGGTATCTCCTTGCTCGGTGTCGTCCTCCTTGGCGTCAAGCGGCGCCGCTACGGCCGATACCACTACTCTGCCTATGGGTACGGGTATTACACCTACGGGTCCAACGGTACCGACTCGGCCCACGCGTCCAGCCCGCAACAATCGGCGACGGGCGCGTGAGGTGCGGAGGGGGCGTGCTCTGAGGAGCGAGCTCCTCACGAGAGGGTGGCTGCATGCGAACGAAACTCATCCTAGGTGTCTCGGCTCTGCTCGTGCTGGCGAACGGTATTGTCCATGGGCTGGTGACACACCGGTGGACAAAGCCGGTTTCACTCAAGGCCCTCGGTGATACGCTGGAACAGGTTCCACTGCAATGTGGTGACTGGCAGGGCAAGCGTTCGGACGTGGATCCCGTTGTCCTACGGGCGGCCGAGGCTGCGGGTGCGTTCCAGGCAACCTTCATCAACAATGCGACCGGCGAAATGACCAACGTACTTCTGCTGTGCGGACGCCCCGGGCCGATGAGCGTGCATATGCCCGAATACTGCTACGCGGGCTTCGGCTACCGGACAGAAGGCGATCCCACCGTGGTTACGGTCCCTGGCAAAGGGGGCAAAGAGCTGACGTTTCGTAAGATCCGCATGGTTCGGGAAACCTCGGAGGGGGTACCCGAGGAAATCATCGTGTACCACAGTTGGTATGACGGGAGCGGCTGGTCCGCGCCAAAACTGCCCAGGCTCGTTTTCGCCACGGCCCCCTTCCTTTACAAGCTCTACATCACCACTCTTCCGGAGCCTGTGGGGGCGATAGGTGAAGACCCGTGTCTGGACTTCGCGAAAGAATTCTGCCCTCTTGTCGAGAAAGCAGCAGAATCGCTGGGGCAGTAACCAGATCCGTCTGACCGGACCGTTCGCCCTACCCGGCGCTACCGTCCAATCACGCAGCACCTGCCGCACTGTCCGTTCCGCCTACAGCCGCATCATCCGGTTTGTTTCGCCGCTGCGAGAACGCGGTCCAGGGCGCGCATATTGAGCAGACCGTCCTCGGCGGGCCAAGCCAGCGGCTGTCTCGCCCGCACGGCACGTGAGAAAGCTTCGATCATCTCTGCATACTGGTCCGCCTGAAACGATTCCGTCCGTACGGCTCCGCTTTCGTTGATCACCAGCGGCGCGGGCGTGCGCGGCAGGAACGCATCGGGAAGCTCCAGGGTGCCCCTCGTTCCCACAATCTCCATGTGGCACCGGAAGGGAACCTCAAAGGAGCAATCGATCTGCGCCAGCGTCCTGCTGCCAAAACCGAGCTGGGCGACCAACGTCATATCAACCCCCGTTTCCCACCACACCGCTTCAGCCTGCACCTGGTCCGGTTCTGCCCCCGTGAAGAACCGCGCTGCATTCACTCCGTAACAGCCAATGTCCCAGAGCGCTCCACCTCCGCGGGCCGGATCCAGGCGCCAGTCGGTCCGGTTGATGTCGAACGAAAAGCTGGCGCGCACAAGCCGCAGTTCGCCGATAACGCCGGACCGGACCAGCTCCAGCGCGCGAAGAGCACGAGGATGATGCCGCCACATGAACCCCTCCTGCAACAGCACGCCGTGGCTCCGACATGCCTGCACCATCTCTTCCGCTTCGCCGGCGTTCAACGCAAGCGGCTTGTCGCAGAGCACATGTTTGCCCCCCTCGGCCGCTCGAATCGTCCAAGGACGATGTAACTCGTTCGGCAACGGGATGTAGACCGCCTCGATTCCCTCGTGCGCTACCGCCTCCTCGTATGAGCCAAAAAACCGCGGGATCCCGAACTCCTTCGCCCATGCCGCTGCTTTCTCCCGGTCACGGCTGGCTATCGCGACCAGCTCGGCAGACGGAGCTGCTTGGATCGCTCGTATGATCGCCCGACGAGCGATCCGCGCGCAACCCAGAATCAACCATCTCACTTCGTTCGCCATGATCGCTCCCATTGCCCAACACGGTACCCACGGTAACCTCACGCTCGGCCGTACACTTTAGTGAGGCCGAACTACCATCGTAACGGACAGTCGATGTGTGCCTCGAACCGGACCCCACGCAACGACGTGCGGAGAAAGGGCACATCCTGCGATACGGCGGTCTTGTCCAGCGTGAACGACAAGCGTCCCCACCAAGATGTTCCGTTCCGGCCGGCTCCTCTCTCCAAAGAGGAGTACGTGGAGCAGGCGTATTTTTTCCGCACGTTCCGCGAGCGGCTGGAGGATAACGTTCCCACCCAGGTGATCCTCCAGCACCTGAGAGACGAAGTTCTGGCCACCACGCACCTGCCTTACGCCGTGGATTTCATGCTGGCCGAGATCAAACACTCCGGCCTGCTCCATCCGGCGCTCAAACGGCTCCCGCACTACTTCACCCCGTTCCAGACGTTCATCATCGCCCAGGCCGAGGAGGAACGGACGCTCCGCTTCACCATGCAGCTTGCCTTACTTGTTCTGGAGCGTGAGGCCGAATACAAGAGCAAGGATCCCACGCCGGCGGGGCTGTTCGTCTACCAGTTCGAGACGCTCTGCCGCAACCGCCTCGGCTACGATAGCGGCCTGCTCGCCATGGCCGAGGATCCCCTTTACGACGAGAACTGGCGGGCGTGGATCCGGAAACTGCCCGGCTGGCTGGGGACCGTTGATCTAGCCGACCTGATCTACGTGCGGTCCGAATATGCCGTTCAGCAGCGAAGGAGGGTGCGTCCCAATTACGAGCCACGACATGCGATCCTGTTCGGCGAGCGCGAGGGCCGTATTGCGGCGGCGAATCGGGGCAAGGACCCGCTTTACCTGTTTTCCGCCCTCCAGCGGCAACTGAACTACCCGAAGGTGCCCAGAGCGGAGCGGCCGGATCCCCAGGCAAAACTTCTCCAAAACCTCGAGCGCCGCGTGCAAAACCTGGAAGCAAGGCTGAAGTTGCTCGAAGAAGAAACCAAGGGCGAACTCGATATCACGAAGTACACGGTCGGCCGCGGTGGCGGTACCGGCTAGGTTGCCGTCCCCGATGGAAGAAAACGGAGCCGGTCGCCGCACGGACAGAGGCGCTGATACTCTTAGGGGCGGCAGAGTGAGACGTTGGCCGGCGTTGGTAAACCCGAGCTTGAGCACGCATTGTGCGGGGAGAAAACGACCGATGAACTGGGTGAGAAGACGGTGTAGTGTCCTGGCGTTGACGGTGCTGGCTCCGCTTGCCCTGGCCGGCCGGGCACTGCCCGAAGAAGAGGGGCACCGAGAAGCTGCTCGTCCGCCGGCCACCGTCTCCCCTGCCGACCTCGCTCGCGCCCTGAACCAGGCGTTTCAACAGGCGGTCGAAAAGGTTCTACCGGCGGTCGTGACGATTCACACTAAGCGCGAGGCTCAGGTGGGCAGCCGATCGGTCGCCTACACGGAGAGTGGCTCGGGCGTCGTCGTCAAGCTTACCCCGAACGGACCATCCGTGATCCTGACGAACAACCACGTGGTCCACGGTGTCGACCTTGACGTGGCGCAATTTGTACTGCCCGATGGACGCATCCTTCACCCCACCCGAGTCCTGTCCGATCCGCGATCGGATGTCGCCGTCGTCTTGATCGAGGAGAAGGATGCGTACGCCGCGGAACTGGGCGACAGCGACAAGGTCAAGGTAGGCGAATGGGTTCTGGCGATCGGAACTCCGTTTGACTTAGGCACCACCGTGACCCACGGAATCGTGAGCGCTCGGGGGCGGCGTTCGCTCACCCTGCCTGCCGTTGGCACGGCTAGCGCGGTGATCAACCAGGACTTCATCCAAACGGACGCATCCATTCACCCCGGAAACTCAGGGGGGCCACTGGTGAACCTCGAAGGAAAGGTCATCGGCATCAACACGGCCATTGCCACACGTAGTGGCGCCGGAGAGGGGGTTGCGTTTGCGATTCCCAGCAATCTGGCGCGGACCATCGCGACGCGGCTTTTGGCAAACCAGGTGGTGAAGCGCGCTTACCTGGGCGTTCGTCTTGATCCTCCCCTTGATGCCGCGCTGGCCGAGAAGCTGGGCCTGAACACCGTGCGGGGGGCGCTCATCTCCGAGATCTACGCGGGGACTCCCGCAGCCGCCGCCGGTCTTCGCCCCTTCGACGTCATTCTCCAGATCGACGGCGTGCCCGTTCAAGACGAGGAGGATCTCCGCAACAGGATCAGCCTTAGCCCGGTAGGGAGCACCGTCGAGCTTGTTGTCTGGCGGGCGCGCAGGAAGATGACCGTGCGTGTTACGTTGGGCGACCGTGCTGACTTCGAAAGTAACGTGGCTCTCACAGGGATCCTTTCCCGGCGACCTTCTTCGGCTGCGCTGAGAAGCCTCGGCATCGTCGCTATCGACCTCGACGAGCATCTCCGCCACGCTCTGGGCCTGAAGAGCACCAGGGGCGTGGTCGTGCTGCAGATCAGCCCCCATGCACCGGCAGCGGCACGCCTGGAAATCCTCGACGTGATCGTCGCCGTCAATGGCCAACCGGTGCGGTCGGTCAGCGATGTTGACCGGCTGTTGGGCAACCCGTCCGGCGGGCAACGGGCCCGGCTGTCGATCGTTCGCCCACGACGAGGCGAAGCGATCCGCCGCGTTGTGGAGGTTCAATTCTGAGATGGGGGAGGCCGGAGACCCATGAGTACACCCGTGCGCCACGGGCTCCACAAACTGCTCCGGGGCGAGGACCTCACCGAAGAAGAGATGGCGGCGATCATGGAGGAGCTGGTGGCCGGCCGGGTGAGTGAGCCGCTGGCCGCTGCTCTGCTGGTAGCCTTGCGAATGAAGGGGGAAACAGCAGACGAACTGGTCGGTGCCGCACGCACATTGCGGAGGCACATGCGGAGTGTGCGACATAGTGGCGAGTTCGTCGTCGATACCTGCGGCACAGGGGGGGACGCGCTGCACACGTTCAACATCAGCACCGCTGCCGCCCTCGTGGTGGCCGCCTGCGGAGTGCCTGTGGCCAAGCACGGGAACAGGGGAGTATCAAGCAGAAGCGGTAGCGCCGATGTGCTCCGCCAGCTCGGTGTGAACCTCGAACTCGATGTGGCCGCCATCGAGGAATGTTTGCGACGGGTGGGGATCGCGTTCTGCTTCGCCCCGCTCCTGCATCCGGCCATGCGCCATGTCCAGCCTGTCCGTCGCGAACTGGGCATCCGAACGCTGTTCAACTTCCTCGGCCCCTTGCTCAATCCCGCCGGTGCCCACTACCAGCTTCTCGGCGTCGGGGACCCGTCCATGCAGAGTACCGTCGCTCACGCCGTGGCAAGGCTGGGGTGCAAGCGCGTTTGGGTGGTGCGCGGAGCAGAAGGGCTGGACGAGGTCAGCCCAACAGGACCGACCAGAGTCTTCGATGTTGCCGACGGCGTCGTTACCGAGTTCGAAATCAAACCCGAAGACTTCGGACTGGAACCGTGTCCCCTTGCCGATCTCGTGGTCAACTCCGTAGCCGAAAGTGCGGAGATGATCGAGTCGGTGCTCCGTGGCGCTCCCGGAGCGGCCCGCACCGCAGTGCTCATCAACGCAGCCGCCACCCTCTTGCTCGTCGGACAAGCGACGGACCCGGCCCAGGCAACGGCACGAGCAGCCGCTGCCCTCGACCAAGGACACGCCCTCGCCAAGCTCGAACAACTCATCCGCGTGACCAACGAGCTGGCTGATTCGGCTGCTTCCTGAACGGATAACCGGGCCGTTCTTCCCCCTCCCGTCCTACCGGCCGAATCAGCCGGCAAACGAGCCTGGCCACGACGTCTGCTTCCCTCGTGATGCGTCGAGCAGTTGCCCTGGCAGGCAAGGGCGGACAGTGCGGGGGCAAGGGTTGCGTCCGGCTACTCGAACACCTTCAGCCACTCTTGCCAGCGGCTGCGGACCAGGGCCAGAACGGCGACGGCGAACGAAACGAACGCTGCACCGAGCGTGAGCACAACGGTGCCGATCCAGACAAGCGGCGGAGCTACAACGGGCATGCGGAAGTATTCCGTGTCGTAGAAGATCGACAGCAACACCGCCAGTCCATAGCCCAGCGGCAGGCCAAGTGCCAAGCCAACCACGCAAACGAGCAGAAGCTCCCAGAGGAACATGGCGGCCACTTCCGCGGCGGAAAAACCGAGAGCGAGCATGGTGGCGAACTCGCGACGTCGCTCCGTGAGCGACAGGAACACAATGTTGTACAGGCTCCCGATCAGCAATACGGCGGCGAACACGACCAGCAGGCCGATGAAGAAGGCGTTCAGTTCGATCACGAGTTCCTCGAGGCTCTGACGGTCGCGGTCACGGTCCCGAATCGCCTGGATGTTCGCGTAGTTCCGGAGGGGTGCGAGAGCGGCGGCGCGATCGACCGTGGGGTCGAGCCGGACGAGCACCGTGTCCACCAGGTCACTGTGCCCGGTAAGCCGGGCCACCGTCCGGCGGCTCGCATAACAAGCCAATCCGAAGTAGTCGTCGACTACGTGGAGCACAGGCAGGCGGTCCGATCGGCGATCGCCGACGAGCGCGCGTACGGTGACCAGTTCCCCCCGGCGGACGTCGAGCAGGTCTGCTAGCTTCCGGCTCATCGTTAAGCCCCCTGCCGGAACGGGCACCGTTCTTTCGTGCCGGTCCCGGGGAACAAAAAGGACGTGTGGTCGGGGCAGTCCGAGGAGGGCCGTCCTCCGTTGCTTCGGACCGTGTCGGACTTCGACCGGCAGAACGGCCATGCCCTCCGCCGGTACATTGCCCAATATCTCAGCCAGGTCCCGTGCGGAATCGGCGTGCCGCGAATCTCGAAGCTGAATCGCCCACTTATGTCTCTCGACCAAGCGGTACTGGTGATGCAACATGTATCGCACGGCCTGGTCCGCGATTAACGCGGTCAGGAACAGGGCGGCGGCAAAGGCGGCTGCGCTTGCCCCTGCCGTAAGACGTACCGGATGCCGCACGAGATAACGGATCGCCGAGCGCACCGGCCGTGGGCGGATTAAGCGAAGCAGGGGGACGCGCCTGGGTGCGGAGGGGGTAACCGGCCGCATCGCCTGCGCTGGCGGCAGGGCGAGGGCCAGGCGGACGGCGCGCAGCGCGCCGAGGGAGCTCGTGGCCAGGCCGAGCCCAAGGCTCAGCAGATGCTCGAGCGGGTAGATATGGGCCTCCAGCCTGGGAAACTCAAAGAAGCGGCGGTACATCTGGATAAGGGGGCCGTGAATCGCTTCTGCCGCAACACTACCGAGGATCGCACCGGTGGCTCCCACAACCGCGGCCTGGCTCAGGTAGTGGCCGGCGACACGAGCGTTCGAGTAGCCCAGTGCTTTCAACAATCCCACAATCTGGCGCTGGCTTTCGATGTGCCGAACCATCAGGATATTCAGGATCAGGATGGTGACCACGAAGAAAAACGAGGATAGGACAACAGAGAACGTTCTCAAGCCGTGGATCTCGTCGGATAGATAGCGGTGCGACGTCTGGTTCTGGCGGAGGTACGCCCGAAGAACCCCCCAGGGCTCCAGGCGGCGTTCGAAGTACCGCAGTAGCTCGATCTGCTCTGCATACTTGTTCGTCGCGAACAGGCCGGTGACCTGGTTCGCGGCCCCGCGATACCCCGTAACCGCTCGCATGAATGGTTCGGGCAGGTAGAGCAGACCATATCGTTCGGGATCGGGAACGACCGAGCCGGGCGGTAGCAAGTAGACGAGCTCCGCTGCCGTGGCGATGCCCCTGACCCTGAGGCGGACTCTCTTGCCCCCGAGGATGATTACCACGGTGTCGCCCGGTTCTAGTTGATGTGCTCGTGCGAAAGCTGAGTTCACGATCACCTCGTTGCTGCTTGCTCGGTCGAAGTAGCTGCCCTGCAGGAGGACGAAGTCGTTGACGAGGCTCCTTCGGGACGTGGGGGCGGACAGGGCGATGGCTGATACCGGTCCTGCCGATTCGGGTTCCAGGACGCGGACGTGCTGGACGATGCGGAACTCGACGGCGCGGAGCGGTTCTTTGTGGAGCCATTGCAGGTCGGAGATGGCGGCCCGCTTCAAGTCGATCCAGAAATGCGCGAACCTGCATCGCCGGTAGAAGTTCGCTTGGGCTTGTCTCAGATCGTGGTGCGCGGACCGCATGACCACGAAGCTGAGCGTACCGACGGCGAGTATCAGCGCGAGGGCCGAGACACGAGGCAGTTGCGCCTTGAGATCGCGGAACGTTTTCCTGGTCAGGGTTGAAGCATGCATGGTGCCTAGCGTAACGGCCGCGGCGCCCGGTTGCAGCGATGCAACGGGCCTTCGTCGCTCCGTCGACGGAAGAGTAGCAGTACGATCGTCCCCAGTTCCCCCCTCGCCTTGGCCGACCGGAACGCCGCGGATTGCGACGGCATCCAGGGCTGCTGGCCGGTTGGCCAGGGCCGCCCTCCGGAGAGCCCGCGAGTCGAAGCCTGATCGGTCTGATTGGACGGATCAGACCGATCCGTCCGATCATCCCGCGGGGGGCTTCCCGCCGCCTGGGAAGGGTCCGCGCGCCAAAGAAAGGCCGGGCCTCCACCGCAGCGGCGATGGTGAACCGGTATTTCCGCCGCGGAAGGATAACCCGCCAGCCGCCTTTCGGACACGGCCGCCAGCACCCGGGTGCATCACTTCGCGATCCGTCCCACCGAGCAAGTCCTCGCGCCGTCGCAGCGGCGACGCCGCATCCCCGCGCACTGCCCCTGCCCGCCGCGCCTGGCACGGCAAGCGATGCCGCCCGCCCACACGCGGCCGGCCGAGGACTCACTCGGCCGAGCGGAGCAGCTCGTCCACAGAGTAGCGCAGCACGTGGTTCTTCTCAATCGCCCCCGTATCCTCGTTCTGGAGGAAAATGAACCCCTCGTGGAACCAAGCTCCGTTCGATGATCCGTCAAGCCGAACGAATGGGGGCAGCCGGCCCGGTCCCATCGCCGTAGCTCGTTTCTCGTAGAAGACCGTACGCCAGCCGGGAGCAAAACGGTCAAACACGAATACCCCACACGCCCACGGGCTCGAGAACACAATGTCCAGGGTACCGTCGTGATCAAGGTCACGGAAGTAGGCCCCCGCCGGCAGACCACGGTCGTCCACCACGGCGACCTGCGCGGGTAATCGGTAGCCGGCCCGCTCCCAACGCTGTGCCGATGCGTCCCACCGAAACACGCGCCCATCGCCAGCACGGCCACAAATGAGTTCGCACGATCCGTCCCCGTCCACGTCCCTCAACCGGATCCCAGGATCACTCCCTGACCCTTCCTTTGCCAGACCCGATAAGCCGACGCACGCACCTTCAACCTCCGACCAGCCCGTGTTGTCGTCCCACACCCAACATCGGATCCCGTCGTGCCCCACGCGCAGAACTGCCGCGGCCGCTTGCGAGCCGACCGTCCCGAACGCCGTGAAAACCTGTTCGTAACCCGTGCCCGGGACATAGCGGACGAGCTCGAACGGGAACGTCTTCTCCGACCAGGAACCCGTCCGGCGGTCCCACACCCGCGTGACCTTCAACCGGGCGTTCGCGATGATCACATCCATGAAGCCGTCGTTGTTCACATCGATGATGCGGACACCGTTGTCTCCGCCATCAGGTCGCCGCAAAGATTCCCCCTTCAGCAGGTTCGTCCGGATCCGATCCAGTGCCTCCTGGAAGGAAAGGAATCGCACCCGACCGGCGAGTTCCTTCTCGGCGTAGTCCACCAACATGGCTACCTGCTGTGCCTCGATCCAGCCGTGCGGATGGAACACCAACGTGAACACGCCTTGCTTCTGGGTGATTGCTTTAAGCCCAAGCGACCAGTCGTGTACCGTCCGGGGGTTTTTTACCCCGTGCAGATACTGGGCATCCCAGTCGGAGGGCATGATGCAGGGGAATTCCAAGCAGAGGCCGCCGATTACGTACGGGTAGGGGTAGTTGTAGATCAGGTTGGCCATCCAGCGGTCGTGCGGGATGTACTTGCGAAACCGGCTGCGTCCGTCCGGTTCGAGGACCAGCTTGCGGGGCAGGTCCGGATCCCCTTCGTCGAGAACCAGGAATACCGACGAGTCGATCTGAAGGAACCGGCCGTTCGGCGTGGTGCGGTTGAAAATCAAGTCGAAGAAGCGGGGGCTTACCGAATTCATCGAATCACAGCAGGGCATTCGGTACGCCACCGGGCCAGGACCTGGGATGCGGCTGAGCAGATCGATGCAGCCGTCGTAGCTGCGCTTGGCCTCAAAGAGGTTGTGCCGCTGAAGTAGCGGGCATGGGTGCGTGAGGGTGTGCACCTCGATGCTACCCCCTTCCGCCATCCAGGCGGCTAACTGGGGGTCATATGGGTCCACGTTGTTCGTCAGGATGCTGAAGCCCGAACGGCCCTGATAGCGTTTGATTCGATCGATGAGCGGACGGAGGAACTGCTCGTACTTTCGGATGTCTCGCATGTCGTCGATCGAGAGGATCGCGACGGCATCGACGCCGGATTCACCCACCCACTGTGGGGTCGTAAGCCGCGCCGTAGTGCGGCTCACCCAGTACGGATCGATAGGTTCATCGAGATGAGCGAAGCGGTTTCCGTCCACTCGATCGGCCGCATGGACCACCGGCAAACCCGCCAGCCAGACCGTGCAACAGATCAGCGGGAGGTACCTTCTCATGGGACCTACTCCAATCGCATACCCGTGTTTTCCTATGCCCCCGCGCTACGGGTCGCTGTCCTCGTCAGGAGTCGCATCGATTCTAGTAAACCGGGCTCCGGGCAAGCGGACCGCCAGGCCGGCCAGTTCCAGGCGGGTCAGCGCACGCAGAATCTCCCCGGCCGGATGGCCAGATCGCACCACGAGCTCATCGACCGTCGACGGACCAGCGGACAGGGCTTCGAGAATGCGCCGGGCCGAACCGTCCAGTTGCCCACGCTGCGGTGTTCCGCCGGCACTGTTGCGGATTTCGCGGAGCCGCTGCAGGGCCGTTTCCCGGAGCACCTCATAGATGTCCAGGGCCGACTCAACCAGGTAGGCCCCCTCGCGGATTAGCTCGTGGCACCCGCGACTTACCTCGCTGTCCACGGGCCCCGGCAACGCAAACACGTCGCGCCCCTGGTCGAGAGCGTGCGAGACGGTAATCATCGCTCCGCTTCGCCGGCCGGCCTCCACGACAAACACCCCCAGACTCAGCCCGCTGATGATCCGGTTCCGCATCGGGAACAGACCGGCCTTCGGCTTCTGCGTCATCGGTGCCTCACTGATCAACGCGCCAGACCGGACGATAGCCTCGGAAAGTTCGAAATGTTCTGGGGGGTAAATGTCCGCCAGACCCGAAGCCAGGACGCCGATCGTCCTGCCACGCACGCGGAGAGCGGCTCGATGAGCGGCCCCGTCAATCCCCCTCGCCAGCCCGCTCACGATCGTGAAACCGAACTCGGCAAGCTGACCGACGATCCGGAAGGTCTGTTGGATCCCGTAGGCTGTTGCCAGGCGACTACCCACCACACCAACGGCGATCTCGTCGGTCGGTAGGAGAGTGCCTCGGACGAACAGCACAAGCGGCGGGGAAGGAATGGCACGAAGGAGGCGGGGGTACTCGGGATCGAACGCCCATACGAGCCGCGCGCCCAGGCGACGAGCCAGATGGAGCTCTCGTTCCAAGCGATCGTCCAGGCGCGGATCAAGGGCAGCACGGGCAACCAGAGGACCGATGCCCGGCACCTGGCGGAGCTCGCGCTCCGTCTGACGTAGGATCTCCCTCGGGCTTCCGAACCGTGCCAGCAGGCGACGAACGAGCACGCTGCCCAGGCCGTCTACCAGGAGCAGGCGAAGCAAGGCGAGCCGCTGGTCTTCGTCCCAACTCCTGCCTGCCTCGCAAAACCGTTCGATCGACCACTGATCGAGAGTCTGCGCACTCATGCCAGCCGCACCCCTTGGCTGCATCAACCAACAAAGGCTGCATCAACCAACAAAGCGAAGCACCACGGAGCACGGCTGCAGCTTAACCGTCGAACACAACCTGCGGTGGCGCCGCTGCAGGCGAAACCAGGAGCGGCAAAGCGGCTCCTTCCGTAGGCCTGCTCACAGCAGACCCGGCCAAACGCTGCTCCCGGAACCGTCCCCGAGACAGCCCTTTTCGTGCACACCGCCTACAGCGGCCCTCCTCAGCGCGACAGGCGAATCGCCTCGGCGGCAACCTCCTCTGGCACTTCCTCCACCACTCGAACCTCACCGATGCGCACGGGCAGGACAAGCCTCAATCGACCACCGATCGCTTTCTTATCCCGCCTCATCGCTTGCAGCACTCGGGTGATGTCCAAAGGGGGGAACTGCGCGGGGAGATCGAGTGCCCTGAGCAGAGAGGTCAGCCGCTCTCGTGTTTCGCGCGGCGTCAATCCGAGAAGCTCGGCCGTTCGCGCAGCGGCCACCATGCCGATCGCCACCGCTTCGCCGTGAAGGTAATCTTCGGTCAATGCCTCGATCGCATGGGCAAAAGTATGCCCCAGGTTCAGGATCGCCCGGTATCCAGTCTGCTCACGCTCGTCTGCCTGCACCACCTGCGCTTTGATCTCGCAGCATCTGGCGATCACGAGCGCGAGCGCCTCGGCATCTCGCTCAAGCAAGCCTGCAACCTTCTGTTCAACCGTACCGAAAAACTCCTCATCAAGGATGACTCCATACTTCACCACTTCCGCCAGGCCGGACCGGTACTCGCGGTGCGGAAGCGTCTTGAGGGTGGCCACGTCGATGTAGACCAGGGCCGGCTGGTAGAACGCACCGATGAGGTTCTTGACCACCAAGCCGTCCGGAGCTTCGAAGTTAACCGCCGTCTTGCCACCGACCGAAGCGTCGACCTGAGCCAACAGGGTGGTGGGCACCTGAACGAACGGCAGCCCGCGCGCAAACGTGGCCGCTACAAAACCTGCCAGATCGCCCACAACCCCGCCCCCTACGGCCACCACGACAGTGCGGCGGTCGGCACCAAGGCGATAGAGCCGCTCGTATAGCAAGTGTGCCTGCTCCAGGCGCTTGGCACGCTCGCCTGCAGGAACGCGTGCCAGCTCCGCGCGCAGCCCACAGGCCGCAACGGTGGATACGACCGACCGGCCGTATTGTTCGGCGGTGTTTTCGTCTGCGACCACGAGCGCACCCGTAGCTCCGGGCACCGTCTCCGTCAGGACCCTACCGAAGCTGGCAAGAATCCCGTGCCCGATGAGAATCCGATAGCTCCTGTCGCCCAGTTCCACGGGCACCGTAAGAACGTCTAGTTCGCGCGCACTCATTCATCCACCACCGGTTGTCTTCTCCGCTACCGAACCGCACGCCCGTCGCACAGTAGCGCAGCCCCATGCTGTGTCCCCGCCGCACCGAAGCTTGCCCCTGCGCGGGCAGGACCGGGCCTTTCAATCGGTTACACCTTCCGCACGGCTCGATGCCCGATTCGGCTCGACGCATTGTAGCCGCCTGTCCATTCTGCCGGTCCGCCGGCCGGATTCCTGAGCAGTGATGCCGGTCGACACGAGGTGCCATCGGCTGCTGTTCAGCGGTGCCGCTGACGCCCACCGTCCATGCGGAAGCCCATTCGCAGAACTGCGCTCTCGTTCGTTGGGGCAGGCGGTCGCGCGAGCATGCCATCGTAAGGGAGGTCTGCGTTGGCAATGGAGAAGCCTCTCCCGCGCCTCACGGCGGTCTTCCAGCGAATTGAGCGACGAAGGAGGAGGCGCTGCTCAGACGGCGATGCGGACGCCGGCCACGTCCTGCGTGGCAATATCGCCTAGGCTGTTAGGATGAGGCTTTTCTGAGCAATCTGTTAGGCGGTACGAGATGCGGCGTGTTCTGTTCTGGGCAACAACCGGCCTGCTTCTTGCGGGGGCCGCGTACCTGCTGATGCTAACGCAGCGCGCGGTACCACCGGAAACCGTTCAGGTGCAACGCAAGCCGATCGAGGAGACGCTGGAAGCACGCGGTCGCACCTCGCTACGCCAGACGTTTGTTGTGACGGCCCCCTTATCCGGGGTGTTCGTGCCGGAACCACATCGGGAAGGGGAACGCGTTCACGACGGCGCCCCCCTTGGCGAGATAGACCGCCTGCGCTACGAACTCGAGCGCGAAGTGGCCCAGGCGGAGCTGCAAAGGGTCGAAGCTGCGCTGGCAGAAACTCGAGACACGGCTCCGGAAGAGCTGCTCGTAAGCCAGGCCGAACGGACCGTAGAGTCGCTGGACCACACCGTAGAAGCAGCGGAAGCGCAGACCGACTCGGCGCGATCGCGGTTCGCTTACCAGCGCGACTACCTTCAGCGGATCCAGAACCTGTTCGAGCGACAGGCGGCGAGCGAAGACGAGCTGCATCGCGCTCAGGTGGACGCCACGGACGCTCAGGTGGAGCTTCGCCAGGCGGAGGTGATCGAGCGTGCGCTAACGTCGCTCCGTGACGCGGTGGCACTTTTGCCCCCCACGATCCAACGTCTGATTGATCGCCGCCTCTTGCACCTGCGGGTCCTGGAAGCGGAGCGGCTCGCCGCGCGTAAGCGGCTTGAACTTGCCGAGCTCAACCTGCGCCGCAGCAAAGTCGCGGCCCCCGTATCCGGTGTCCTTCTCGAGTTCCCGATCAAGACCGCCCGCACCGTGGTTGCCGGGCAGGTGGTGGCAGTGCTCGGCCGCCCCGGCGATCTTGAAGCTCGCGTCGATGTGCTGAGCTCCGACGCCGTGCAGTTGACGCCCGGCACGCGGGCCCGCTTGGCCTGGCGTGCCGGGATGGAACCGTTCGGGACGGCTGTTGTCGACCGCGTCGAACCGGAAGCGTTCACGAAACGGAGCGCCCTTGGTGTCGAACAGCAGCGAGTCTGGGTGCACCTGCGCTACGATGCCGCCACGCTCGAGCAATTAACCAAGCTCCCGGCCGCCTTGCCAGTGGGTTACGAACTGTGGGTGACCTTCATTCTGCGTCGGCATGACAACAGCCTTGTTGTCCCCCGCACGGCCGCCTATCAGGATGTCGACGGCCGGTGGAAAGTACAGGTGGTTGTGGGCGGGGAAGTGCGCGAACGCACCATCCGGGTGGGGATCGTGACTGCTCGCGAAGTGGAAGTCCTCGATGGGTTGACCGAGAGCGACCGCGTCGTCCGTGTACCCGAGCTGTGACCGAAATGACCCAGGGTGCCCCCTCAAACGCGAACCCGAACCGATGTCCACAACAGTCGCCGGCAGGTCGTGAACCCCTGCTCACCCTTCGTAGGGTCAGCCGCAGGTTCATGCTGGGCGGAGCGTCCGTCCACGCACTTCGGAATGTGTCGCTGCAGATTCCCCGTGGCGAGATCGTCGGCATCGTCGGACCGAGCGGCTCCGGCAAAACAACCCTGTTGAACATCATCGGTGGCCTTGATCGACCCGACAGCGGCGAAGTGTTCTTCAAAGACCAGGACCTTTGCCGCCTTTCGGATCGAGAGCTGGTTGCGTACCGGCGGCGTCACGTAGGGTTTGTGTTCCAGTTCTTCAACCTGATCCAAACGCTGACAGCCCTGGAAAACGTGCAGCTCGCTGCCGATCTCGTCGATGATCCCCTGGACCCATCACTGGTGCTGGCAAAGGTGGCCCTCAAAGAGCGGATGCACCACTTTCCGGCGCAGCTTTCCGGGGGTGAGCAACAGCGGGTCGCGATCGCACGTGCTCTGGCTAAGAACCCCGCGCTCCTCCTCTGCGACGAACCGACCGGCGCCCTCGATTTCGAGACCGCCAAGCACGTGCTCAGCTTCATCGAACAGCTCCCCGGCTCGTTCGGTACCACGGTCATCATCGTGACCCACAACCAGGCGATTTCTGCGATGTGCCACCGCGTTTTTCGACTCCGTTCTGGCGAGATCGTGGAAGAAAAAGTCAACCCCTCGCCCGTGCCCGCACAGAGCCTCGAATGGTGAACCCCCTCTGGTCCTGGACGACGCAGCATTGCCGACCATCCCCGGAGAGGAGCTCCGGCATGGGGGCCAACCTAATAGGCCGCTGGTCGTCACTGGCGGCGCCGGCTAAAGGCGATTCGCCCCCCGCTGCAAAGTGCCCCTTTCCCTGGCCATGGCCGGTCGGAATCCAGGCAAGCGCCCCCGCCGATCAACCCTCGAGGGCCTCCTCATCGGTAATGCCGTTGGCTGCCAGGAATTCCCGCGCCCAGCGGTAGCTGGCGAGCAGCCCTTGGGTCGGGCGGCCCAGGATGCGATAGGCCAGATAGAGCGCTTCGACCGAAGCCAGCCCACCCGGAGGATCCTGGAACAGGCGGGACTCGCGCGGATAGGCCGTTCGATAGCCGCGCAGGGACCGCGGCGGTACGCCGGCGAAGTCCCGCTCCATCCGCTGGGCATATCGCCAGGTGGCGTCCAGGAGAAGAATCCCCTTCTCCGCGTCCGCAGCAGATAGCTCCGGCCCGTCCACCGAGAGCCGGATATAGAGACTCAAGTCCACCGGCAATTGCATGCCTGGTCGGTAACGGACGAACCAGAGGTCGGAGCGCGCCCGGAGGGGTGTCAGTGTGCATTTTCGGCGATTCTCCCTGGGATGCACAACGACAATGGTCCTGGGGTAGTCGGAAGACGGAAGAGCCAACCCTGAACTGACCTCGGTCTGGGACGACCCCATATGCTCGCCCGGTTTGCCCTCAGAGCGCGCCACATCCTGCCCCGGCACGGTTATCGTTCCTGATCGACATCTAATTTTACGCAAGCTTGGACGTACCCCCCCACGCGCCGCGCGAGAAAGCCGGACCGCGCATGGGGGCCGGGCGAGGTACGGGGCTGGCCGGAGGAGCCAACCGCGACCGGGGGACCCGTCTGGGTGCGGGACCGCTCGGGGGCGCAAGACTGGCTTGGTTGCCGGTTCAGGCGAGCTCTGGTCACCTCGGCGTCCACAATTCGTGGTGGACTACCCTGGGAGCGGTTTTGCCCGCCCACGCTTTGGCAGGGACCCGGGAACGACCGACGGTCTCACTGCCTCCCCGCACGAGGACGTATGCCCACGCAGCGGCGGTCAAGTCCGTCGGCTTTCGCAATCGCGGCAAGTCAAGCCGATGCACGCGCTCAGCTTTGCTGATCGTGTCTCTTCGAAGTTACGCGTTTTCCGTCTGCACCTTTTGTACGATTTCGTCCGTCCAGTGGGTGTTGGGATAGCGTAGGGGGTACACACCGTCTTTCAACTCCGTCCCAAGGGTGGCCAGACCGTGGTTCAAGATCTGCCACGCGTTCGGGTCGATTTGCTGAAATTGCCAGCGGATGATTTCCTGGTTGTCGGTGAAGTAGGCGGCCGGCATGGCGCCGACTTGAAACGCCATGAGAGACGGGTGCGGCGGCGGCCAACTGCCGCCCGGCTCCGGCGGTGGCGCGGCCTCATCCGATGGGGAGAAGTAGATGATCACCGGAAGTTGTGCCCCGACGTCGGGGGGATTGGGCAGCTTCTGCAACGCCATCTCCTGCACGCAAATCGCGGGGAGCCATAACTCGGGGGTGCGACTGAAATCTGCGTAAAAGGCCACCGTGTACGGGTTGTTCTTGATGACGACGCCAGGGGCGACGTCCCCTT
>JALSID010000378.1 GCA_026981825.1 Planctomycetota bacterium
GTTTCGCTCGATCGCACGTGAGATGAGTCGCTACACTGGCGGGGGATTCCTGGGAAAGTAGGCCGGTTTTGGTCGGGCAAAGAGGCAGGTGGTATTGGCGACAACCCACTGACGGACGGCAAGCAGTGGAGGTGCTGTGGCGAATCGATCGGCCAGGAAGCATTGGAAGTTGGTGGCGGTCCCGATGGCACAGGCATGTGTCGACGTTGGGTTGCGCTGGCTGGTCCGGCTGACGTTTCGGTCCACCCCTCTGTACCGTAAGGCGGTCGATCGACTGCGCTTTTTCGCGGGTGGACCGGAGGATGATCGGGGTTTTCTGAACCTGGTGCTGGGGCAGGACCGCTGGGGAATGGGCATTTGGCGCCTGGTCCGCGCCATGAAGCGGCATCGGGACGAGGCATTGCGGTTGCCCCCCCAACTTACACGTTTGCCTCGCGATTACCGCCATCTTCTCGCCGCTTATTGCCGAAGCCCCTGGTACCCGCGGTTACTGCGTCGCTGGGTTGTTCCCGTGTACACGGCGGCGATCGCAGCCACGGTGGGCTATTCGGTGCTCACGGTGAGCCGCCACATGTACAAGCGCGGGCTGGGCATGGATTGGAACTGGGCGGCGTACGCGTTCACACGGACCGTGCTGTTGCTGGCCCAGATGGACGAGTTGCTCCGCTCTTGGCTGGCGGAGACCCCCATGGATAGGGGGCTGCATGAGGGCTTCCACCGGATGATTCTCGCTTCGGGGCACGTGACCGGTACGCTTCGGCACGCGGCTGCCACGTGTCGCCATGTTCTGAATCGGACCAGATCGGCACCCGATCCTCTCCTGGCCCACCGGAGCCTGCTTCGCACGTCGGTTCTTGCCGCAGACTTCCTGTTTGCGATCTCCGGGATGAAGGCGTTGCTTTCCGCTGGGGGAGCGGAGTCGGGCTACGAGGAGGATCTCCCTGCTCCGGTGGGACGAATGCCCGTCATGTTCCCGCGGCTGCACACGGCGCTGGCGCGCTGGTACGCTCCACCGTCACTGGGCGGAAAGGCTCGTCCGGCCAAGATCTATCTGCCCACCCGTGGTCGCACTCCGTACTGGGAGCATCCGGACATCGAGCAAGCCATCGACGGAGCGCGCTCGTTCCTGGAGGAGATGCCGGAGCGTCTGCGCGGCTACCAGGCGCTTCTCCTCAACGACGTCGACATCGAGGATGTCATTCGGCGACTGGTACCTGGCAGTGCCCAGTCCTCCTTTGACGTGCTGGTTCAGTTCACCTCTGACCTGTTGGACTTTGGCCATGCGGTTTGGCGACTTCAGAGCTTGACGCGGAAGGTGGCGTCGGCGGCGTTCGAAAATGCTTCTGGGGAAAGCTTCGTGATGGCACGCGACGACGCGATCCGCATGCTGTGGGGGGAAGTGGGGGCGGCGACGAGTGACGAGCTTGTCCGTGCGGCGTTGAGCCTGCTGAGTATGGCTCCTCCGGTGGGCGAAGAACTGGACGACTTGTGGCGCATCGTGGAAGACGGACGCTCATCCCCGAGCATACGTTGGGCCGCCTTTGTCACGTTCGCACGTTTGTCGCGGTACGAGGTCGAGAAGCCCCGCGAGCCCACCCCTGTCGTCCAACTGGAACCAACAGCAGCCTGAGTCGCTCATGCTGCGGGACGGTCTGCATGGGGTGGGCGGAGGGGAGTGGAGGAAGCGGCGTATTCCAGTTCCCCAGCGAGCTGCTCGTTCATTTGCTCTTCGAGGCGACACAGTGCCCGCGCGACCTGGGCACCGTCCATCACGCGGTGATCGTAGATGATCCGCACTCGCACTCGGCCCACCTCGTCGATCGGCCCGAACGTCAGCAACGAAGTTAGCGGACAGAGCGGGCGGAGCTGTTCCGAGCCGAGCCTGCCGTAGCTCGATACGCCGCACGTGCCCAGCCGCTTCGCCCGCTTGTAGCCCGACCAGTTGAGCGTCGTCCACCACAGGAGCCGTCGCACGGGGCGAGGGAGCTGCGAGGTGAACTGCAGCCTGCGAAAGTAGCCGATCGATTCGATCGGGGCTTCTTTCAGCCGCTGCAGGTATTCGTGAATGGCCTGGACCGGCTGGCGCTCGGGGGCGCGCACAAGTCCGGCGAGGACGATGTGTTCGCCGCGGTGCAGGCGCTCCACAGCCACGGCGCAGATCGAAACCGGGTGCTCGTAAAGATGGGGGCGGGGCAACTTGATGTACGCGCGGCGGAATTCGGCGAACTCCTCGGCGACCAGCCCGAACCCTTTCACGAACAGAGCGGTCCACGAGGGCCGCTGTTCTCCCATCTGTTTCCGGACAATCGCAAGGGGCTCCAACACCATGCGGCGTTCCACGGGTACGGCGGGAACCTGCATGGCGTAATGGAGCATGTCCGCCATAAACCGTCGGTAGGGTGAGAGCCGGATTCTTCGTCCTTTACCGTGTACCATTGGTGTCCTGCACCTGGCTGTTGGCCGTGTTCTACTGCTCTAGGCGGACGAGGTCAACGGGAGCCCGCGCCGGAGTTGGGAAACGCGGCGGTAGTTAGAATGACCAGAGGAGCGTTCGACGGAGCAGTGGCTGTGAGTAGTGGCTTGCCCGACCCTCAGGTTGTGAACCTTCTGAAAGCCTCCTCCCGGCTTGTCCTGGCCAAGATCTGGAAGGCGGGCCAGGCCGGTGAGGAACTGAACGCCGAGGAGGAACGCTATTACCGCGTCATGCTGGAGCACGAGGAGTACCACGACCTGTGGGACAGCCTCGAGTACGTCTACGACAAGGACATCATGATCGATGGCGTATCGCCGTTTCTGCACATCACCATCCATGCCGTGATCGAGGAACAGGTCGCGAAGGGACAGCCTCCCGAAGTGGTTGAGACCCTCGAGCGGCTGCAACGGGCAGGACTGGACCGACACGAGGCGATACACCGGATCGGCCGGGTGTTCGGCCGATGCCTCTGGTCGACCCTTCAGGCACAAAAGCCGTTCGACGCAACGCGGTACGTAAGTGAGTTGCGCGAGCTCCGCCCTTAGTGTGAGGCCTCCGCACGGTGTCCGGACGCAGTGCTCCCCCTACCGCGGTTCCCATTGACTTTGCGTCGATCTTCGAGAAGGCACGTTTCCCCGTCTATGCTTTGAATGGCAAACGACACCTTGTGTTCGCCAACGGGGCCTTTTGGGAGTTCACGGGACTGAGTTGGGAGGAAGTCGCTGATCTTCGTTTTGAGCCGGGGACGGTCCTTGAGATCGATGGGGGCTGTATCTACGGGCTCGGGCCACCACCAGAACTCGACCGGCAAAAAGCGACGGTGCGGACGCCCTGGCCGGCTACGCCTGATCGATGTCCCCTTCTGCCTCTCGATGTCCTGTACCATCCACTACTCGGCAGCGGTGAACGGTTGCTCCTGGTGCTTTGCGTGGCTTGTGTCCGTACCGATGAGGGGGATAAGGCGACGGCGAGGCTGCAGCGCGAGATCCTGGCGCGGTTGCTGCCCTGGCGATCGGGGGACGTGAAGTTCGTCGCACTCAGCCCGGTCGGCCGACAGGTTTTGGATCGTCTCGAGCTGGCAGCCCTCGCCCCACTTGATCGACCGGTCCTGATCACCGGAGAACGGGGCAGCGGTCGCAGCTTGGCGGCGAGGTTCGTCCATGTGAGCAGCGGGGCGAGGGGGGCATTTATCAGCGTCGATTTGTCGCTACACGCGCCCGATGAGCTTTCCGGCCTGCTTGCGTTGCCGACCGGTGATGTGACCAGGACGGAACCGTCGATTTGGGATCTTGCCGCCGGTGGGACGGTGGTGCTGGAGGGGGCCGAGCGGCTCGGACGTGCGGAGCTTGGGGCGCTGCGGCAGTTGATGCAACGCCGCCGTTGTCGTGTCGTGCTCGTCACTCTGGACAGACCCGACGACTTGCGCCGCCGTTACGGCGAGGAGCTTGCCTGCTGGCTTGCCACGGTCCACGTGGGGATGCCGAATTTGCGGGAACGGCGGGGGGACATCATTCCTCTGGCGCTGTGGTTCGTAAACGAGTACCGCCGCCATCACAAGCGGGGGCCGAGCGCTCTGGCGGCGGATGCGTGCGAACGGCTGCTCAGCTACGACTGGCCTGGCAATGTCGCGCAGCTACGAGAGGTCATCGAAGCAGCGTGTGCTCGCACCGACCGACCGGAGATCCACGACGAGGACCTGCCGGGGAACATCAAAGGAAGGGTCGGGGAGCCGTACCCGGTTCAGCCCCCACCTCTGCTGCGGGTCAATCTGGAGCAGTTGCTGCAAGAGACGGAACGCCGCTTGATCCAACTGGCGCTGGCGCTGAACCAGAACAACAAGGCTGCTGCGGCCGAGGCTCTTGGATTGAGTCGAGCCGCGCTTTATCGGCGAATGGTGCAGTTGGGCCTGGAACTGGAACCAAAAAGCGGCTCGGGCGGCTAGCTGGCCGTGGCCGGGGGGAAGGAGGTCCTCCTACAAGCCGGCCGTTCCGCCTGGCCGGTGCGGGCGAGTGCCTCAGCAAAGGGGGACGAGGTCGGAGCCGTGGAGTTCTGTCGAAGCTCCCGATTGTTGATCCGGCGGTTCCTGGAGACCCCCCAGCAGCTCCGTGAACAGCTTGCCACCGAGGCAGTCCTGTTGCGCGAGCTTGCGGGCCGAGGGGGAAGCCGATTTTCCGTCCCCGCGGCATTCCTGTGGGAGTACCGCGGTCTTGCCGTGGTACTGGGGCGTCACTCGACGCTAGCCGAGGTGAACCTGCCCGCCTTGCAGCGTATGGGGGCCGGTCTGCTCCGCCGGGAAACCGGTGGGTGCGCGGTCGTCCTGCAGCCGGGCATCGTATGTTGTTCCGTACTGGTGAGTGGCCCGGCGAGGTGGCCGGCAGAATGGCAGGTGGTGCATGAGCGTTTGGGCGAACTCGTGCAACGGTCGCTCGCGGCGTTGGGAGTCGCTATTGGGAGGGATGACTGGGGGGACTTTCGGCGGGGGGATCGCAAGGTTGGCGGCACGGCGCGCCGGGATATGGCGGGGGCAATGCTCTGGCACGCCTCACTGATCTGCGACGGACCGATCGAACGATTCGAC
Source organism: Planctomycetota bacterium (assembly GCA_026981825.1). Taxonomy (GTDB): domain Bacteria; phylum Planctomycetota; class Planctomycetia; order JALXBF01; family JALXBF01; genus JALSID01. Next base: position 5,052 of record JALSID010000378.1, read on the forward strand.
CAGCTTCTTCGCCATCCGCCGCGTGAGCCGGCCTACCGTCGAGGGCGCAAGCACAGCGACTTTGTGGATTCTCTTCGAATCGCCGTCAGCAGCGTGATGCATGCGCTGCATCATGCCTTCGGTCAGACCGACCTGCGGTCGGCCAGAACGGCCAGATTCGACTGACCATACCGATGGAAAAAGCCGGCCGCGTTGGCGGCCGGCTCTTCGACCCGGTGTCCGACCCGTTCCCCAGAAGCTTAGTACATTCCCTCAAAGTGATTTCCGCCGGGCTTCTTCTTCTCCTTCTTGGGAATCTCAGCAACTAGGGCGTCACTTGTCAAGAGCAATGTGGCCACGCTCGCAGCGTTTTCGATCGCGCAGCGGGTGACCTTCGCCGGGTCAATGATCCCGGCCTTGAACATGTCCACGTATTCGCCTCTCTTGGCGTCGTAGCCCACGTTGTCTTCCATTTCGAGGACCTTTGAGCAGACCACCGCGCCGTCCTCACCGGCGTTCTCCGCGATCTGGCTCAGCGGTGCCCGGCACGCCCGGACGACAATCTGGTAACCCACCTCTTCGTCCTCACTGAGTCCCTTTCGGGAGACGCGTTGAGAGGCTCGCAGCAGGGCTACGCCGCCGCCCGCGAGCACGCCCTCTTCCACGGCGGCACGGGTTGCATGGAGAGCGTCCTCCACGCGGGCTTTCTTTTCCTTCATCTCGCTTTCCGTAGCGGCACCGACGTTGATCTTTGCCACACCGCCGGCGAGCTTTGCGAGCCGCTCCTCGAGCTTCTCGCGGTCGTAATCGCTCGTCGCCTCCTCGATCTCACGGCGGATCTGCTCGATCCGGCCACGGATGGCCTCGGTGCTGCCGGCACCCTCGATGATCGTCGTGGTGTCCTTGTCGATCTTGACCCTGCGAGCGCGGCCGAGGTCACTGAGCTGGACGTTCTCGAGCTTGATGCCCAAGTCCTCGAAGAGGGCCTTGCCACCGGTCAGGATGGCGATGTCTTCCAACATCGCCTTGCGGCGATCACCGTAGCCAGGAGCTTTCACCGCCGCGCATTGCAGCACACCACGCAGCTTGTTGATGACGAGCGTTGCAAGAGCTTCGCCTTCGACGTCTTCCGCAATCACCAGCAACGGCTTCTGCGCATTGGCGACCTTTTCCAGCAACGGGATCAGGTCGCGGACATTACTGATCTTCTTCTCGTGAATCAGGATGTACGGCTCATCCAGCACGCACTCCATCCGCTGCGGATCGGTCACGAAGTAGGGGGACAGGTAACCGCGGTCGAACTGCATACCTTCAACGAATTCGACCTCGGTCTTCAACCCCTTGCCTTCCTCCACGGTGATCACACCGTCCTTGCCGACCCGTTCCATCGCTTCGGCAATAATGGAACCGATCTCCTCATCGCCGTTGGCGGCAATTGACGCCACCTGGGCCATCTCCTCCTTACCCTTCACCGGGATGGCCATCTTCTTGATTTCCGCGACGACATCCTCAACCGCGGCTTCAATCCCTCGCTTCATCAACATCGGGTTCACGCCCGATACAACCGCTTTCAGCCCCTCCAGGAAGATTGCTTCGGCAAGAACGGTTGCCGTGGTCGTTCCGTCACCGGCTACATCCGAGGTCTTGGAGGCCACTTCCTTGACAAGCTGGGCCCCCATGTTCTCGTACTTGTCCTCCAGCTCAATTTCCTTCGCGACCGTTACGCCGTCTTTGGTCACCGTGGGCGAGCCAAAGCTCTTCTGGATGATCACGTTCCGCCCACGAGGGCCGAGGGTGACTCGCACCGCTTGGGCTAGCTTCGTGACCCCCCGCTTCAGGGACTCGCGTGCTTGCTGATCAAACGCGATCATCTTCGCTGCCATGTTCCTCTCCCTCCTGCATCGCTGTGCAGGCCTGTTTGCTCTGTTCCTTCACTGCAATCGGATTCGGGTACACCTCCCGAGCCGATCGACGCCGCTCGTCACCGTAAGCTGCTTACCGTTCGATAACGGCCAGGATGTCCTCCTCACGCATAATGAGCACTTCCTTGCCATCGACCTTGAACTCGTCCCCGGCATACGGGCTGAAGATCACCTCGTCACCCGGTTTTACCTGCAACGGGACGGTCTTGCCGTCTTTGAGCCGCCGCCCCTGACCCACAGAGATCACACGGCCGCGTTTCGGCTTCTCCTTCGCGGTATCCGGCAGCACAATCCCACCGGCCGTGGTCTCTTCTGCCTCGATCCGCTCGACGACAACGTGATCACCTACCGGTTCGAGCTTCATCCGACTCCTTCCTCCCGCAGCTCTGTCGTACCCGACTTACGCGCGGTTCGACCTCAAAACAAGTAGCCGACAGGGGCTTAAGCAACAGACGTGCCACAGTCCATCCGTGTGTAACCCTCTCCCAGAAAAGTTATTGCGCCAGATTGCGGTGGCGAACCCCTGGCTCTCGGTGTCAGGTTGGCCGTCGGAGAGCTGCCCAATTGCTTCGGCCTGCCAGAACGGCACCGGCCGATCACGAGGCCTTCGAGGCCCCGTGAAGCTCTGTGGCCGCGGAGAAGTCGGGCCGAGGCAGGTCGCCAAGGCTGGCCAGCCGGAAGACCTGCAGGAACCGGGCCGTCGTACGGTACCGGGTTTTGCCCTTGCGATTCTCGCTACCCGGTACGGGCTCCACGAGCCGCCGTGCCAGCAACTGTTTGAGAAGCCCACCGCTCCGCGCACTGCGCAGTTTGTCGATTTCCTCCAGCGAAATAGGCTGTCGGTAGGCGATGATCGCGAGCACTTCCAGAGCAGCCGGGCTCAGTTGTACGGACCGCTTTCTGGTCGGCTTCTTGTGCACGTGGGCAAATTCAGGAAGCAGGCGGGTCAGGTAGCCTTTGGCCGTACGCACGACCCGGTATGGTCGAGCCTGCTTCGCGTATTGCCGCGCGAGCGACACGATCGCCTTTTGCACCTCTTCGGTCGAGGTGCCCGGCAGCTTCGATGCCACGTCTTCCGGCCTGACGGGCCGTGCGCCAACGAACAGCAGCGCCTCGACAATCGTTACCAACTCGACCGGCTCGTCTTCCGGTGGCCGGTCGTCGAGGAGCTCCTGCTCGGTGCTCTCCAGATCGGTGTCCTCCTCGGGAAGTTCCTCGTCCTCGCCCGCGTCCTCTGCGTCTGCGGAGCCTTCCACCTCATCGTCATCCGCTCCCTGCGCTTGCCCCATACTGCTTGCGGAGGTGGCCTGACTGGAAGGTGGTGCGGCAGGCTGGGGGGCATGGCGCTGCCCTGGAGCGGCTTCCGCAGCCGCCCCGTCGCCGAGATCCACCACAAGTTCGAGCAGTTCCTCGACGGTTGGGTCGTCAGCGGGCGGCAGGGAATCCAGCTCGTTTGCTGGCTCTGTCGAACTCCGCGTCGCGTCACCAGGCAGCTCCGGAACGTGGTCGGGTGGGGCATCCGACCCGCCGGGCAACTCGATGCCGGCCTCTTCGTAGGCGCGCGCAAGTTGCTCGGCCAGGACCTCAAGGTCCGGTTGCTCCGGTAGGTCTACACCAGCTTCCTCGGCCTTTTTCTTGCGACCCATCCCGGTGTCTCGGGAGATGGACGACCTCGGAGTTGCTCGCTACCTTTGGCTTCGTCACAGCGCATGATTCTACTGCAGTCAATGCGTCTGGGACTGCGGTGCACGCGCCGCTCTGGCAGCGCAAGGGGGCCACCTCCAGGGGCGATCCGGCGTTCCCCTACAATCGCATGTGGTCGTGTTGGCATTCCGGACCACATCCGCTAAGATGTCGGCACCCCAAGTACGACCCGGTGGAGGAGAGCTGGTGAAGTGCGTGATCCTGTGTGCTGGTTACGGCACGAGGCTGGGCAAACTAACCGAGAACACGCCCAAGCCGCTTCTGCCGGTTGCCGGTCGTCCTATGGTGGATTACATCCTCGATCGGCTGGCCGAAGCGGGCATCACCTCCGGCGTGCTTGTGACCAACCACCGGTTCTACGAACACTTCGTCCGGTGGGCGGGAAGCGCGACGGGCTCCGTCGAGCTGCAGATCGTGGACGATGGGACGACGAGCAACGAGACCCGGCTTGGTGCGATCGGCGACCTCGATTTGGGCCTGCGGGCAGCCGACATCCGCGAGGATTTCATTGTTGTGAACGGCGACAATCTGTTCACCTTTTCGCTGTCGCCAATCGTGTCGTTTTTCCGGGAGAAGGGGAATACCATTGTGCTCTACGACGTCGGCAGCAAGGATGTCGCACGCCAGATGGGGATCGCCGAAACGGACGAACAGGGCAGGGTGGTCGGTTTCGTGGAGAAACCGGCGGATCCGCCTTCGACGTGCGTATCGATCGGCATCTATCTCTACCAGGCCGGAGTGCGGGACTTGATTCGGCGCTACCTGGAGCAGGGGAACCCGGCGGATCGCACCGGCGATTTCGTGGCATGGCTGTACAGGCAAACGACGGTCTACGGCTACTTCGTCGATCGCGCTGCCGGGATCTGGTATGACATTGGGACTCCGGAGCAGTACTACGAGGCGGACCGATTGATGGCTGAGCTACGGAGCGGCGGCGGCGACCGATGAATGGCACGGCACCGGATGCTCTTGGCCTCTACGTCGTGATCATGGCGGGAGGCAGTGGAACGCGATTCTGGCCGCTGAGCCGGCGGACCAGGCCAAAGCACTTGTTGCCGGTCTTTGGCGGGATGTCGCTGTTGCAACAGGCGGTCGCTCGGGCGATCGCGGTGACTTCGCCGAGCCGTGTCCTGGTCGTAACTCGCCAGGATCAGATCGACCAGTGCCAGGCTCAGGCACGTGAGCTCGGTGAGGCCGCGTTTCTTGCCGAACCTGTGGGGCGCGACACGGCGATGTGCCTGGCGTTTGCGGCCCATGTGATTCACGAGCGCGACCCCGATGCGGTCATGCTGGCCACTCCGGCCGATCACGCTATCTCGCGGCTCGGTGAGTTCCGGCGGGCGGTCGGAGCAGCGATGGCGATTTTACAGGCCATGTCGGAGAAGGTCGTGGTGTTCGGGATCCGGCCCGATCGGCCGGCCACGGGGTATGGGTACATCGAACGGGGGGATCCGGTGGCCGCCGGATTGGGCGGAGAGGAGTCTGTCTTCCATGTGAGGCGGTTCCACGAGAAGCCTGACTCGGACACGGCGCGGCGATATGTGGAAAGCGGGAACTTTTACTGGAACAGCGG
>JALSID010000379.1 GCA_026981825.1 Planctomycetota bacterium
GCATGCTCATCCAATCGATGCCCAGATACCAGAAGTCCTCCTCGTTTTGCAGACACTCCACGGCCGTTACCCCCTCTGTTTTTAGTAGCTCGATGTGAGTTTTGCTTCGCGGGCAACTGCCCACCAACAGTTCCGGTAACACAATCGCGTAGTCCATGCCCCACATCCGTATTTGTGACCGGCTATCTGGTTTGCCCCCCTGCGCCGGACCCTTATAGCGCGATCCGGCCAGTGGAAGGCTGGTTGCGCAACCGCCCACGCAGAGGTTTTCCGAGGGGAGGGGGCGGATTGCACACGTCGCCTCTTGAGGGCCATCCACCGACGGATTCGTCCGCGTTGCCGGGCTGACTAGCGACAGTTCGACAGGAACTCCAGCAGATCGGCCAGTTCCTGTCGTGTCAGTTGCTGGTCCAGTCCTGCCGGCATCACGGACACCGTGCTCTGTTTCATCGCTTCTACCTGGTCGACCGGCACGCGCTCGTACTGATTCGGGCCGGTCACCAGCACGAGTTCGTCGGGGGTGCGCTCGGTCACCAATCCGTTGATGACACGGCCGTCGGAGGTCATGACCAGGACCGGCTCGTAACTTCGGATGATGCTGGCAGAAGGATCCACGATGGCTTCCAGAAGCTCGAGCTTGCTACGCACTCGGCCGATGCGTGTGAGGTCCGGGCCCACTCTGCCCCCCAAATACCCGATGGCGTGGCAGGACGAACATGCCGCCTTCTCGCTGTTGAACACCGCCTGGCCACGGCGGATGTCGCCGGGCGGTAGCGACTTGAGCAGCTCGACGATTTTCTGCCGCCGCTCGGCGATCTCCTCTTGGACGCGGTTTGCCACCTCGGTGAGTATCTCCTGAACCGCCGCCGAGTACCGTCCTTTCTGCTCCTGGATGAGATTCAGGTTCAGGCCGGTGCGGGCAGGAGCGTGGAGGAGAGCTTCCCGCAGGCGCTGGACGACTTCGCCGTCACTGACCACGCGATACACGGGCAAGAGCGCTTCCAGGTCGAGGGGGCCCAGGTTGGGTATCCGCTCGGTGACGGCCAGGAGCTGGGCTTTTTTCAAACCGGCCCGGGCGAGCGCTTCGGCCGCAAGCGAGCGGACGGCCACGGGTTTTGTGGGGTCGAGCTGGTTCAGTACGAAGCGGAAAAGCTCGTCGCTAAGCCCATACTGATTGGGGGGCAGACAGGCGAGGGCTTTTAGCCGCGTGACTTCGGGCACCCCTCGGTCCTTGGCGATGCTGAGCAGGGTCTCGGCGAACACGGCTGCCTGTACGCTACGCGGCCGATGGGCGTAGAGCACGTCCACCGCCAGGTTGCGTGCCACACCGTTATTCGGATTCTCTGGGCTAAGGAGTCGTTGCAGGGCTGGCACCCAGGCTTGGGGTAAGGGACCGACGCGAGCGTCGCGCATGGTCTCCAGTACAAACCGTTCGATCTCAGGATCGCGTGTTGCGTTCAGGGTGTGCGCGAGCAGACGCTGGGTCGTGGGTGCGGTGGAAAAGGCGATCAGCAGCTCGCGCACCTCGCTTCGGATCTCAGGCCGACTGGAGACCAGAGCGAGACGCTTGGCCAGGTAGGCCGCGCTGTCCGGCGCCCAGTCGGGGTGACCCTTGAGCACCCACAGGGCTGTGCGGCGGAGGTGCTGGTCGGTGGCTTCCAGGAAGCGCAGCACTTCGGCGGGCCGCAGGTCGCCGTGGCGCATTTGGTCGAGTGCGACGAGTGCGGCCGACTGTGTTCGTGGATCGTCAGCCTCGAGCCCCGCCCGAGTGGGCTCGGGCGCATCGATTTCGATCAGGGCGTAGATGATCGCATGCTCCAGCCAGCGATCGCCTTTCGTCCGGGCAGCTCCGCGGAGCAGGTGGGGCACGGCACTCGGGTCCCGTAGGCGTCCCAGCGCTTCTGCTGCCCGGCGACGCACGAAGGGATCTTCGTCGTTCAATAGCTCAACGAGCGAGTCACGGGCGGCTTTCATGCGGAGCACACTTGCAACGTGCAGGGCGGCACGTCGCACACGATGGTTCTTATCCGACAGGGCGCTCTGCACCTGTCGCAGTGCCGAGTCGCTGCCGATCCGAGCCAGAGCCCAGATCGCCCGAACACGGGCCCGCCACGCGGGCGCCCTTCGAAGAGCCTGCCCGAGTGCCTCGACGGTACTCGTGTCCCCCCGTCGAGCAGCCTCCTCGATCGCACGCTCCGCCACCGCGGGCCGCGGGTCACCAAGCAGCCGGGCGAGTTCATCGGAGCTCAGCTTGTTCCAGGCGACACGTTGGCCGCGCGGGTCGTTCGGACCTTTCGCGCCTCGCTTGCGGATCCGGTAGATTGCGCCCAGGACGTCGGGTTTCCAGAGCTGAGAGCTGGGGCAGCAGAGCTTGTACCAGCCGCCCGTGTCCACCACCAGAAGACTGCCTTCGGCATCCTCGGCCACGTCGGTGGGGTGAAAATCAATTTCCGGTGACCCGAAGAACGGCTTGGCTTTCGCCGTGTATCCGGCCCCTTCTTCAGCAAGCGTCACGCGAAAGACCTGGTGCAGATTGAACGAGCAGACGAACAGATTGTCCCTGAAGTCAGGGCCGAAGACGCCACTCCGGTACCGCTCCAGGCCACAGGCCGCCGCCGGTCCCATGTGCAGCAGAGGGGGTAGCAGGTCGCCGGTCCGTGGGTGTCCATCGAGCACGCGGTGCGCCTTGCCAAACATGCCCCCGTAAACGGCGTGGATCAATCCGTCGCGAAGTCCGCCGGCGGGGTGCACGAGGAACGTGGTTGAGAAGATCGGTTCCCCCTCCGGTGTGAAGACGACCTCGACCGGGTTGTCCATGCCGCCGGTCATCACCGGCTCGACGTAGCGTGGGTCGATGGCGTTCGTGTTCGGCTCGATCGGGGCGTCCGGGGGGCATCGGAACACGTGCGCGGCGCTCGTGACGAAAGGCGGGCCGTCGAATCGAGGGTACGTTTGCTTGGCGAACGCGCCTTTGCACCAGTACAGCCACCCTTCTGGACCGAGATAGGGGCCGTGCAGGTCATTGGCACAGTGCGTTAGCGTCTTGCCCAGAAACCATTCCTGCCGGACGTCGGCCACGCCGTCGCCATCGGTGTCGGTCAGCTTCCAGATGCTCGGGGGCGCGGCGACGTAGACGGAACCTCGGTACCATAGCACCCCCTCTGGGAACATCATCCGATCCGCGAACACCGTGCGGCGGTCGAAGACGCCGTCGCCGTCGGTGTCCTCGAGGCGGAGGATCCTGTGGGGGCGCTCCTTTAACTGTTGTTGCACGGGTGCGTTCGAGCCGGACGATTCGGCCACGTACAGGTGCCCCTCTGGGTCAAAGGAGACGCAGATCGGACGCTCTACCAGCGGCGGGCCTGCAGCCAGCTCTACATCAAAGCCTTCAGGGACGAACAACGTGCGCCCGTTGATCCGCACCTGACGTCGCGATTCTTCCCCCTGCAGAAGGGAGGCCATTGCGAAGAGCGAGAGCAACAGGATGACGGCTGGCTTTGCACGCATCGCTAACCACCTTCACGGGAGGCAACAACAGATGGTTGTCTTCTATGGTACCGCGGCCGGCATGAGGGGAGGATCGCCCAGAACCGGAGGCTGCGACCGCTACGATCGGCTGAGGGACGAGTGTAATTGGATCAAGCCGCGCCGCGCTTCCGATCCGTTGCCAGCTTGGCGGCAATCAGCACCACGGCCGCCAGGAGCGCCCCGATCCCGACGCTCCCCGCAAGCACGGCGCCTGTTTGCCTCCAGCGTTTCAGGCGGTTACCTTGCCAGACCGCGATCACAAGCCGGGGGGAGCCTTTCGTCTTGAAGAAGTGCACGGCGTTTCCAGTGTCGGGTAGGCGAAGTACCGTACCGAGGCGGGCCTGCGGAAGTTGTCCCGGTCGCTGCGTTTGCCGTGCTTGAGAAGCAACTTCCGCGCGTGGCTGTTGCGGCCCCCCGCGGCGGGAGCTCACCGGCCGGCCTTGCTTCTGACCGCCCTTCCGATGGGGCAGATCCTTCCGCCGATTGCGTCCGAGTTCGAGCAAGGACTGCCGACGAAGAGCTTCGACCCGGCCCCCTTTTTGCTCTGCCTGTTGGCGAGCTTGCGGCTGATTGGCCTGGGTAGCCTGTTGTTCCAGTTGGGTCTGCAATTCCTGAAAGCGATCGGCCAGTTTGGCCGCAGCCTGCCTTTTTGCCTGGAACTGCGACAGCTCGCGTTCTACGAGACTGAGGTTGCTCTGGAGCTTTTCCTGATAGGGTAGAGCGGACCGGTTATAGGCAGCTCCGGCGGATTCCTTCAACCGGTTGAGCTCGCGTGCGATCGTCTCGACCACCTTGTGGCTCTCCTTGGCACCGGCCCATCTGGCTGCCGCTTGCCAGGCGCGAACCATGGCGTCACTAACCGCAAGCTGGCGGATGATACGTACATCGTCACGCTCGACCGGGTCCATGTTGGTCTTCCATTCCCGGATGTAGGTCCCTTTTGGTGCTAGGACGGTCCAGAGCGTGTAGGCGATCGGGACGTCGTCGGCCACTTCCGCGGCCGGCAAGGCCCACGTGCGGCGCAGGCTGAGCGGCTCGCCAAGAGTGCCCTCGAACACGACCACCAGGGACTGTGCCACGTCGGCCAGGGGCGTTTGCGCAAGGGGGAGCAGAAGCTCCCGGTCGTTTCTGCCGGTGCGAGAAACCGCTACCGGTGTTCCATCTAGCCGAGCACCCAGCAATCGTGCCCCCTCAGGCAATCGCACCTTGAGGTACTGGCGGGTGGAATTGCGGAGCAGGAGCTCGAGCTCAGCACGGTAGGATCCGCTCACATCCACAAGTGTCCGATGATGAGCCAGGAACACTTCCACCTCGGGCAACGCCGAGGTTTCCGTAACGATCCGCTTCACAGTCAGCGCGTACGGCAGGTTCACCGCCCGAAAGATCCAGGTTGCGTCGGCGAAGAGGGTTCTATCGATTCCCGCCGGAAGGTAGGTCGTCCTGGTCTCGTCCAGTCCGGTGCTGGCCAATCGTTCGAGCACGATACGGGGGCCGGCTGCTACGCCCACGAAGTGGTCCTGCCGCTCGACCCCCTCAATCTTTAACCACGGCAGGGTGGCTTGCGCGGCGACCCGGGGAACACGTTGCCAGACGTAGAGGGTCGCATCGCCCGTCAGCGGCCTGGCGAAATCGACGGTCCAGCGGACTGTGGCCTCGTTGACCGGTTCGGAAGTCCGTTGTGCGATGTCGGCACCGGTGATCTCCAGTGCCCGCCCGGAAACGGCCGGGACAAGAAAGCTGATCCGATCCAGCGCACCGGACTCCACCTGAAGGCGGAGCTGGCCCATGTACTCGAGCCAGTCTTCTCCGACCACGGCCATGATCGCCACCACCGCTTGGACCCGGGGCCGGACCCGTTGGACGTTCAGCGTAATCGCCGGTCGCCGCCCCTGATGCAGGGCGGCATACTTGATACGCGACCGGTAGGCGCGCAACCGTGCGGAGGTGAGAGCGTCGGGGGGGATGGCGCGGGCGCCGGGAAAGCTGACGTGCAGCCCAAGCTGTGGGCTCGTGACGACCGCCAGCTCAGACCGCTGACGTTCCGCCCCTTCCACAAATGGCAGTACAAGCTCATGTTCCCCCTCGATCGTCTCCGGAACCAGCGTCCCTGCGATCCGGATTTGGACGGGTTCGGCGGTGGGCTCATGCAGGTGAACCGACAGGACGCCCCGGTTGCGGTCGAACAGCCATTCGGCAGGCCGATTCAGATCGAGCTCCCGCAGGCGCAACCCGCGCGGGACATCCAATCGAAACTCGGCCAGCGGACCGTCGGAAACGCCGATCCCCACCACAGAGCCCACTCTCCACTCGGCTTCACCGATCTCCAGCACCGTTGCAGCCCGACTCTCCCAGCGCGTGCGATACCGCGAAATCTGTAGGGTCATTTCCCAGTCCGTCCCGGTGTACCGATAAGCACCAAGAACCGCGCAGAAATCGGGTTGGTGCGGTTCGGGCACTTTTGCCAGATCCCGAGAAATCTGGTTCATCCCCCGCTGATCGACGAAAATGCGGAATTGGGTGCCGCAGCCAATGGCGATCACGCCGGTCTGCCGAGCTGCCTGCGGTGCCTGCGGCAGCCGCACCCGGTAACGGCCCTCGGGGGCTGCAGACGCGTCAAGCATGTCCACACGGAATTCAACCGGGTAGTCGACCCGCTTCTTCAGGCGTATTTCCAGGACGGGTTGTTCTTCGGAGGCGAGGATCTCCCAGGTCGCTACATCTGCTCCTTCGATCTGGAGCACGGCGATTCCAGGGGGAAGATTCAAGCGAACCGTCTCGAAGGAGCTGTTGTGCACTTCGTACCTCAGGCGAGAACGAAGGTAAATGCCCGACTCCTGGACATCGATCAGGGTGTGTTGTTCCACCGCCACCGTCGCCTGAGCACGCACCTTCGGCACAGGCCGCCACGAAATCTCGACGTCCTGAGCTTGCCCGAGCGCAGCGACCAGGTATCCGCGCCCTGCCCCAGACGGCTCGTCTACCTCGTAGCCCGAGCGTAGACCGCTGGTTTCGACGCGGAGCTCTCCGTCCGGCAGTCGGAAACGGAGCTCACCGGCCGGACAGCGGACCACGGGTACGCGTACGCTTCCCGCCTGAGCGGTTCCCTCGATCGGTAATCGGAAGCTCAGCTCGAGCCGATGGAGACCCTTGCCTTTCACCACGACGGCCAGCCGCTGTACTTCGTCCCCCTTACCGGCCCCCTTTCCTCCTTTGATTGGCCGCGTGCTCTCACGCACCCCGACCTGGTGGAACGAGGCGAAGTCTGCCCCGTCCAGACTTGCGGACACGACCGGCACGGGCCGGATTGGCAGGAGAACTAACGTGGGTCCGTCGATGAGGCAACGAATTGCGGCGACCACGTCGAAAGCCGCTTCGTTCCCGTCCAACCGTCCCTGGACATCAAACCGTACGACGCTTCCCAGGGGGAAACGGTCGGGAAGGTCCGGGCCTCTTTCCTCTATGCCCAGCAGACGCAGGGTTGGTTCAGGGACGTAAACCATCCCTACGGGGGGCGTGGGCACGCCGACGGCGGGGTCGTAGGGGACGACCACGATGGGACCTTGTTCAGGGGGCTCGTCGGCCTTCGCCATGGGAGCGGAGATGCTGAGCAGTGCGGTAGCGGTAAGCAGCAGAGTCGTCAGCGCCGCTTTCGACCCCGCCTCGGCGTTGGCTTGTAGCCGTCGCTTCCGGAAAGCCGCCAGTCCGCGGGCGAGCAGGGAGAGCAGCCAGGCCAGGCTGCCCAGGGCAACACCGTCTGCCGCAGGCGCGACGGATGGCGGCATCGCCAGGGCTGCCGACGCCGCCACGGGCCCGAGGAGCACGGCGACAGCAACTTGAGCCGCCAGCGACCAGCGGCAGCGCAACTGCCAGGCAGCCGCCCAAACGATCGCTGCAACCAATCCTGCCAGCGCCCAGGCCATCGTCCGGTGACGGAGGACGATCCGGGGCGCGGCCGTACCATCGTAGCTGACGAACGCCAGACTGGGCCAACCGCGCAGGGACGGCTTCAGGCGGAGCGAGAGGCGGGCGCCCTTCCGAGCGACAAAGGGGGCCGGCCGGTTCGCAGCCAAAGGACCAGCCGTCTGCGGTTGTTGGGCTCCCGGTGCCGTGGCCGCTTGTTCTCTGCGCTCCGCTCCCCCTGATGGATGTTCTTCCGCCGAGGCGGGTGGTTCTTCGATGGCCTGGGCGACCGGAGAGGTCTCCATCGGCGCCGCGAACCTCATCTGATCCTCAGCGACCTGCAACGCCATTTCCGCTTCGACTTCCAGGCCGGCCCGCCGCCGGCTGGGAGCAAGCCCGAGCCGGAGGTGCCGGACCGGTTGGCGAGCAGTATTCTCGGCCAGCGTTCCCGGAAGCGGACCATCGCCCGCCGTTGCCGTGGCCAGGCTCTGGAGCAGCGTAAGAGGGGCGTCTTGACGGATGTCGATCACCCTCCCGTCCGCGAGCAGGAAGCGAATGCCCCCGTGTAAGCCTCCGATACGGCTGAGCTGAGCGGGGGCGCGGATCGCGATGGCCGCTTCCGACGCGACGTACCAGCGGACGGGGCGGGACGTTTCCACAATGAGGGCGGTTCGATCCGCGCCGTCCAGGATCTCGCCGCGGGACAGACTCTTCGACAGACCGAACACGCCTCTGCCTTCGCTGCTTTCAATCGTTTCTCCGCCCAGGACTGCCAGGTAGGAGAGCGATTCCCCGTACGGCAGAGGAGAGGATGGGCAGGACAGGACCGAAGGCGTTACTCGATTCTGCAGCACCTGGGCGTTGGCGGGCGCATCCACCGGCTTGCTGAGATCGAGCTGTCTGTACAGATCGTCGCGGCCGAGATAGGGCAACAGCGCCACGACCCAACTGAACTGCCGGTCCAGGGGGTAGCCTGCCGGCCCGATCGCCGCCGGTGGATACCGGCCATGGTCGCGGTGGTACTGCTCAAGAGCCAAGTAGATCTGTTTTAAATGGCTTCTGCACTGCGTGTACCGGCTCGCTTCGCGCGCCAGTTCTGGCCGTCCCAGGCAGGCAAGACCAACCCCAATTGCCAGGCCCGCGATCGTGATCAGTGCGACCACTCGGGTGACCAGCCGCAATCTCCACCTCTTCACCTGCCGAAAGAGGAGGGCCAGCAGTGCTACGGATCCGGCGAGGAAAGCTCCGAGCATAAGCAACGCAACCAGGAAGACGACGAGGTCTGGCCGGCTGCTTAGCGTCCCGACGATCAGACCTCCCGGAGGAAGGGGCTTCGTGAGCTGTACGTCCCCTTCGACTGCCACCACGTCGTGGGCCGGTTCGTATTCGAGCGTCCAGTCGATCTCGCCGACGGGAGCGTCAACCTTGGGAGCGACCTCTTCGGCCCGCACCAGGTAGCCCTTGGGGGGCGCTGGAGTGTCGTAGAGAACGGTTACGGTTGGTCCCAGGGGGTTGGATGGTGGCAGCGGTATCGAAAGTCCGGAGTCTGCGCGGTGAACGGGGATCGGCTCGCCGTTGACGAGAACGGCCCGCAGGTTGGCCTCCTCCGGAAGCTGAAGCTTAAGGTACTGACGTCCCGCGCTGCGGACGTGGATGACAGCCGCGTGCTCGGTAGAACCGTCGGGTGCAAGTGTCGAGGCGATCTCGATCAGGGGGCAGTAGACGTCCGGTACCTGGGCGATCTCATGGCGGTGCAGCGACAGGCGAAGGCGCCCGGTGGGATCGGTGCTACTGTAGCTGCCCACAAACCGACCGGAACGGGAGAAGAGCCGGTGCTCGGGCAACAGGATGGGAGGTATCGCACGAAGCCCGGTCGATTCGGTGCTCACCTCCACGTCCGGCGACGCCACGAGGGCCACGTAGCTCTCGACGCGTTCCGCGTCGTCGACCCAGGGCAGCGGCAGATCCGCTTTGCCTTCTCGCGAAACGGGTACGCTGTAGGCGAGCGGAAGCTCCAGTTTCCCTTGAAGCGGCGACTCGAACCGGACGGAAACGGGCACGCGACCACGGACCGGTGCCGCGCGAACGATCTCGCGAATCCGTTCGGCGACTGCTCCTTTTGCGGGGATGCGGAGCGACGAGGCGATCGGAGAGGGTACAAGAAGCCGGACTTCTCCAAGGGGGCCGCCCTGGTTGTCCAGGGCGACGACGCCGGTCACGTGCACCAGATCTCGGGCCGGTTCCGCGCGGAGTAGGATCCGCGCGCCCAGCCGCGGGGGACGGGTCGAGACGGCTACCTCGCCGGAGAAGGAACCGAGAAAACGAAACGATTGCAACACGCGCTGCCGGGGGGACGACACGAGCTGCTGGGGGTCAACCTCGAGCGGGGTTGGTTCAAGGTTCCTGAGATTCTGGAAGCGAGCCGTAAGCGACTCGTCTGCCGCTACCACCAGGCTCCCCTCGGTCGCGGCGGCGGTCGGGAACGTTAGCGTCGGCAACCGGATTGTCGCGCCCGCTTCTCCGAAAGCCACCGCATGCTCGGCCTCGACGGTGAATACTGTTGGTTTGCCCTGTGGAACAGGCGGCCCGAACCGCACGCGGATCTGGTTGACTTCTCCCTGCCGCACCGTGTCCCAGGTGAGGGCGTGTTCTTCGCTACCGGCGACCCGGAGCAACCGCCAGCTTGTGGGCAGCGTTATCGCCAGACCTGTAACGGGGCCGTACCGGCCCTCGACCGTCACGGTGGAGCGCAACACCGCTTGCGACCGCCCGATCTGCACGACGGAGGCGGCACCGACGAGAATCTCCGCTCTCACCCGCCTGACCTGCAAGCGGATGGCATAGGACGGCGTCCAGAAGCCCAGAGCGCGAAGGCGTGTCTGGTCGGCGAGCAGTGTGTCGATCTGCTCGCGCAACAGCTCCGCGAGGTTGAGGTAGCGCGCTCCCTCCAGGCTGACGATTTCGGTGGCGAGCCCCTGGTCGGCGCGGATGATGACAGTTCCGGTCTGCCCCGCAGCTCCGGCAACAAGAACCCGAGGCAACTCGACCGCTCCTTCCACCGCCGCCCGGGGCAGGATGGCGCGGAGTGTAATATCGCGGGCCCCTCGAAACGGCTCGCGGAAGACCAGCACCAGGTTCAGATCG
This sequence comes from Planctomycetota bacterium, assembly GCA_026981825.1. Classification (GTDB taxonomy): domain Bacteria; phylum Planctomycetota; class Planctomycetia; order JALXBF01; family JALXBF01; genus JALSID01. The sequence goes on from JALSID010000379.1 coordinate 10,573, forward strand.
TCGCCTTCCCCCTCCTGAATCGTCCAGCGTGTGAGCTGTGGCGCCTGGACATCGGTAAATTCCAGCGCACGTGGCAGCCGGAACGTGACCGACTGAATGGGAAACGCGAACACCTGCAGACGCGTGATCTGCTCAAGGTCGACTCCGTCCGCGCGAACCAAAAAGTTGCACCGGTGGCGTGCCACCAGAACCGTCCGCCGCTGGGCTTCCTGCTCTTCAAGCACCGCAGTCAGGTGAACCGGCCGGTTCGGCAGGGTAAGCTCGACCAGCTTCTTGCCCTCCTGTACGGAGCCTTCAAGGAGTTTCCCATCGACCAGGAGACGGCGGTCCCGGGGGATCTGCAGGGCGAGGCGACCCGCCGCGCCGGCAGGAAGCGAGAACCGGGCGGTTGGATTGCCCTGGACGAGTTGAAGGGGTGCAGCGCCACTTAATTCGACGACATGTTCCCCGGCATCGTGGACGGGAACCACCAGTGCATCGCCGTCACTTAGCGCCGGCCAGGGATCTCCGTCGACCTTGATGCTCCGCAGAGCCACCCCTTCCAGCGGAAGCTGCACCAGGGACCAGCCGTCGGTCACCTTGCGGAGCAGGACGGTGCCTGCCAGGTCGAGTGTCCGCTCCCCGAGTTCACCGCGGTACCGAGCAGAAAGAATCACGCTATCACCGCCCGGTAAGCCGGCCATGCGGATGCGTTGCCATGCCTTCGAGAAAAGGGGGCCGAGCTGTGAGGCTCGCATGAACTTGCCCCGCGGCAGTGCCCGCGTGACGGCGTGGAACTGGTCGAGCGGCACGTAGATATAGCGTATGTGCTGCTCCAGATAGCCCGGCTGTTTGTTCGTTTCTTGATCGCCGGCCAGCACCGGGGGCGCGATCAGCATCGCTGTGGCCAGGACAGAAGCGAGCAGCCTGGCAAGGGCGGCGCTAGGGAAGGGAACCGGGCGAGATGGAACGGGGACTGCGCAGCTCATGGCCTTTCTTCCTCCGGCGGGTGTTCTTGTGCAGATGCCGCATTGTCCCCCTGGTCGTCTTCTGAGCCACCTGGCGGTGCAGCCGGTTCTCCGGGGGATGCTGAATCGGGGCCGGCCTGGCGTGCCGCAGCGGCGACGCTTCTCTGTCGTGCCAATCGCACCAGTCCGACCGCCAACCAGAGGCCGACTCCGGAGACGGTGCCGATGAGACCGGCTTGCCCGATCACGTAGGCATGTTCAGGCCGAGCGAAGTAGGCGGCGAAGAAAGCAACAAGGGCAAGCGCCACGACGGTCAGCCGGAATTCCCAGTAGGAGAGCAGAAGCACGGCAGCAGCCAGTACGACGAGTCCCGAGACCACTACGTAAGCAGCGGTCCAGCGGACGTAATCCACTGCGCATTGATCCCGATAACGGAAGCTGCAATACAGGCCATAGCGCTGGGCTGCCCCCACGTTGGTCAGTCGGTTCGGCAGGTGTGCACGGAGCTCTTCAACGTCCCCTGGTAGCCGTCGCGTCGGCACGGGGGCAAAGCCGCTAATGGGCGGTACGCCGACCGTGTAGAAACCGGTCGCCGACAGCGGCTGCCACTTGCTCGGCACCCAGCACAGCAAGAACTGCTCGTCCGCCGCGACATTGCCCGCGATCACCGGCAGGACCAGATCCACTCGTCCGTACGTGGCCAGGCGGACCGGCTCGTTCATTTCATAGCTGAGACCCAGGAACAGAGGCTTATCGACGTCCTCTTCCCGGGTCACATCGACCAGATAAGGGATCCGGTTCAGCCTGTCGGTCTGGGCACCCGGCACAAGCTCGGGCAAGGTTGTCCGTCCATTCACCTGGACGCTCAAGATCCGGGCGTCCTTCGGGATGGCGATCCGGAGGCGCTGTCGTTCGGCCGTCGTTAGCTCGTAGACCGCATTGACGGTGACGGTACCGTCCTGGGGGATGACGAGCTCTGCGAGCGAGCGGCGAATGAGGGTTTCGACCACCGGCTTGACCTTGGGCCGCGCAGCGCGGAGGTGAAGGCGCACCGGATGGGCGAAGTACCGGTAGGCGAGACGAACGGGAGTGCCCGCGCTGGTCAACGTGAGCTCTCGAGGATCGATCGGTTCTACCCCCTCCGCGGAGGCGACGACCACGAGCTCTGGATCGCGCGTGACGGCGATCTCTCCCAGTTCCCGCTCGACGTCCAATACCCGAGGGGGCTGCCAATCCAGCTCACCCGCCTTCTCTTCGGTCTCGCCGGCTGCCGCCTCCTTCAGGGGCAGCTCGTATTCGATGGTCAGGTGGTAGGTTCCGAGGCGATCGGACTGGAGTTGCACGAGGAGGGTCCGCTCGTCTTCACCTGGACCCGGTGTTAGCGTGTGTTCCCGCACATCGGCGCCTCGCACGTGCAGCGTGTCCGGGACACCCTTGGGCAAAACAAGGCGAAACCGACCGACGCCGGAGTACTGGATCGCGTAGGCAACGGTCGTGCGTACGGTGACGGTTTGCTGGTGGACGTCGAGCAGATTGAGAACACTGGCGACCACCCTTGGTGGTCGGCGGCGGAGGCGGAGCCCGATTCGCGCCGGGTGACCTTCGATGGCGTACAGGCCAGCGACCCGCTCACCGGGAGCCGGGCGAACAAGCACATTCGGATCTTCCAGGTCCGCCAGACTAAGCGGACGTACGCTCTGGGAGCCCTCCGGACGGGAAACGACCTCGAGGAATTCCGGAACCAGGACGCGGACGAGACTCTCCTCACGGTCGACTCCGGAAAGTTCCGGCACGCGGAGCTCAATGTCGTGCCATTCAGCCGCCTCAGGTTGAACGGAGAAGGGCAGAGTTCCCTCGATTCTCACCCCCACTTCCCCCCGCTGGGGCTCTTTGAACGTCACCGTCAACTCCTGGCCGTCTTCGCGGCGGCGCAGGTCGTAGCGGTCCATCCGCTCGCACTCCACAGCGTCCACGGAAAACGACGGAGGCAGCAGCAGGCTGACGCGGAAAGTGCTCGCCCGGGCGATGTCGTACAGGACGGTGGAAGTCACCCGCCAGGCTGTGCGGGTGGCTCTGAGATCCGTGATCGACCGGGCACGAACCCACGGCCTGACCCGATTCAGCTCAGCACGGACCAGGAACTGAGGGCTGTAGAACCGGAAGAAGGCCGACCCGGATGAGCGCAACTCCGTGGGAACGTCAGCCGCCGTGATCTGGACCGCGTCGCGAAGTTCCACGGGGGTCAGCATGAAGTCCTCCAACAGGCGGACGGCCAGGACGCCGGTTGCCCGGACGACATCGAGGGGAACGACGTGGCCGAGGGCAACCGGACCGTCCGGCAGCGGCTGATCGAATCGGATTCGCCAGCTCACTTCGTCCCGTGCCGTTTCGTACAGGTGGGCCACGACCACAACCTGGCCGTCTTCCGAAGCGGTTTCCCACCGTTGGATCTGCGCCGATTCGACGTCCAGTACGCGGGCTCCGCGCGGCAAACGCACGCGGAGTTGGTCGATCCCTCCCCGAAGCACTTCGTAGTTGATCTCGGATTCTGTCTCTGCCATTCCCCCACCGATCGAAACGCGCGTCCGCACCTGGGCGGTTGCTAGGCCCGCTCCTTCGGCGCCCTCGGCCTTCGGGAACCACGATACGGTCAGCTCGGAGAGCCCACCGATATCAGCCTTCACGAGCGTGCTCTCCTCCTGAGCGTCGGCGTGAAACACGATATCCGGGCTCAGCTTGATCGAGATGTTGGCTTCCGGCAGCCGGAAAGTCAGGACGCCGACTCCTGCAGGGGGGAAGAAAAAGGTCACGTAGCGTGTACCTGGTTCTGTCTGAACGGGGTAGGTCAACTGCAGTTCCACCCTGGCCTGTGTGGGGCCGAACAGGAGCAGTTCGTAGTTCCCCCCGCCGAGCGCGCGGATGAGCACGTTCTCAGTTTCACTGGACAGGGATGCGATTGCGCCTGAGCCGAGGTGAAACGGGATGCCTGCCCAACCCGGCCGCACAGCCCGGACTTCCCAGGTGGTGCGCACACGGACCAGTTGATCTTCCACTTCGGCGTTGTACTCGGCCCGTTCCAGCACGGCGGCCACACGGGCACGCGCCCGGCTCAGCAGTTCCGCCTGGCGGGCGCGTTCGCGGAGCGAGCGGTACTCCTGGTAACTCAATACGACCGTGTCGCCTGGCCTTAAGACGATGCTCTTAAGCTGGTCGAACGGCACGTAGACGACGTGTTCTCGTTCCTCTTTCGGTTCCTCCTGGCCCAGGCAGGGAAGAAGTGCCAATCCAACGACGAACAGCGCGGCAGCGACTGCGGTTCCTGCGTTTCTCATGGCCGAGCTCCCGCGGTTGTCACATGGCCGAAGCCAACGGACCTGCTCCGGCCCACTGCTAGAAGATAAGCTATGAGAGGCCTCGCGGACGCTCGTCACCGGCTGCGGAAGCTGTGCGAAGCCTGACTTTTTGATTTCCGAGATGTCGCCCCGGTTCCTGGCCAACTCCGTCCGAACCCTTTTCTGCTACGTCCGTTCCCATCGATAGTTCTGGTTGCTGCAAAACCGGCGGAAGCATCGGCACCCCTGGCCATCCTGGCAGCCGAGAGCTCGTTGCACGCGGCTCGCCCCGGCCTCGGGCGAAGGCGGACGCGCGGAGATGCCCTCGGCTCGTCGGTGCAGGAGTCGAGGGGGGCAGGTTGGTCCGTCGTGTGCGCCGGTTCGTTCAGCCGACGAGCACGAGGGTGGCAGGAGACGAAAGGCGTGAGCGGTTGCCGGACTGGTGGGGGCCGGCGCCCGTAGGGGGGGTTGATGTGGGGCAAATGGTGCCGAGCAGCGGTGGAAGGCGGTGGGCTCCGTTACCGATGCTGCGTGCACCGTGGAAGTTGACCGACTGGCGCGTGCTGCCACGTTCCGCATCGGTGGGAAGCTACGCTATTCAGCCCCGGTGGGCCTGTGTGCGGCGTAGGCAGCTCCGCCGGCAAGGGGACCTCACCGAAACGGCCGGCAGTGCGCACAGCGCGGGGGTAATCGACGGTCGTCACGGACGCGGCCGGCGGGGCTCACGATCGTCCCACAAGTTTGCGCAGGAAGCGGCCAATCTGATAGGCAACCGATCGCGAGGGGGGCTGTTCGTCGTGTTCGGGTTGCTGGGTCGGTTGGCGGAGCAGACTGGCCACGGTGAGGTCTTTGAGAGCGTTCTTGCGCGCGCTGTTCAGCTCGTGATAGACCCAGAGGAGGTGGGGCGCCTCCTGAGGCCACTGGCTTTCGAAGTAGACGGGCAGGGGGCCTTCGATCATGTCGAAGAACTCGGCGAGGCGCAGCTCACTGGCATCGGTTCCCAGGGTGATTTCATCATCGTGGGGGCCGACGGTTACGGCGATGCCTCGTTCGCGAAGCAGACCGAGAAGCTGATGCCACTGGCGGTCCGGTAGTCCACTGGCCGTAGCCAGCTCGTCCGAGGAGATCCTTTGCCCTCTGCGGTGCGCCCGTGCCAGCTTTAGCACGACTGCCAGGGCGACCCAGCCCATGTTGAAGTGTGCTTGGGTGAGCAGACCGCGTGCTGCGGCTTCGATCCGCCCGGCGTTTTGTACGATGTACGTGACGGTCGCCCCCAGGAGCACGATCACCCAGGAGATCCAGAGCCAGAAGAGGGTAACCGGGAGCAAGGCAAGGTTGCCGTACAGCCGCCCATAGCCCACGGCGTGTTGCAGGTAAAGGCCAAACAGCCACTTGGCCAGTTCCCACGCGCCTGTGGCAAAGAGGGCGCCCAGAAGCGCACAGCTCACCCGCACGGGGGCAACGGGCATCCAGTAGTACATGACGAAGAAGGCGATCGAGGAGCTGAGCACCGAGACGGCGATCCCTTGCAGGGGGATCTCCATGTGACGCGCGACGCTGATCGGTAGGCCGATCAATACGGGCCCGAGCGTCAGTACCGCCCAGTAGACCACAATCCGGTTCAGCCAGCTCCGCTGGCTCTGACTACCCCAGACGTCGTTTAACGCGGTTTCGAGCGTAACGGCCAGGGACATGGCGGCCACGACGAGCCAGAGCAAGGAGATGAGGTTGACCGTTCGTGATTGGATCTTGGTGATCAGGCCGCTGACGAGTCTGTTGATGATGTCACTGAGACGAGCCTTTCTGGAGGGCGGTTGCGGCGGCTGCGAAGCGTTGCTCTCGGCCGCCTGCTCTGCAGGTTGGCTACCCTGCGGTGTAGGTTTCTCCGCTTTCCCGGCAGCGGGGCCGAGTCGGTCGCCGGTTGCGGAAGAGGGCGGCGGCGTGGCCTCCGCAGTGGTCGTGCTTTGTCCTTCGGTGGGCTGCTCCGGCGCACCTGGAACGGGCACTTCGATGGTATCAAGGTTAAGCTGGTGCATAATGAACTCGGTGACGTCACGGGGAAGCGACTCGAATGCACCAAAGGTCTGAAGGACGCTAAAAATAAGAACGAGCGCCGGAATCAGCGAGAAGATGGTCTGGTAACCGAGTGCGGAGGCTTTTTCGAAGCCGCGTGTCCGTTTGAATTCTTGCCACGCGAACAGGACGTAGCGAAAGATACGAGTGAACCAGTTGGGTTGGTGGTTGCTGTCGATGTGGGCGAACCGCAGCAGGTGCATGCTCGTTTCTGCGCCGGTTGGGCGAGCCCTCCGGTACGTGTGTTGCTACCGTCTGAACCCCTACTAGAGTAATCGTGAGTTCTATCGCGGATTCTGTCCAATTCGCCGGCAAGACCGACGTCGGGATGCGCCGGCTGAACAACCAGGACTACTTCGTCCCGGCGCCCGCCAGCGACGAAGCCGAGTGGCAGTCCCGCGGTCACATCTTCATTGTTGCCGACGGTATGGGTGGCCAGGCTGTAGGCGAATTGGCATCCAAACTCGCAGCCACCACTATCGTACACAGTTACCGCAAACTCAAGTCCCTCGACCTCGCCTCCGCTCTCGAAGAGGCCTTCCGGGAGGGCAACGAGGTAGTCCACCGCAAGGCGAAGGCGAACCCCGAATTCGAGGGGATGGGAACCACAGCGACGGCTCTGGTGCTGCACGAGCAGGGGGCATTTGTAGGGCACGTGGGGGACAGCCGGGCGTACCGGATCCGCAACGGGGTGATCGAGCAGCTTTCGTGCGACCACAGTCTCGCCTGGGAACTGGCCCGAGCCAAGCAGATCTCCGACGAGCAGGCCGGCGCGATCGTACCGAAAAACGTGATCACCCGTAGCCTCGGCCCGGAGGAGAAAGTTCTCGTGGACATCGAGGGGCCCTACGAGGTGCGTGAGGGGGATATCTTCGTCCTCTGCAGCGACGGCCTCTCCGGCCAGGTGCAACCGGAAGAGATCGCGGTGATCGCAAGCACGTTGCCGCCTGACGAAGCCGCCGAGCGACTGGTCGACCTCGCCAACCTGCGGGGCGGATCGGACAACATCACGGTTCTGATCGTCCGGGCGAATCGGGCGCTGGGCAGGCAAACCCACAGTTTGGCCCGACGGCTGAAGGACGCGCTCGTTCGTTATGTTCTTTCCTACCTGCTCGAACCGCGTAGCCTGCGGCGGGGTGGGGAACTGGCCATCATCGGCGGCGTAGTGGGCATGATCGGCGGCGTGCTCTTCCGCCGTTTCGGCATCAGCGGCTGGCACGTGCCGCTCATCAGCGGTGTGCTCCTGGCCGCCCTGGGCGCCGTGGCCTTCCTGAGCGCTCGAGCGGCCGAACGCTTCCTGAAGTCGCGGCTCCGACCGTTTCACAACGAGCCGTACCGGCGACACACGTTCTCGGTTGACGCGGAGGTCATCGCGCCGTGGAACAACGTGCTCGACGAGTTCCGCGACCTGGCCGTGGAGCAGTCCTGGCCGGTGGATTGGGAGACCTACTACGAGGCCAAACAGCGGTTTGCGGAAGCGCTCAAGGAAGGAGAGTTTCAGGAAGCAGTTCATAGGTTCGCCGAGTGCATTCGTCACCTGGCCGAAGCGCAGAAGCGGCGGCGTAAGGCCGAGCTCAGGCACTCGGTCTAGCTCCCTCTTCCTCTGTCGATTCGTTCAACGCGCGGTCCGCGTCTCTTAGAGCAGTCCCGCGGGTCGCTCCGGCCGGGCGGGCCGGGATCTGCGGCGGGATCAACCCGTTCGACGGGCAGTCCCTCCGCTCGATGCTCCGATCATGGACAGCACGGATTTCGGTTTTGCAAGTCTTACAGAGTTCGGTTATGATGTCGCGGGCATGGAAGTCATCGGGATATCGTGAACCAGAGGACAGGGATGCCCTCCGGAAGGCGTCGGCTCCCACTGCGATTCAAGTTTGCAGCCGTCCTGGCTATCGTGCTGGGCATCAGCCTCGTGCTCATGGCCAGCACACTGATCGGGCTGTACTCTTATCGACGCACGGTCAAAGAGCTGGGCACGCGGATCGACGAACTGCCCCTGGCAGCAGCGCTGCTCGAGTCGGTCGTGTACCTGGTTCACCCCGAGCTTGCCCCGTCAGACGGTCCGCACGGTTCCACGCCTGACCTACGCAGCCGTCTGCGGGCCGTGGAGGAAGCACTCGCCGCCTACCGTGACCGCCTGGAACGGATCGTTCGTGAGGAGGGGGTTTCGCGACCGGAGGTGGAGCGGTCGCTTGCGGAGATCGCCTCGGCGCTGGAACAGTTGAAGGACGCCACCGAACACCCTGGCCAGATGCGGAGCGTGCGTCTCTTGCCGCCCGAACTTGCGGGCGTTGCCGAGGCTGGCGCGGAAGAGAACGCTCAGGAGCCGCTGGCTCTGGCGCTTCGTTCCATTGGCCCCCTGTTACGCGCGGCGTTCGCCGACGTGGACCGCATGGCCGACGACGCGCGCCGTCTGTACCGAAACACGCTGCGACTCTCCTGGGTGAGCGGCGTGCTCGTTCTGGCCACGTTGCTCGGGTTCGCTCGCCTGTTCTACCGCTGGGTGTTCGCGCCCATTCGTGTGTTGCATCAGGGGGTAAGGCGGGTCGCCGAGGGGGATTTGGATTACCGCGTGAAACTGGAGACCGGCGACGAGATGGAAGAGCTGGCCCGGTCGTTCAACGAGATGACGCAGCGGCTGCAAGCGATCTACCGCGACCTGGAGCGACAGGTGGAGGAGCGTAGCCGCCAGCTCGTCCGCACGGAACGGCTTGCCAGCGTGGGGTTCCTGGCCGCAGGCGTAGCTCACGAAATCAACAATCCGCTTGCTTCGATTAGCCTCGGTGCCGAGGCGCTCGCGCGGCGGCTGAAGAACATCCTCGGCGGGGACGGTTCCCAACAGTACCAGGACGTATGGCGGTGCCTGGAAATGATCCAAAGCGAAGCGTTCCGCTGCAAAGGGATCACGGAAAAACTGCTCGACTTCTCCCGCAACGGGGATCGGAAACGGGTGCGCGCCGAGCTGGGGGGGTTGATCGCCGATGTGATCGACATCGTGCAGCACCTGGGCCGGTACCGGGAGAAACGGATCTTGCTGAACTGCGCCGAACCGGTGTTCGCAGAAGTGAACCCCGAAGAGATCAAGCAGGTCGCGCTCAACTTGATGGTGAACGCCCTGGACAGCATGGACACCGGCGGGACGTTGCGGATCGATGTCCACCGGGAAGGGGCCCACGCCGTCATGGTTTTCGAAGACGATGGGTGCGGGATGACGCCCGAGGTGCTGGAGAACATCTTCGAGCCCTTCTTCACCCGAAAAACGTCCGGGCGCGGAACCGGGCTCGGACTTTCGATCACGCACCGCATTGTCACCCAGCACGACGGCGAAATCACAGCCCATAGCGACGGACCCGGGCAAGGGAGTCGGTTTACCGTTCGACTACCTCTAGCGGTGGCACCAACGGACAGGGAGGTCGACAGTGGGAAACGAGCCGCTTAGTTCGCTCCGCGTGCTTTTCGCCGACGACGAGGCGCACCTGTGCGAGTTGATGCGGATGGAGCTGCCGCGCCTCGGGCACGAGGTGCAGACCTGCAGCGACGGCGCTGAGGCGCTCAAGCTGCTCCGCACCGGATCGTTCGACGTGGCCATTCTCGACATCCAGATGCCGGGCAAGACGGGAACCGAACTGCTCGCCGAGCGGGCCGAGCATTTCCCCCACACGGAGGTGGTCCTCCTCACCGGACATGCAAGCCTGGAAAGCGCCGTCGAAGCGCTCCGCTATGGAGCGTTCGACTACTTGACCAAACCGTGTAAGTGGGCCGAGCTGGAAGCCGTGCTGAACCGCATCGCGGAGAAGCGCTCCCTGCAACACGCGAACCTCGCCCTCCAGCAACAACTCAAGCACCTCGAGCCCACCGTTCGGCTGGTCGGCTCCTCACCGGCCATGTCCCAGGTACGCCAGCTCATCCGTACCATCGCCCCCACGGATTGCACCGTGCTCATCCTGGGCGAAACCGGTACGGGCAAGGAACTGGTGGCCAGGAGCTTGCACGAGCAGAGCCTGCGCGCGGATCGGCCGTTCGTACCGGTTAACTGCGGCGCTATTCCGGAGAATCTGGTGGAGAGCGAACTCTTCGGTCATCGCAAGGGAGCGTTCACGGGCGCCGACACGCACCGCAAGGGGTTGGTCGAAGTGGCCGATGGGGGCACGTTGTTCCTCGACGAAGTGGGCGAGCTCGATAAGCAGGTCCAGGTCAAGCTGCTCCGATTCCTCGAATCCGGGGAAATCCGCCGCGTGGGTGAAAACGAACCGTTCCGGGTAAACGTGCGCGTTATCTGTGCCACCAATCGCTCGCTTCGCGAAATGGTCGAAGCGGGCGACTTCCGCCAGGACCTGTTCTTCCGGATCAATACCTTCGAGATCCATCTCCCACCGCTTCGCGAACGGCGGGAGGACATCCCGGAGTTGGTCGAGCATCTGATCGAGCGATCCGGACGGAGCCGAGGCAAACGACCGGCAGTCAGTCCCGAGGCTCTCGGCCTCATGCAAAGCTACCACTGGCCCGGAAATGTCCGCGAACTCGCCAATGTCGTGGAGCGGGCGCTGATCCTGGCGGGCAACGGACCGATCCTCCCGGAACACCTACCGGTGCATATTCGCGATGGCGCCGAACAACCGGCTGCCGGGTCCGCGAACAACGGGCAATCAGCGCTGCCGCCGGGGCCCGTTGCAGGTTCTATGACCCTCCGCGATCTCGAACGCGAGCACATCCTCCGGGTGCTCGAGAAGCACGGCGGACGAAAGCCCCCCGCGGCTAAAGAACTGGGGATCAGCTTGAAGACGCTTTACAACAAGCTGCACCAGATGGTTCAAGACGGCGACCTGCCTCCCGACAACCCCTACGTGCAGGTACGCCGCGCGTCCTGAGCAAGAGCGCGGCCCGCCTTGCCGTGCGGCTCGGATCAGGACAGGCCGGTGTGGCAGGCAATCGGCGGCCTGCCGGGGCATGTCGAGCCCCGGGAGTCCTGAGCCCCTCTACGAGGCGACGTCGCAACCCCGTAGCCAAAAAACAAGACAGGGCTCGCGGCGACACTGCGGCCGCCATCCGATAGGTTCACCCGTGTCCGCGGCAAACATTGGCCTCGGCCAGCCGCGCCGGCCCCGGCAGCCGAATGTCAGATTCCGGCCCTCCCAGACATAACCTGGTTGGAACGGTGCCGGAAAGAGCGCTCAGAGGGCTGAAGGAGGGGTCGTTAGGAGTCCTGGCCGCTGACGCCCGTGGCGAGTGGGAAAGATGAGTGTTTACCTGTCGGTCGCTGCTGCCCGGTTTCCGCCGGTTCACAGCCGCTCCCACCGACCATTCTGGCCGGTGGGGCGAGACCGCTCGTCTACGATCGCTCATGGTTCTGTCAGATTCGCTAAGCCGAGCGCGTAAGAGGGTTGATGAGGGATAGAGACACAACGCACACAGGGGGTGCTATGCACGGAACCGGTTACTCTCTTCTCAGCCGCTTCAACGGAAACGGAGGGGCGATGGTGGATCACGGTGTCACCCACGCTCAAGCTAGCCACGAGCTCATCGAGCTCCAGCACGAGATCTACACCCTCACCCGGGGTGGGAAACGTCCCGCGCGCTATCTGATGCTGCGGCTGACCGATCGCCGCAATCTCCACGCCGCCTGGCAACGTGTGCGCCGCGCTTCAGGCGCCAACACTCCCGGTCCGGATGGCATGACGTGCAAGGCCATCGCACCGCACATCGAAGAGCTCCTCGATGAGCTCACCCATCAGCTCACCCACCTGCGTTACCGTCCGGGCAAGATCAATCGAATTCAGGTTCCCAAAGGCCCGGGCCGTCCGGGAACGCGGACGCTGTCGCTCTTGAACGTGAAAGATCGAATCGTCCATGCTGCCATCAAGCAAGTCCTTGAACCGGTGCTGGAACCGCGGTTCGACCGCCGTAGCTACGGGTACCGTCCGGGCCGCAGCGTTGTCCAAGCTGCCGCAGCCCTGTGCAGACGACTGGAGCGCGCCGATCAAGTGTCCGCGGAGTTCAGCTACGTAGCCAACGTGGACGTCGCCGACTGCTTCGATTCGATCGACATCGACATTCTGCTCGATCGGTTGGGGCGCTACGTGGAGGACAAACGCTTCCTGGCAATCGTCCGCTGCGTACTGAGTGTTGCTGCCCGTAAGGTCGGCTGGTTGAACGTGCGCCGCGTTGGTATTCCGCAGGGCAGTCCGCTGTCCCCTCTCCTATGCAATCTCTATCTGCACGAGCTCGACCAGGCGTTGGCCAAGGTCAGCTACGAGTACGGCGGCTTCGACTTCTTCCGCTATGCAGACGACCTGATCCTGATGGGCTCCAGCCGTATCGCTCTGCGACGTGGCTTGCGCACCCTCCGCTCCACGCTCAAGGCGCTCGGCCTGCGGATGAAGACGGGGGTGCGGATCGAACGGATGGACGAGGGGTTCGAGTGGCTTGGTCTCCGGTTCGTGCCACGTCGGCGCCCCTGGTTCGACGGTGTCCGCTTTGCGTGTGAGATCCCGCCGCACAAGGTGGTCGAAATGTTTGAGCGAGTGAATGAGATGACGGTGCCTCCCAGCCAGCGTCTGGACCCGGATGTGTTCGACTTGGGACGATGGATCGCGTCGCTGAACAAGCAGCTCAAGCAATGGGCAGCCGTCTACCGCAATGCACTGAACGCTCGCGAGGTCTTCATGGACCTGGACGATCACGTGTTTGACCGCGTGGGCCAGCTCATCAAAAGCGTGACCGATCTGTCCATGGCCCAGGTTCGCGACCGGTACGTGGTCGAGCTGCCGCGCGGCTTCCGGACCTATGAAGTCAACGGCGAGCGCCTTGTCGTGCTGGCGACACTTCCACCGGCGCGGCGCGAGCGAAGCGTCCAGAAGCCAGCCTGGATGAGCCGTCCGGACCGTCCAACCGGAGTGGCGGTGCAATCGGTCCCGGTCTTGGCGGGCCCGGCTTCATCCAGCTTTGCAGCTCCGGAACCGGACGACATCATGCTCTCCCCGGCTCAGTCGCTCCCGCCGAGCAGCGGTGAAGCCGACGTCAAGCCCGCGGCTAAGGTCGAACCAGAGGAGCCTCCTTTCGATACCGAACTTGCGCCGGTTTGCTCGGAGGGGGTCACCGCCGGTTTCGGGAGCGCGGCAAACGAGGCAGACCTACCGTCCCAGCCGGTTGAGGGAGTGGCCGTGCAGAGCTGAGAGGGGGAAATGAGGGAGTGGAACGGTGGCGGGAAACGACCGCAGACCGCGCGTCATAGCAGGCCCCGTGCTGCACGTGGCAGGGCCCGGCAAATTGAAGATCGTCAACGGCCGGTTGGCCTTTGCCACCGAACACGGTGTCCAACTCTCCGCTGATCTGCAGCGTCTGCGACAGGTGCTTTGTTATGGGCCGGTTGGGCTGACGGACGACGCGTTGCGCGAGCTGCTGCTCAAGGGGGTGCAGGTGTCGTTCCTCAGCTATCGGGGGGCAAACTTTCGCGGCACACTCTCGGCCCCCGTGCCCCAGGCTTTGCCCCTTCGGAAACTGCAACACCGCGTTCTGGCGGAGAACTCCGCACGTTTTACCCTGGCCCGAGCTATCGTGGCCCGCAAGGTCGCCTCCCAGGTCGAGGCAATCCGCCGCCTGCGCAGGCGAGAACCAGATAACGGCGGGCAGTTCGACGCGCTGCTCGAGGGGATCAGGCGGATCCGGCATGCTGTCGATCAAGCGACAAGCCGCGAGGAGTTGCTCGGGTTGGAGGGCAGTGCCACGGCAATCTGGTTTGAGGCGTTCGGGAAGGCACTGCGCCAGCCCTGGCAGTTCCGCGGACGGAGCCGGCGACCCCCACAAGATCCCCCGAACGCCTTGCTCAGCCTGGGCTATACCATGCTCACCAACCGAGTCTACGCACGCTGCCTGGCGGAGGGTCTGGAGACCGCTCTCGGTGCCTTACACGCCGAGCATCCTGGACGGCCTTCCCTGGCCTGCGATCTCGTCGAGCCGCTCCGCGTGCCCGTGGTCGACATGTTCGTCCTTCGTGTCCTCAACGATGGGCTACTGACCCCGGGTGACTTCCGCACCGAGAACAACACAACCCGCTTAACCACGGATGCGTTCGCGCGCCTTATCGGGCAATGGGAGTGGGCGTGGGCCAGGAGGCAGCACGGAAGACTTGTCGAACGCACGATCCGCTGGTTTGTGGAGCAGCTCCGCTGGCAGGATCGAGTGCTGCGGTCCGTCGCTGGGAACGAACGACGCCAGAGCGAGGAGGAAGAAGAGAACAATGCCGCTGTTCGTGGTAGCGTACGACATCGCTGATCCGCGCCGTCTGCGCCGGGTCGCGCGCATCATGGAGCGGTACGCTCTGCGCACCCAGCGCTCGGTGTTTCTGTTCCAGGGCACGGAGAAGGAGCTCGAGCAGCTTCTCAACCGGGTCACCAAGGTGATGGTCCTTGCCGAAGACCTGGTGCAGGCGTGGCAGTTGAGAGGTGACGAACGCTGGATGGGACGTTACCGGGGTACGCCGCTCTGGCTTTGCCCCCAAAGCGCTATCGCCATCGCCGAGAACGGCTCGATCTGCATCGTGCCCCGCCCGTCCGATCTGGAGTACGTGGGGGCCGGGTCGCGCTCGGGCAGCCACGTTGTGCGGATCATGCCCCCGCCTGCCCAGTCCGGCTCAGCGTCGAGCCTCGCCCAGGGCTCCACACCGTCGAAGTCCGCCGCGCATAGGCCGCGGACCACCCCGCGCGGCTAGGGACACCCCAACGGTGGGCATCACGTCGCTCCGATAACCTCACCGGTTGTTTCCGACGGTTAGGTCGTGTGCGCGACGCCAAGAGGCCGGCCGCGAGTCGGCTCGCGATCCTGGCGTGCCGCGTTGGCGGGCGCACAGGAATGGCCCCGGCCTGCCGGGTTACGCGGTGCCAGAGTGGAGGTTTGCCGGTTTGAGTAGCGCGCTGTTGTGGGCGTGACCGGATCTTCGCCGGGCAACGTAATGAACATCGAATCACCGTCGCGGTGGACGGCTCGCGGTCTGGCCGAAGAACCTGTACGAAAAGTTCCGAGGGTTGCAGCGTTTTTGCCAGGCGGATGTTGCCTGCGTCCAGGCCGAGGTTGTCGTAAGTGGCGAGTGGCTGTAATGCCCCCAATGCGGCGCACCGTCACAGACCATGCCCTCGTGAATCGGCGAACCAGCCATGCGCCTCGGTAAGCGAACCGGCGGGCCGTGGACGTCAGACAACCCGGGGCCAAACTGTTCGGTCACTGCGTGGGACATCGTTGTTGATGAGCGGAGTTGATGAGCGGACCTCTTCCTGAACCGGCGCGGATCCCCTTAAGGTGGAGGCTGGCCGCTCTTTTGTCCGGACTGGCGCTGGGGGCCGCGGCGGTGGTGTTGGCCACCGAGCATCACAGCACAAGGGCGGTTCTGGGGCGCCTTTCGGCCGTCGCCGTTGCCGGTTTGCTCGTAGCCGCCGGCGGTGCCGCTGCCCTGCTCGCCCTGGCCGTCTGCCCGCGGCGATGGCTCCGGAAGTTGAGATTTTCCCGATCTGCCCCGCCTCAGCCCTCATCTGCACCATGGCTGACTGCGCTCGCTTGGATTGCCCTGGTCGTCGTTGGCGCCACGGTAGCCGTCGCCGGAATCGCCGAGGCGCTACGCACTCCGCCATCGCCGGACGAAGAGCACTTCGTCCACCTGGCTGAGGAGATCGCTAACGGTGGGGGGGTAGCCTACCTGCTCCCTGCCCTCTTGGGGGGCAAATGGGCCGAGTCGAACCGACATCCCCTCTTTCCGCTGCTGCTCAGCATCTACCCGGAGCGATGGTTTGCCCTGGGTGTTTCCAGCCTGGCGTACTTTGCCAGCCTCGGCGTTCTGTACCTCATGTTGAGCCGCCTGCTGAGCTGCTCAGTCCAGGCCCTGTGGGGTGTGTGCGTAGCCGCGTCTGCCAGCGCCCTGGTCGCCGGGGCGACCTCGGCGTTGGCGGACATGTTGCTCGCTTTCTGGGTTCTGAGCTGCTGGTACCTGACGTTTCTCGTCAACCGTGAGCGGCGGACCACGCGGGCGGCGTTTTGGGCGGTGCTCGCCGGGGTGGCTTTTGGGTTTGGCTACTTGACGAAGGCGACCGCGATTCTGTGGTGCGTCCCCGTGCTGCTCGGCGCTTTTCGGTTTCGCTTACGAGGCGTAGTGGCGCTGATCCTGGCATTTGGTGCGGCGCTCCTTGTGGCTTCTCCGCTCCTCATTCGCAATGCTCGCCTCTTCGGGAACCCTCTGTACAACTTCAACCAGCGCTTCTTGTTCACCGACACGTTCGAGGAAGGCATGACTGCTCAGCCTCGTCCCCTCTCGGTCGCGGCCCGGCAGTTTCTCGGACGTCACGGCTGGCGCGGTGTAGCCTGGCGGCAATCGAAGGGCCTGGCATGGGAACTGTTCATCGTTTCCCGGGGGGCTGGGCCGTGTGGTCCGGAGCTGCCTCGACTCACACTCGGAGCCGCGGCGATCCTGTGCGGCGCGGTGGGCTTTCTGAGCTACTGGTCGAAGGGCTACAGCGGGTGGCTCGGTGCGACGGTCGTCCTGGCATGGTTGAGCTTTGGCTGGTATACCCCCATCGCTGCGAGCGCCCGCTTTGTGTTGCCCGCGGTGGCGCTGTTTAGCGGCTTCGCGCCGGCCGGTCTGACTGCCTTAGCGGCCGCCCTGGGGGGCAACCGAATGCGCTGGATCGCCGCCGGTGCGTTGCTGTGGTGCGCACTTACAGCGATGGCCCTGGTGCTCGACCCCCTCGGCTACTTGCCCAGGCTCTAAAGGACATTTCGTCGACCCGGCGCGGAGGGCCGGACCACCGTCGCGCCGGCGACGGCGCAGTGGTACCCCCGCCGCGCCGCGGCGGGGGGTCGGCACAGCAGCCCCCCTCTCGCACCCAGCCGCGTCGGCGGAGCGCATTCCCCGCCGGCCCAGGGTGCACCGGGGGGCGAGTCGCAGGCTCGGCGAGGCCGCGGCGCGCGAGTGCCTCCGCGAGCGATCGATTGCCAACGTACGGAGCGCCCGGAACCAACCATGGAGCGGGAACCCGCTAACCGCGTGGGCTGCCGCGAATCGGTGAAAAGACGTTTAGCCGGCGATCCGAGCGCGGCCAAGCTCGGTCTGTCCGAAGTCCATAGGGCGTCACCCAACCGATGATGGTAAGTTGTCAGACGGTACAGACCTCGATGGCTTGTTTGAGCCCGGCGAGAGGATCGCGCGTCGGCAAGAACTCGTGACCCACGTAACCGGTGTAGCCCACTTCCGCCAGAGCCTTCATCACGGGCCGGTAGTTGATCTCCTGGTTCTCGTCCAGCTCGCCACGTCCCGGGTTCCCGGCTGTGTGGATGTGTCCGAGGATCTCCTTGAGCTGGTGGATACGACGAATCAGGTCGCCGTCCATGATCTGCACATGGTAAACGTCAAATAGGAGCTTCAGCGCGGGCGAAGCGATCTTCTGGATGATTTCCACACAAATATGGAGATGGTCGCCCTGGTAGCCGGGATGGCCCTTCATCGGGTGCGAGTCGTCCCGGGTGTTGAGCATTTCCAGGCAAATGGTCACGCCGCGGCGCTCGGCGTAGCCCACGATTTGCTTGAGCCCGCTGATGCAGTTCCTGATGCCTTCGTCCAGGGGGATCTCGCCCTTCGATGGCTTGTCCACATCGACATACTTGTAGCCGGTGAACGCGATCACGTTCGGGAAGTCGGCTTCGGCGCAGGCGTCGATCGCTCGCCTGGTGGCCGCCAGAACTTCGTCGCGATAACGAGGGTTGTTCCAGCCCTTAACGAATGGGGGATATGGTGCCAGATCGACGGGCGCTATGGCGCAGATGAGGCCGTACTTCTTCAGCGTGCCCCACTTCTCAATGGGCACCAGCTCCACGCTGGCGCAACCCAGGCGGCGTGCCACCTGGGCTTGCTGCTCGATGTTCCAGTAGCTTTCGAAGCACCAGGAGGCGATGGAGTGTTTGTAGGGCGTACGAGTGTGGGCTGCTGCAGGCTTTGAGGTTCCGGCCACAGCGGCCGCGATGCCTCCGACGATGGTGCTCCGGAGCCAGGTGCGACGCGACGTCTTGTGCATAACTGTTTTTCTCCCAGGGGTGAAGAGCTTTGCCCTGCGTTCACAGCGGCGCAAAACGCTGGTTCCCGTATCAAGCGGACCGACCGCACGAGCGGCAGCCCCAGTCCTGTAGACCGCAATCGCTATCTTAACTCGACAGGTTGCGGCTGGGACCGGCATGAGCCGCGCCGGACCGCTAGCTGCTCCCTTAAGCTGCGTGCAGAAGAAGGACAACGAGGCCGAGGAGAGCGCAGTATGCTGCGAACGGCAGCAGACTTCGGTTAGGAACGAGGCGAAGCAGCCAGCGGAGAGCAAACAACCCGGATAGGAAGGAGGCCGCCAGACCAATGGCGAGCTCGGCAAACCCCAGGTCGTGCGCTGCTGCCCAGAGTTCGGGCACCTCGACCGCAGTGGCACCCGCGATGACCGGTATTGAGAGCAGGAAACTGAAGTGGGCGGCCACGGGACGACTGATACCCATGCAGAGGGCGGCGGCGATTGTGATCCCGCTCCGCGATACCCCTGGGAGCAACGCCAGAGATTGAACGACGCCCACAACCAGAGCGTGCACCACGGACACAGAGTGCTGCGGTTCGGACGTGCGACGCAAGCGAGCTTCACCGAGCACGAGGGCCGCGGCGGTGACGAGGAAGAAGAGGCCGACGAAACCGAGCGATTCAAACGCTCCTTCCACCACCGGGCGCGCGATCAGGCCGATGACGGCCGTGGGCACGAAGCCCGCCATGACGAGTCGCACCAGGGCGAAATCACCGCGTGCCATGCGGATCAGCTCGGCGCGGTACACCCAGCACACGGCCAGGAGAGTGCCCAGGTGGAGCCACACGGTGAGGGCCAGTTCGTGCTCGTTCAGCCCCACAAGATGATTCCCCAGGGCAAGATGACCCGAACTCGAAACGGGCAGAAACTCCGTCGCCCCCTGGATAATTCCCAGGAGGGTTGCTCGGAACCAGTCCGCAACGGTTGACACGCGTTTGGGTCCTCGCTCGCTCTATCGATCTCCGCGCTACGTCCCATCGCTTGGTGGCGGCCGAGTCCGGGCGGCTAGTCGATGCTGTTCGTCTGCTCTCCACCACCGACGAACAATGAGGCAGCGTGTGGTTTCCAGCGGGAACGGAGCCTGCGGTCGGACAGGAAAATATAACCCCTGCCGGGGCGGCGGTGCGGCTTGTGGACGGCCCCCTCGGTTCTACGGCGCGGAGACCGACCCATGTTTACCGGCATCGTGCAGACGCTGGGAATGGTGACCCTGGTTGAGCGCCGCGGCGCCGGCGTGCGTCTGGCGGTAGATGCGGCGGAGGTAGGCCGGAGACAGAGGGTAGGGGATTCTGTAGCGGTCAATGGTGTGTGCTTAACCGTTGTGGAGCGCTCGGATTCCGTGCTCGCGTTCGACCTGGCACCGGAGACTCTGGAGAAGACCAACCTGGGTCAGTTACGCCCCTCCGACCGGGTCAATATCGAAGAAGCCCTTCGTGCCGGCGCGCCCATGGGCGGCCATTTCGTCCAGGGCCACGTGGACGGCGTGGGTACGATTCGCGAGCGGATACGTAGGGGCGAGTTCGAGCGGGTTTGGTTCCAGGTACCGCGGGAACTGACGCGGGAAATGGTGCGCAAGGGGTCGGTGGCCGTGGACGGTGTTAGCCTGACAATTGTGGAGCTGGAGGCGGATGGATTTTCCGTCGAGCTGATCCCGCACACGCTCGCTGTGACGACGCTGGGCTTCAAGGGGCTGGGCGAGAGCGTGAATATCGAGACGGACATCCTCGGCAAGTATGTCCTACGGGCGGTGCAGGCGATGGACCTTTCGGGGGGCCAACGGTTCCGTGACGAGTGAGCGATCAGATCCGGTTCCGGTCACTTCCGATCGTCCCACGGGCCACTCGCTCCGCAAGCTGCGCTCGCTGTTGCGGTCAGCGGGGCTGCGGCCCAGGAAAGAGTTAGGCCAGTGTTTCTTGATCGACCTCAATCTGCTCAGGCGGCTGGTCTCGTTGGCCGAGTTATCCGCGGCGGATGCCGTTCTCGAAGTGGGGGCAGGGACGGGGAGCTTGACGGAGTTGCTCGCCTGCGCCGCGGGGGTGGTGGCGGCGGTCGAGATCGACGGCGGGCTGTATCGGATCGCACGCGAGGTGCTGCGTACCTATCCGAACGTGGTGGTTCTGCGCTGTGATGCGCTGAGGAGCAAGCACGAGCCGCATCCGCTTGTTCTGGAGACGCTGCGCGCCGCCCGCCGCGCGTTCGGGTGCACCGGACAGAAGCTGGTGGCGAACTTGCCGTACAACATCGCCACGCCGCTTGTCTTGGAGTTGTTGTACGGGCCGGATTGGTGGGATCGGATGGTGGTGACGATCCAGGTGGAACTTGCCGAGAAGATGGCCGCGAGCGTGGGGCATCCCGACTACGGTGCCGTCTCGGTACTGGCTCAGGCGGTTGCCTCCGTGCGGATTGACCGGCGGGTGCCCAGGTCGGCGTTCTGGCCGCAGCCGGAGGTTGTGTCTGCCATCGTGGTGATAGAGCCGCGCGCCGAGCTGCGAGCGGGGCTACCGGCGGGTTTTCGGGGATGGGTGCATCGGCTGTGGGGCAGACGGCGGAGGAAACTGAGAACCGCTTTGCGGGAACTGACCGCTCTTGGCACGCGTCAACTGGACGAACTTCTGGAGCGATTGGGCTTGGAGGGGGAGCGGCGTGTGGAGCGGCTCACCGTGGAAGATTTTGTCCGGCTGATTCGTGGGTTGCAGGCGGCTGTGGGAAAAGAGCATGGGGAATGAGCGGAACGGTGATGATCGGGTCTGAGCGAGCGTGGACGGTCGAGGACGAGCACTACATGCGACGAGCTCTGGAAGAGGCTCGTACCGCGGCAGAGGAAGGCGAGGTTCCCGTGGGGGCGGTTATCGTTTGTGCGGGGGAAGTCGTGGCATCGGCTCACAACCAGAGGGAGCAATTGTGCGACCCGACCGCTCACGCCGAAATGATCGCCATCACCCAGGCTGCGGCTGCGCTGGGTGACTGGCGTCTGGAAGGATGCACGCTGTATGTGACGCTTGAGCCGTGTCCCATGTGTGCCGGGGCGATTGTCCAGGCCAGGATCGAACGGGTGGTTTACGGGGCAGCGGATCCGAAAGCCGGGGCGTGTGAGTCGCTTTACACACTGACAAACGATCCGAGGCTGAATCATCGTGCGCAGGTTGTGGGGGGAGTTCTGGAGGAGGAGTGTCGGGCCATTCTGCAGGATTTCTTCCGCCAGCGCCGCTGAGGTTTGTACGCCGCTTCTTCAGGCGGGGGGAAGCTGGTCGAGGGGGAGTCATGAATCTGCAGGGGGATAGCCGAGCAGGTTTGGCCGTTGTGCTCTTCCGGTTACTGATAGGATTAGCCGTAGTGATGGGGAACGGGCGTAGTCCGTGCACGGCGCTACGCCGCCTCTCCACGGCAGTTGCCCGAAGTGCTTAGGGTGATGACCGAACGGCCCGGTGTGCTCACAACCGAAAGCAGCCCGGAAAGGGGCGCGACAGAAAGGGGGCAGCGAGCCGGCGAACTGGGGGTTGTTGCGCTCGCCAGCCTGGGGCATGCGCTGTGCCACATCGCCGAGTTGATGTTCTCGGGGGTGCTGCTGGCGGTTCAGGCTGAGTTCGCGTTGAGTCCGCGGCTGGCAACCGCATTACCTTTGTTGGGCTGGGTGCTGATGGGCGTGGGGGCCGTGCCGGCCGGTTTGTTGACGGACCGCTACAGCCCCCGTTCCGTGTTACTTGCCTACTTTCTGTCCGTTGCAATTGCGGCCCTGTTCTGTGCGGCCGCGGTGGGTACCTGGTCGCTGGTTGTCGGACTGACGCTCCTCGGAGCAGCAGTAAGCCTCTATCACCCGGCCGGCCTGACGCTGTTGTCTTTTGGCTGTAGGCGCAAGGGTCAGGCGATGGGGATCCACGGTGTTGCGGGGAGTGTGGGGATTACGGTTGGGCCGGCGATCGGGTTAGCTTTGGCGAAAGTGGCGAGTTGGCGGTGGGCTTACGGGTTGGTCGCGGTGCTGGCGGTTCTTGGGTTCGCGTTCATGCTCGTGACCGGCGCAGGTTCGGGGATTGCCGGGCGTCGCGCGGCTGGGACGGCGGCCGACAGGTCGGTGCCTGAGCAATCGCCGGATAGGCGCTTCCTGGTCTGGGTGCTCCTTTCGCTGTATCCTGCGTTTCTTTTGGGTGGACTGTGCTATCGCGCCTTTACCACCGCATTGCCGGCGCTGCTGGAGCGGCTGCTGAGCGGTCGAACCGCACCGTCGCTGATTCAGCAATGGGGACCGGTCGTGTTGACGATGATTCCCTTGGCCCTTGGGAGCGTGGGGCAATTCTACGGTGGTCGCTGGGCGGATCGGGTTGCACCGCACCGTCTTTACCTTCGGCTTATTGCGTTCGCTGCGCCGGCGGCACTGGCTGTGGCGCTGGCGCCGAATGTGTGGCTTGTTGTGCTTGCCGCGTCGATCCTTGGTCTGGTGCAGTTCGCTGAGCAACCGGTTGAGAACACGATCATTGCGCACGTGACGCCGGCGGAGCGCCGCAGTACGTTCTATTCGCTGAAGTTTATCCTTGGCTTTGGTGTGGGCGCCTTCGGCTCGACGCTGGTCGGGGAGATCTGGGAGCGGACCGGGCATTTCCAGGGTGTGTTTGGGGTGGTAGCTCTGCTAACGATCGGCATGTTCTTCTTCGCCCGGGCGTTCTCACGGGAGGTTTCGCACCGCCAGCGCGTGGGCGGTACCTGGCACAGTCACGATGTGGCGCCGGGATGAGATGTCAGGCGTAATCGATGCCTTGTGCCGCCGCTATGGGGTTGAAGACATACGGAGCTTGCGCCGGGCGTTGATCGAAGCGGAAGACAAGCAGCTCGGTCGGCCGGTACTGATGCGGCTCTTCCACGATCTGCCCCGTTGGCGTCGCGTGGCGCAGGTGGCTGCGCTCCGCCGGATCCGGTCGATTCGTCACCCCAACATCGTGTGGCTGTGGAACTACGCGTTGTTGCCAGATGGCACGGTTGTGCACGTTTTGGAGCGTCTCGGCGGCCCGACGGTGGCGGACGTGATCCGTCCGGGGCAGGGGATAGATCGGCGGGAAGCGGCGAGGATTGTCCTTGAGGCGGCTCGTGGGCTGGGGGCGTTGCATGAAGCGGGCGTCGTGCATGGGGACGTTTCGCCGTCGAATCTCCTTTTGGATCGGGCGACGGTGAAGCTGGGCGACTACGAATTCGCCACCGTCGTGGATCATGTCCCTCGAGCCGCGGAGGGGCTTTACAGTGGGACGCCGGCCTACACGGCGCCGGAGCTTGCCAGTGGCTGCGGCTTCCCCACGCCTCAATCCGACCTTTATTCGCTCGGTTGTGTGTATTACGAGTTGCTAACGGGGCGGCCGCCCCATGTCGCGGGGTCGGTGCTGGAGGCACTGTACTTGCATGCGACGGCGGACGTTCCCGATGCGCGCCGGTGGCGCCCGGATCTTTCGGATGCGGAGGTCGAGCTGCTGGGGCGCCTCTTGGCTCGGATTCCGGCACAGCGCGTCGGGTCCGCAAGGGAACTGGTGGATCTGCTCGGAGCGTTGTAAGTTCCGGGTTGCTGCGGCGGTGGTTTTGGATTGCCCCGCGCGCCAGGCTCAGGTCGCAGGCGGTGCCTCCGAACTCTGGAGGCAGAAGCAGAGGCTGGGACGTTGGTTCTGCTACAACGCTCGCTACTGGTCAGACTTGCCTGAACCGCTATTAATGGATCAGAACACCAGGCGGCGTAACCGGGCCTGGCGATGGGCAGGCTGGATGGTGAGAGTTTGAGGAATCCTGCAGCGCGTGGAGCGTGGAACGCGGTCTGTGCCGAGCAGGTCTACTGAGGAAAGCGTTTCCGAGGATAGAGACGCCAACAAAGGAGATCTCCGAGGCAGGATCATGAGCGCAAAGAAGAAGAAAGCCGCCAAGAAAGCAGCGAGCAAGAAGAAGGCTCCGAAGGCGAGCGGGTCGAAGAAGGGGGCTCAGACCGGGCAGCAGGCGGGCAAGAAGCGTGCGGCCCGGCAAAAGTCTCCGAAATCGCTGTACAAGAAGATTGAGGAGCAGCTCCTGCAGCGGCGCGAGGAGTTGTTACAGCAGATCGCTGGCGAGGTCGGATTGCTGCAGCGGGACGCACTCTCCTCCGTTGGAGACTCTGCGGATCAGGCGGCCAGCGCGATCCAGGAAGAGCTGTACTCGCAGCTCGCCGAGATCGAGGGTCAGGAGCTGCGGAAGATCGACAATGCGTTGCAGCGGATCCGTGAAGGGACGTACGGCATTTGCGAGGACTGCGGGCGGGAGATCCCCATCGGGCGGCTCCAGATCATGCCCTATACGACGCTGTGCGTGGATTGTCAGGCTCGACAGGAAGAGGAGGAGGAGGCTGAAGGGGGCACCTACACGGGAACAGCCGCCTGGGTTCGAGCGGCGGAGTTGGAGACTTTGACGGCAGAAGAGGAGGAACAGCCGCGATCGGTCGACACCACCGAGAAGGACCTTGAGGAGGACGAAGAGGAGCTGGACACGATGGAGACGGAAGAAAGCGAGGAGGAGGAAGAGTAAGGGGGGTGATCTGGGGTTCCCGGGCGCCGCGCCGGCAAGCGCTGGTGCAGGTGAGCTGCGAGTGGCGCGGCCGGTAGAATCACGTAGGAGTTCGGTTGGAGAGGTGCCAGAGCGGCCGAATGGGCCGGTTTCGAAAACCGGTGGCCCCGTTTTCGGGGCCCGTGGGTTCGAATCCCACCCTCTCCGCTTCGCGTTGGTGACGCGTGCGGTTCGGCTTGCTGCCCCGTTTACGGAATCTGCCTGTCGGGCTGGCCAGCAGGTGGCGGCGGCTGCGGCAAGCCACTTGTCCGCGGACCCGCCTTTTGTAAGAATTGACATGTGTTGATGGGTCGGGCCTGCGCTGTGGTGTTCTGGTACTAACGATCGGCCACCGAGTTCTCCCCGCGAAGCTTGTCGGAGGAGCGGAGTGATGACTCCGAGCCAAACCCGCCACTGGGTACTTGCCCTTCTCCTTGCCGCAACGGTCCTGTTGCTTCCGACGCTCGGTTATGGCGAAGAGGACGAAGCCCCTCGTGTGAGCTATTACCGGCAGATTCGGCCCATTTTCCAGGCTCACTGCTGGGGCTGTCATCAACCGGCCCAGGCCAAGGGCAAGTATGTCATGACGGAATTCGACAAGCTGTTGGCCGGGGGAGAGAGCGGTGAGCCGGCCATCGTACCGGGCAAACCGGACGAGAGCTTACTGGTGGAGTTGATCACTCCGCTGGGGGACACTGCCGAAATGCCCAAGGGGAAGCCGCCCCTTCGTGCCGAGCAGATCGAGCTGATTCGGCGGTGGATTGCTCAGGGGGCAGAAGACGACAGCCCCGCCAGTGAGGGGATTCAATACGATGTGGAGCACCCGCCGATCTACACCCGTCCCCCTGTGGTCACCTCCGTGGACTTCTCGCCCGACGGTTCGCTCCTTGCGATCGCAGGTTATCACGAGGTCTTCCTGTATCGCATCACGGTGCCGCAGGAGGAAGCTGGCGCCGTCAAGACGGAGCTGGTAGGTCGACTGATCGGGATGTCGCCGCGGATTCAGAAGGTACAGTTCTCCCCTGACGGCAAGCGGCTTGCCGTGGCTGCCGGCAAACCTGCCCGGTTGGGGGAGGTTCAGATCTGGTCGGTGGAGTCCCAGAAGCTGCTGCTCTCGGTGCCGGTAACCTACGACACGGTCTACGGCGTGAGCTGGTCTCCGGATGGGAAGCTCCTTGCGTTCGGTTGTGCGGACAACACGTTGCGCGCGATCGATACGGAGAGCGGGAAAGAGGTTCTTTACCAGGGGGCACATGAGGATTGGGTTCTGGACACGGTCTTTTCGAAGGACGGTTCCCATATTGTCTCCGTTAGCCGGGATCGGTCGGTGAAGCTGACCGAGGTGGCGTCGCAGCGGTTCATCGACAACATCACCTCCATCACCCCGGGCGCCCTGAAGGGGGGTGTACAAGCGGTTGTTCGTCATCCCGAGGGGGACTTTGTCCTGGTTGGTGGTGCGGACGGTGTGCCCAAGTTGTATCGGATCTTCCGGCAGACGAAGCGGGTGATTGGGGACGACGCGAACCTGGTCAAGAAGTTCCCTCGGCTCAAGGGGAGGATATTCGCAGTCGACGTCAGTCCGGATGGTAAGCGAGCTCTTGCAGCCAGCAGCCTGAATGGGCGCGGGGAACTGGCGCTGTACGAGTTCAGCTTCGACCGCGATATACCGCCGGACATAAAGAAGATCTGCGAGAAGGTGGTGACGACGCGGACTCCTGAGGAGAAGAAGAAGCTCGAGGAGTACCGCACGAGCAATGTGAAGTTGCTGGCGAAGGTCGAGGTGCCGACCACGGGGTTGTACAGCGCCGCCTTCTCCAGCGATGGTCGTCTCGTGGCCGTCGGTGGTGCGGACGGGTTGGTGCGGCTGTTCCGTGGGGAGGATCTGTCCAAGCTGGGTGAGTTCTCGCCTGTTCCGAAAGAGTCGGTTGCTGAAGCGACCGAGGTTGCTCAGCAGAAGCGGATCGACGGGGCGATCACGTCGGCGATCCAGTGGGCGGAGAGCAACGCTGTCGTTGCGAAGGAGGCCCTGCCGTCTCCGGCCACGGTGAAAGAGATCACGGTATCGCCCCCCGCGGCGACCATTCGATTCCGTTACGACACGATCCAGTTCGTCGTCATGGCCCAAACGGCCGATGGCCGCAGTTACGACGTGACGCGTGCGGTGAAGGTCAGTGCCGACAGTGACATTGTCGCCGTCTCGCCGAACGGGCAACTGCGTCCCAAAGCGGACGGCAAGGTCACGTTGACCTTCAAGTACGGCGAGCACGTGGCCAAGGCGGTGGTGACCGTTGAGGCGTTCTCGGTTCCCTACCACGTGGACTTTGTGCGGGACGTCATGCCGGTTCTGTCCCGGGCAGGTTGCAATGCGGGCACGTGCCATGGCGCTGCCAAAGGGAAGGCCGGCTTCAAGTTGTCGCTGCGAGGTAACGATCCGGTGTTCGATTATCGGGCTTTCACCGACGACCACGCCGGCCGCCGCGTGAACCTGGCTGCTCCTGAGGATTCGTTGATGCTGTTGAAAGCCACGGCGACGGTGCCCCACATGGGCGGTCAGGCGATCCGCCCCGGCTCGCCCGACTACGAAATCGTCCGTCGCTGGATCGCTGAGGGAGCTGCTTTCGATCGTAGCTCCCAGCGCGTGGCTTCGATTCGAATCGAACCATCCACGCCGATTGTCTGGGACATCGGGAACATGCAACAGTTTCGGGTGATCGCCACCTACCCGGACGGAACGGAGCGGGACGTCACCTCGCACGCTTTCGTGACCAGTGGTAACACCGACGTGGCTGAGGAGGTCGGGCAGGGGCTGCTGCGGAGCCTGCGGCGCGGGGAGTCCCCGGTGCTGGCGCGCTACGAAGGTTGCTATGCCTCGACCACACTGATCGTCATGGGCAACCGCGAAGGCTTCGTCTGGAATGACCCGCCGGTGTACAACTTCATCGATGAGCTTGTCGATAAGAAGCTCAAACTCACCAGGACGCTCCCCTCGCCGCTCTGCTCGGATGCGGAGTTCATCCGCCGGGTCTACCTGGACCTGACCGGGCTGCCCCCGTCGATGGAAGAGGTGGAGAAGTTCCTGGCCGACTCCCGGCCCACGAAAGTGAAGCGAGACGAGTTGGTTGACCGGTTGGTAGGGAGTGAGGCGTACGTCGAGTACTGGACGAACAAGTGGGCGGATCTGCTGCAGGTGAACCGGAAATACCTTGGCGTCGAGGGGGCTAAAGCGTTCCGGAACTGGATCCGGGAACAGATCAAGAACAACACCCCGTACAACCAGTTCGTGTACCAGATCCTGACGGCATCTGGCTCGAACCGGGAAAACCCGCCCGCATCTTACTTTAAGATCCACCGCACTCCGGACCAGCTTGTAGAAACAACCACCCATCTTTTCCTGGCGATCCGGTTCAACTGTAACAAGTGCCATGACCATCCGTTCGAACGTTGGAACCAGCGGCAGTATTACGAGTTAGCTGCTTTCTTCGGCCAGGTGCGGCTGAAGCGTGACCCGGCCAGTGGGGACCGTAAGGTGGGGGGAACGGCGGTCGAAGGGCCAAAACCGCTGTTCGAAATTGTTGAAGATGCGGATAGTGGCGTGGTTTACTACGGCGAGACAGAGGAGGTTGCGCCGCCCAAGTTCCCGTTCACGTGCGAGTACAAGGAGCGGGAAGGCGCGCCGTTACGGGTGCGGCTTGCCAACTGGCTGACCTCACCCGATAACCCCTACTTTGCCCGCAGCTATGTCAATCGCGTTTGGGCGTACCTGATGGGGCGAGGCTTCATCGAGCCGATCGATGACATCCGTGCCGGCAACCCACCCACCAACTCAGAGCTTCTGGACCGTCTCACCGAGGAGTTCATCCAATCGGGCTGGGATGTGCAGCACTTGATCAAGCTCATCTGCAAGTCCCGGACCTACCAGTTGTCGAGCGAGACCAACAAGTGGAACGAGGACGACACCATCAACTACTCGCATTACATCCCCAAACGGCTACCGGCGGAAGCTCTCCTTGATGCCATCTTCGCCGTCACCGGGTCGACTCCGAAGTTCCCGGGAGCTTCGCCCGGCACACGCGCCGTGGCGCTGCTCGATCCGGCGCAGAAAGATCCCGCCGGTTTTCTGGAGAAGTTCGGTCGGCCGCCGCGGGAGAGTCCGTGCGAGTGCGAGCGGTCCACGAACATCGACATGGGTGCTGTGCTAGCACTGATCAGCAGCAGTGTCGTCGAAGGGGCGATTGTTGATCCCAACAACGCGATCGCGAAACTCGTGCAGCAGGAGTCGAACGATGAGGAACTCGTGCGGAAGCTGTTCTTGCGTGTGCTGAACCGACCACCACGTCCTGATGAATTGAAGGAGTGCGTCGAGTTCATCCGAACGGCGCCGCAGACTCACGAACAGCTCGTGGCGGAGCTCGATGCCTTGGAAGCGAAGTACCGTCCGACTCTGGAAAAACTCGAGGCCGAACGGCAGGAGCGGATCGCCAAGGCACGGGCGGAGTTGGAGGCGTACAAACAGAAGATTGCGCCACGGGTTGAGGAGCAGAAGAAGGCGCGAGCGGCCCGGATTGCCGAGGCGGAAGCGGCGATCCAGGCGTACGAGGAAGCGTTGCCCGCCCGCGTCATTCAGTGGCTCTCGGCAAAGCAATTCGAGGTTGCCTGGAGTGTGCTGACGCCGGCCAAGCTAGAAGTGGACGGCCCCCAGAAGCTCGTGGCCGAGGACGGCGGCGTCATCTTCTCGAAGGGGGGCAATGGAAAGGGCACTTACAAGATCACTGCGGAGTCGGACTTGCGTGCGATTACGGCTCTGCGTCTGGAGGTGCTCACGGACAAACGGTTGCCCAACAAGGGGCCGGGACGTGCACCGAATGGCAACTTCGTCCTGAGCGAACTGCGCGTTTATGTTGCTCCGAAGGATAACCCCGATGCCAGGCGGGAGGTCACGTTCGCCGGTGCCCTGGCGGACTTCAGTCAGAAGAACTACGCGGTGGAAACCGCCATCGATGGTAAGGTGCAGCCTCGGAACAACGGCTGGGCCGTGGCGCCTCAGACCGGCAAGGATCACGTAGCGGTGTTCATCTTCGCCGAACCGGTCGGTTTCGACAGTGGCACCATCCTGACTGTTGAGATGAACCACTCCTATGCCGATGGTCGGCACTCGATTGGGAAGTTCAGGCTGAGCGTCACGGGCAGCACGGGACCGATCCTGCTGGAGGGCCTGCCTGACGAGATCGCTAAGATCACGGAGAAACCGGCGGAAGAGTGGTCGGATCAGGACAGGGAGCTTGTGCAGAAGTTCTACAAGGAGAACGATCCTGAGTACAAGCGACTGGTGGCTCGGCTGAACGAGGCCAAGAAGCCGCTCCCGGAAGATCCCAAGCTCAGGGAACTTCAGGCCAAGGTTGCCGAGGCGGAGCGGCCGGTGCCGATTCCGCCGGATCTGAAAGAGCTCAGGCGTGCCGTGGAGTTGAGCAAGAAGGACCTGGAGAACTACCGACTTTCGGCGGCGCAGGATATCGTGTGGGCCCTGATCAACACGCCGGAGTTCTTGTTCAACCACTAGTACGCTGGTCGATCTCTATTGGGAAGGTGTGGTTTGAGCGAGTGTTGGCCGCGGATGGTTAAAGCGGTGCTACGGGAGTAGCGCCGGGGAGAGAAGCGATGCTGGTAATTCCGGGACCCGCTGGAA
Organism: Planctomycetota bacterium; assembly: GCA_026981825.1. GTDB lineage: Bacteria > Planctomycetota > Planctomycetia > JALXBF01 > JALXBF01 > JALSID01. Next base: position 41,231 of record JALSID010000379.1, read on the forward strand.
AAGATCTGTGCGATGAAAAGACGATCTCGCGCCGCGAGATCCTTCGCGTGGGCGGATCATCGTTGCTCGGTCTAACGCTCGGCTCGATGCTTCGCCTGAAGGATGCCTCAGCCGCCGAAGGCGGTGGGCCTGGGTGGAACTCGGCGAAGCACATCATTATGGTTTTCCTGCAGGGGGGGCCGAGCCACCTGGATCTATGGGATCCCAAGGAGAACGTCCCCGACAACATCCGGAGCGTGTTTAAACCGATCTCGACTAAGCTGCCTGGGGTGAAGTTCACCGAGCTGCTCCCCCAGTTGGCCCAGGTTACTGATAAGGTGACCTTGATCCGGTCGATGAGCTACACGCCGGTTGGGCTGTTTAACCACACGGCTGCAATCTACCAGATGATGACGGGGTACACGACCGACAAGGTCAGTCCGTCGGGCCAGCTTGAGCCTCCATCGCCGGCGGATTTCCCCAATTTCGGTGCGTGGATCACCAAGTTCAAGCCGGTCACCGAGCCTATGCTGCCGTTCGTGATGATGCCCCGTCCGCTGCAAGAAAGTAACGTAGTCAACAAAGGGGGAACGGCCGGCTTCCTCGGTCGAGCCTACGACCCGTACTACCTGTTCCCTGAGGGTGACGACATGGACATGAACAAGATGGATCGGATCAGGGTCGACGACCTTGACCTCCGGCCCCATCTGTATGCTGCCCGGATGCGGCGCCGCGCACGTCTGCGCGAGATCCTTGACAAGGGTATGTCGCGCCTGGACAAGGCGGTCGCCAGCTACAACCTGGACGAGTACTACAGCCGCGCCTTGGAGCTCATCATCTCTCGTCGGGCGCGGAATGCCTTCGATCTTTCTCAAGAACCGGACAAGGTGCGGGATCGTTATGGTCGGAATACGTTCGGGCAGAGCTGCTTGCTGGCGCGACGTCTCATCGAGGCTGGTACCCGCGTCGTGGAGGTGATCTGGCCCAAAGTCGCCAACTCGGACAATCACTCGTGGGATGTGCACGTGAACCTGAATTACCGGATGAAGAATCAGGCCGCCCCGATGTTCGACCAGGGGATGTCTGCTTTGATTGAAGACCTCGATCAACGTGGACTACTGGACGAGACTCTGGTTGTGGCCGTGGGCGAATTCGGCCGCAGTCCGCAGAAGGGGGTGAGCACCTCCGGCAATGGAAATTCCCCGGACGGTCGTGACCACTGGCCCTACTGCTACACAGCCCTGATTGCGGGTGCCGGTATCCAGCGGGGCGCCGTCTACGGTGAATCGGACAAGACCGGTTCCAGCCCGCGCAAGGACCCGGTTCACCCCATGGATCTGCTGGCCACGATCTACCACTGCTTCGGGATCAAACCCGATACGATCGTCTACAACCATCTGCAACAACCCCGTGAACTGGTGAAAGGCCATGTGGTGACCGGCCTGATGGGCTAAGAACAACTACCAGGCATACAGGGAAGCAGCACTCCTTTCTCCGATCCGCCGCGCGGCCAAGGCCAGGCGACGGCCCCCTCAACTGCGAGGGGGCTTTTTCCTTCACCTTCCAGCGTGTGCTCATCCCCTCGCTTACCCCCTTTAATGCAGCGTCTCCCCAAGGAACGCCACAGAATGGTGCGAGGTTCCAGCCTGTCGCCTACGATCGCACTGGGCCAGGGAGCCGAGCCGTGCGCCGGGGGGCCTCTGGGGAGCGACGCTGGCGGGCCCGCCCGCGCCGTCGTCCTGGTCTAGAACGCCCTTGACCGCAGCCTCAGCGACGACTATGATACATAAGCAGACATTGATGGATATTGCTTCCCGCCAAGCGCTCACTCTTCGTTAGCTGCCTGCCGAAACGGACGCTCCTACGCGAGCAACAAGCGCTCCGGCCTTGCGACGAAGGAGACGCACCATGATGCGTATGCGCACCGTTCCGTTGTTGGTAGCGGCGTGCCTGGCTACGACGGTTGTCAGCGGGTTCCGGTCGGTTAGTGGTGCGGACGGTGAGAAAGTCAGCCAGATCAGGATCGTACCGGGCGAGATTTCCCTTCACGGTCCTCGGGTGCAGCAGAAGGTGGTCGTGATGGGAGTGCGCCCGGACGGCTCAGAGATTCAACTGGCGGAGGAGGTCGAGCTGAGGGTCGAGGACCCGGGGATTGTCGGGATCATGGAAGGGGGCATTCTGAAGCCGCACCGCGAGGGGCAGACGAAGCTGGTTGCGCGGTTTCACGGATTGGAGGCAACGGCGCCGGTCACCGTCGCTCGTCTCACCGACGACGTGATCGACTTCCGCCGCGACGTATTGCCCGTTCTCAGCAAGGCTGGCTGCAATATCACGGGTTGCCACGGTTCACCCCGCGGCAAGAACGGATTCCGCTTGTCGCTCTTCGGGGCAGAACCGAAGGCAGATGCGGTGGCATTGTCCCGCGATCGCATGTCCCGGTTGATTAACCCGGTAGAGCCGAGCAGAAGCTTGTATCTGCTTAAGGCCACCGCCACGATCGCCCACGGCGGTGGCAAGCGGATCGACAAGGACTCCGACGGATACCGGCTCCTGGTCGAGTGGATTCGCAACGGTGCGCCTACGGAACGGCAGATCGACGTGGAGCTGGAGAAGATCACCGTTTATCCGAGCGAGTTCGTCTGCTCCTCTGGCCAGCGCCAGCAGATCCTTGTCACCGCACATTACAGCGACGGCTCGGTACGCGACGTGACCCACCTGGCCACCTATCGAAGCACAGAAACCGGCATAGCCACGGTGGATGCAAACGGTGTGGTGGAGACGGTGGGCACCGGTGAAGCGGTGATTGTGATTGGCTACGCCGGCCAGTTCGCAACCAGCCGATTCGTGATCCCCCAACAACTTCCTGTGCCCTTTCCGGACATACAGCCGAACAACAAAATCGACGAGCTCGTGTTCGCAAAGCTCCGCAAGCTCAACATCCCCCCGTCGGATCTCGCCTCCGATGAGATGTTCCTCCGCCGGGTTTATCTGGACACGATCGGAACCCTTCCCACACCCGATGAAGTACGCCAGTTCCTCTCCGATCCTTCTCCCGATAAACGCGCGAAAGTGATTGAGTCGCTTCTGTCGCGCGAGGAGTTCGTCGACTTTTGGACGCTGAAATGGTGTGACCTCCTGCGGGTGAAGCCAGAGTTTCCGATTCAGCTCTGGCCAAAGGGGGTAGCTAGCTTCTATCGCTGGATCCGCACCAGCATCGCTCAGAACAAGCCCTACGACCAGTTCGTACGCGAGTTGCTTACGGCGTCGGGATCAGCCTACCGCAACGGTGCCGCGAACTACTACCGGGCTACCAGCATGCGTGATCCCCAGGGATGGGCAGAGATGACCGCCACTACGTTCCTTGGTGTCCGGATCGATTGCGCCCACTGCCACAGCCACCCATTTGAGGCGTGGACCTGGGACGACAACCTCGGCCTTGCCGCATTCTTCCAGGTGCGGATGAAGAGAACACGAGAATGGGGGGAAGACGTGGTCTACTGGGATCCCGGTGTCCGCGTGCGTCATCCGAAAACGGGGGCAGTGGTTCGTCCCAAGTTCCTTGGCGGTGCTGAACCCGAGATTCCCGAGGGCGTTGATCCGAGGCAGGTTCTCGCCGACTGGTTGACTTCTCCGGAGAACCCATGGTTTGCGCGGGCCATTGTGAATCGCATCTGGTACTGGCTGATGGGACGGGGGATTGTCCATGAACCGGACGACTTCCGGGTGACGAACCCGCCCGAGAATCCCGAGCTGCTGGACTACCTGGCTGAGGAGCTGATCCAGCATAATTGGGACCTGAAACACATTTACCGGCTGATCCTGAACTCCAAGGTGTACCAGCTCTCCAGTGTGCCCAACAAATGGAACGCTCACGATACCGTCCACTTCTCCCACTTCCCAATCAAACGGTTGACGGCTGAGCAGATGCTGGATGCCATCTCCCAGGTCTGCGAGGCTCCGGAACGCTTCCCCGGGATGCCGCCCGGGATGCGAGCGATCCAGTTGCCCCACAACCAGGTGCGCTCCGAGTTCCTGGATCTCTTTGGGCGCCCGGCGCGTGACGTCACCTGCGAATGCGAGCGGAACCAGGACACGTCCATGTCGCAGGCGCTCTATCTGGTGAACACGAACCACATGGAGGGAAAGCTGCGCAGCGGTACCCGGA
>JALSID010000380.1 GCA_026981825.1 Planctomycetota bacterium
GAGGAGCTGGAACCGAGTCACATCATCATCTCACCGGGACCGTGTACACCTCGGGAAGCGGGAATATCGAACGACGTCGTCCGCCACTTTGCGGGCAAGGTTCCTATTCTCGGTGTCTGCTTGGGGCATCAGTGCATCGGGCATGTTTTCGGTGCCAAGATCGTGCGCGCCTCGCGTGTCATGCACGGTAAGACGTCCATGATCTATCACGACGGGCGCACCGTGTTCCGGGACCTGCCCAACCCGTTCGAAGCGACACGTTATCACAGCTTGATCATCAAGAGCGACACGCTGCCCGGTGAGTTCGAGGTTTCTGCCTGGACGGATGATCCCGGCCATGAGCGGGAGATCATGGGGATCCGGCACAAGACCATGCCCCTGGAGGGGGTTCAGTTTCACCCGGAGAGCTTCCTGACCGGACTTCCAGGAATCCGACTCCTGGCGAACTTCGTGGGACGTCCTGTTCCGGAGTCGCTCGTTACGGGGGCCTAGCCCCTCGATCAACCAGACGCGCAATCCCAGCGACGGGGGCTTGGTCGGCGGTAGTTCGGGTAGGACGATGGCCCAAACGAATACGGACAGAAAGCTGCTCTCGGTCGAGCAAGCGGTTGAAAAGATCCTCGCACAGGCTTCCCCGTTAGGTACACGGCGAGTAGCACTCCCAGAAGCGGTGGGACATGTGCTGGCTGAACCGGCGGTGGCCGATCTGGACAGCCCCCCGTTCGACAAATCCCTCGTTGATGGCTACGCGCTGCGGTTCGAGGATGTGGCTCAGGGGGTAAAGCGCTACCAGGTTGTCGGTCGGGTCTGTGCTGGCGAGACGTACCGGGGCCAGGTCGGTACAGGGCAGGCCGTACGCATCCTGACCGGTGCTCCTATCCCGCCTGGGACGGACGTGGTCGTGATGCAAGAGGACGTCGAGCAGAGAGGCGACGAGATCGAACTCCAGCACCTGCCCGACGACCGGTACCGCTTCATTCTCCGCCGCGGGGCGACCATGCAAGCCGGAACTATCGTGCTGAGGCGCGGGACTTTGTTGAAGCCGGCCCATATCGCGGTGCTGGCGGAGTGCGGAGTTGCGGAGCCTGCAGTCTACGTTAAGCCGACAGTCTCGGTCGTTACCACCGGGGACGAACTGGTTCCACCGACCGCTCGTCCGGCTCCGGGGGCCATTCGTAACTCCAACGGCCCGATGCTGGTAAGTGCAGTGCGCACGTCAGGCTTCGAACCCGTCGGCTCCTGGCACGCGCGGGACGACGAAACCGAGCTAAGCCGCACGCTGCAGGAAGCCCTTGCTGCATCGGATGTCCTGCTCATTACCGGCGGTGTTTCCGTCGGGGATCGCGACTATGTTCCCCGGGTTTTGCAGTCGCTGGGGGTAGAGCCCGTGTTCCACGGTGTTCATGTCCGGCCGGGGAAACCCCTGTTCTTTGGTGTGCGGCGTGCCGAGAAGGCATCGTACGTGTTCGGACTGCCAGGTAACCCCGTAAGCAGCCTGGTGGGCTTTTTGCTGTTCGTGCGACCGTTGCTCCGCGCACTAAGCGGTCTGCCGCCGGGTATGCCCGCTCATGCCCCGGCCCGACTGGTAAGCGGCTGGCGCAACCGTTGCGATCGCCCCACCTACTGGCCGGCATCGATCTGGTACGAAGCTGACGGTCTCAAGGCACGCCCCCTAGCGTGGCAAGGATCTCCCGACGTCTGTTGTGTTTCTCAGGCCGACGGTTTTGTGTTCTTTCCCGCAGGCGAATACCAACTTCCCCAGGGGGCAAGTGTTCGTGTGCTGACGCTCGAATAGCGACAACGAACTGCACGCGGAGCCCGGTTGTTTGGCATGGACGACGATCGGTCGGGTTGATGAAATCCCTTTCAGCGATGGCTGAGCGGGGGGCTTTTGCAGAACGTGCTCCGGCAGCAAGCAACGGCGGCTCCACATGGGCATGGCACGCGTTCGGCTGCCCATCGATCTGCGCTGGTGTGGGAGCCGGCATGCCGCGCTGAGCCGAAACGGATGGGAAGTTTGCCGGCCTGGCGGATTGGTCATGCAGCGATGAAAGAGACTGCCCAAGCAACACAGGAGCTAGCGGCACCGGCGGTTGGTGGGCGAGAGCGCGCGCAGGCGTGGTTCGCGGGACACGCCCGTCCTCTGGGCTGTGCCGGCGGCATCGCCAGTGCCGTGCTTCTCTGGGCTGCCTTCCCCCCAGTGGAAATTGCCCCCTTGGTCCTGGTTGCGCTCGTTCCCGTTCTGGCAGCCGCCGTGTTGTCGCCGAACACCAGATGGGCTGGGCTCGTCGGCCTGCTGGGGGGAACCTTGTTCGGCCTGCTCAGCGTCTGGTGGCTGATCATCGCCCATCCGACCGGTTACATCGGGTGGTTGGGGTTGAGCGTCTACTTCGGGGCATATTGGGCGGTGGCTGCGGTGCTGGTCCGGAGCGTGTTTCTGTCCGTGCCCAGTGTTTTCCCCTTCAGCGTCGCCTGTATCTGGATCGGGCTGGAGTTTGTGCGAAGCTGGATGCTGGGTGGTTTCCCCTGGTTTTACCTGGCTCACGTTTTTTACAGGTCGCCATTGCTTCTGCAGGGCTGCGCGGTGGTTGGCGCCTACGGAGCTTCCTTTCTTCTGGCATGGATCAACGGCTTCCTGGTTCTTCTCCTGCTCAGACGTCATCGGACCGCGGTAATCGCGGTCCACGGGGGCATGTTGGTGGTGCTCTGCACCCTGTGGCTCGGCTATGGCTATCGGGCCCTTCAGAGCGCGGACGATCATCTGAGGCCCGGCCCCCGAATTGTGCTGGTTCAGACAAACGTCCCCCAGTCGCTCCGAGAACAGACAGACCGTGCTGAGGAGTTGCACGGCCGGTTCTACGAGCTGGCCGATCACGCACGCCGTACGCGCGCCCAACTGGCGGTTTGGCCCGAAACGACCTGGCGGCACATCTGGCTCGAGCTGGATCCAGCACTAAACGACGAGCAAGCGCGAGCACTGGTTGGGTTCGACGTGAACACGCTCCGCGCAATCTCCGCTCGGGTCCGCACGGATCTCCTGCGGCTGGTCAAAGCGTGCGGCAGCCCGCTGATCATGGGGCTCAACATGCAGTACGTGTCCCCCGAAGGGACGCGTCTGTACAACTCGGCGCTCCTGCTCACGGAGTCCGGCCCTGTTTATCCCCCTTACCACAAGGTGCACCTGTTACCCTTTGGCGAGTACGTACCGCTGGAGCGCTGGCTCCCTTTACTCCGCGTGTTCTCTCCAAATACACAGAAGGGGGGCAGCCTGACGCCGGGGCAGGAACAGACGGTCCTTGAACACGAAGGCATCCGGTACGGACCGCTCATCTGCTTCGAGGACACAATCCCGGGGTTGTCGCGGTCCCTGGTGCGCGAGCATCGCGTTGACGTGCTGCTGAATCTCACCAACGACGGGTGGTTTGGCCGATCGGCCGAGCACGAGGTTCACCTGGCCGGCGCCGTGTTTCGTGCCGTCGAGTGTAGGCGGACGCTTGTTCGAGCGGTCAATACGGGAATCTCCGCAGTTATCGATCCCTACGGCAGGATCACCCATGTGGCCGGTGGCGCGGTTGAGAAAGGGGTTTGGATCGAGGATCTTGTGGCCGCAGAGGTCCCGCTTTGCGACGTACGCAGCCCGTATGTTGTGCTCGTTGGCGACGCAATCGGAGTGCTCGCCCAACTGGCCATGCTCGGACTTGTGGGCGTCCACGTCTTGCGGCGGCGCTTGCGGGAGGGGCCATGAACGAGGGCGAGCCGCTCAGCTCACCCCAAAGCACATGTCGGGCCGGCACACGGGCTCGCTGGCGCAGTCCGCAGGCGTTTTGGCTCCTGGCGACCCTGTACTGCGTGGTGGTCATCGTCGTTCGCGTGCCGCTGCTCGTCAACGCGGCCGCTCTCTTTAACGATGATGAATCGGCGAATGCGTTAAGCATCAAGCATCTGGTTGAAGGGCGTGCCCCCCTGCTTTTCTACTACGGCCAGCGTTACCAGGGCTTGACCGAGGGCATCATCGCCCTGCCGTTCGTGTTGTTCTTCGGATGGACCCCTTTGGCCTTCATCTCGTCCCCCTTGCTGGCCTGGACGGTCGCCAACGTGCTCGTCGCGCGCTGGCTGTGGGACCGATGGGGGGCCGCATGGGCGACCGCCTGGTTCGCTTTGCAGTCTTTTGTGCCCGTCCTTTCCCTTTGGGCGAGTACCCAAGCCCATGGGGGCCATGTTTGGGTCGTCACCATCGCGATCGCGTCGTTTTTCCTGTGTTCCTGGGAGTTGAAAGGCACCGGCCGATGGGGGGCTTTCGCGGGGCTGCAGTTCCTGGGCTGCTACACCTACAGCTACTACGTCCTTTTTCTGCCACTAACCTGCCTGGCTGCCGTGCGGGCCAGCGGCTGGCGGCGGGTGCGGAACTGGATCGCCGTCCCCCTGATTGCGGGCGGGGCTGCTGCAGCGGTCGTCGGGCTTCGTGCCGTGGCCGACCGCATCCAGCCCGATCGCAACTGCTATCCGGACTTCTGGCGGCTCGAACAGCAGGTCGTCTGGAAGCACCTCGGAGACCGGTGGTTCGTTCTCCGGCGCCAGTGTCTGCCACTGGCCTTCTCCGCTGAGGGGGCCTGCCACCCCTTTACCCGGTTGAACGCAGCGATCTGGCTGTTCGCTGTGGGGGAAAGCGGCCTTCCACCGGCTGTGGATGCCTTCTCACGTTACCTGTTCAGGGTGCAGATCGCTCTGTTCCTCGTCGGAACGGTCGCGGCCCTGGTTGGACTGGTCCGTAACTCCCCTCGGTCGGACTTCGCTTCGCTCGTCGTGCTGAGCGGAGCGGCCGCGTGCGTTGCGTTCGTGTTGTTCCGATACGGGGAACAGTGGAGCAGAGTCCGCTATCTCATCCCCGTCTTCCCCGCCGCCTCGCTGGCCGCTCTCTGGGCAGCCAGGTTCCTCTGGCTCCGTTTCCGCACGACTCGCCGGAAAGCCGTCGTTCAAGCTGCTCTAATGGCCGGTTTGCTCACCTGGATGGGCTACTATGCGTACGTGGACGTGGCATACTACCGCATCCACGGCATGATCGGCCCGTCGTGGACGCCGCTACAGATCCAGAGCTTCCGGACCGCTCTGGTGGACTGGTGTCGCGCCAACGGGATGGCCGGGATGCTTGGGTACGCCGACTATCGGCTCGCTTACCCGGTGGCGTTCTTAACCGGCGAGCAGGTCCGCTTGTGCCCGTACGACTTGCGGAGAATACCGTCGTATGCGGCGGAGGCGGACGCATTGGAGAGTCCCTGGTTCTTCGGGTTGGAGCTCGGACCGAGGGCCACGCCGCCCGAGGTGAGCGGCATCCAGTACAAGCGGCGGGCGGAAATCCCCTGCCCCCCGTTTCGCGTCGTCGTGTGGGAACCCATGAAGCGACCCTCCGAAGGAAATGCGGCCGGGAGATAGTGGCCGCATCGACTGCCCTGGTGAGCAGCCGGCGCGAGCGATACCAGTCACCGTCGTGGTGCAAACGGTGGCCCTTGGGCATTAGGGTTACCCACCGGGCGGAAGAGCGGTGTTTCGTTACGAAGCACCGCGTCGGCGGAACGCATAGCCCGTCGGCGAACGAAGCTGGTGGCGGAAAGCGTTTGGGGCCATGCACCGCACGGGCTGAGCGGGGGACTTTTCCGGAGGGACAATGAGCTGCAGAATTCGGTAGCCCCAACAACCGGCTGATGTTCCGGCACTGCGCTACCGCGCGCTGCCGTGGCGACCTGGAGGTTGGACATGCGCGAGCGAGAGTACGACGTTCAAGTACTCAGCGCCAAACACCGCATCGACCGCTACCCCTACCGGACCCCGTTGAAGTTCGGGGCGTTCGTCAACACGCACACGGAGGTCCTAACTGTGCAAGTAGGGGTGCGGGCGCGAAATGGCTTGACCGGCCAGGGCGTTGGCGCAATGCCCCTGGGGAACACCTGGGCGTTCCCGTCGGCCGTCGAGCCCCCCGATCGCACTTTGGAAGCCATGCGCCGACTCGCGGAACTCATCGCGAGCCAGATCACCGAGCTGCGTGATATGGCGCACCCGGTCGAACTCGCGTTCCGCTGGGAGCCGCAGTGGTTGAGGCTTGCCGAGCAGGTTAACCGGGAGCTGGAACTCAAGGAGCCCCTGCCCCGGCTCGCCGTTCAGGTGGTCGCCTCGGCTTTCGACGCCGCGATTCTCGATGCGTACGGCAAGGCGCACGGCCAAAATGTCTTCCGCTGTCTGGGCGAGGACTACATGAACAACGACCTGAGCGCTTACCTCGACAACGACTTCCGCGGGGAGTATCTGGAAGATTACATCCGCACCCGTCCGAAAGAGCGCCTCGCGCTCTACCATCTGGTCGGTGCTCTCGATCCTCTTACCCCCGCCGATGTGAAGGAGCCCATCGGCGATGGCTTGCCGGAATGCCTAGCTGACTGGATCCGACGCGACGGACTTACGCACCTGAAGATCAAACTGGCGGGGGATGATGAGCAGTGGGACATCGAGCGAATCCTGGCGGTGGATGCGGTGGCGACGGAAGTTCAGACGGAACTGGGCCGGAGCAAGTGGTACTATTCGCTCGACTTCAACGAGCGTTGCCCTGACATCGAGTACATGATCCGCACGCTTCGGACTGTCCGCGAACGGAATCCGAAGGCGTTCGATCGGATCGCCTACGTGGAACAGCCCCTTGGGCGTGATCTCGAAGCGCAACGGGGCCAGCCGGTCCATGAGGCGAGCAAGTTGAAACCGGTGGTCGTGGACGAAGCGCTGGTGGACTACGAGTCGCTGAAGCTGGCGCGTGAACTGGGCTACACAGGCATCGCGTTGAAGGCGTGCAAAGGGATGTCTCAGTCCCTGGTACTGGCCGCGGCCGCCGAGAAATCGCACATGTTCATGTCCGTCCAGGACCTGACCTGCCCCGGGCTCGCGTTCTTGCAATCGGTGGAGTTGGCCAGTCACCTCGATCCCGTCGATGCCGTCGAGGGCAACGCCAGGCAATACTGCCCCTCCGCGAACGCTCGGTGGGCAACCGAGTACCCGGAGGTCTTCACGGTCTCGCAGGGGTGCATCGAACCGGCGCGGCTGACACACGCCGGCCTGGGACACTGAGGTGGGTTGGATCGGGTCACGCAGGATGCGGCAGTGGCGCCCAGTGCGGTGCCGCATGGTAAGCTTTTGCAGGAGAATCTGGAGCAACCTACCCGGAGATATCCGGTAAACTCTTGCAAGCCGGCGCGTTCTGTAGTACAGTCGTAACAGTCTTACCGGATTGGCCCGCGTGGCGCGCAGGTGGGTCACTACCGGCCGGATTGACACGCTGTCACGGCGTGCGCACAATGCTGACGTACCGGTAGGGTCTGGAAACGGGGCTGGTGTGTGGCACACCTCGTCGTACGACCGAACGGACCGGCTTGGTCCAGACCTGGGCCGTTCTCCATTGCCGGGAGCTGCACGGGACGAAGAGGTTAAAGGGAGATTAAGGCGTGACGTTAGTCGGCAAGATCCTGACGCTGGCTATCACAATCTTGAGCATCCTCTTTCTCGCGTTCGCCATCGTCGTGTACACGGCAAAGGAGAACTGGCGAGACAAGTACCAAGAGGCGTCCGCCGAGTTGAGCAAGACGCGCCAGGAGCTTGAGGCGGTCAAGAAGCAACGCGAAGAGCTGGCGATGCTCTTCGACGAGGCGCGCAAAAAGGCCGCCGACCAGCTCAACCAGCTTCGTGAGGAGAACCGTATCCAGCAGGAAAACATGACGCGGCTGCTCGAGGCGTACCAGGAGCTGCGTCGCGAGCTGGAGACGGCCCAGCAACGCGCGGCCACCGCTCTACAGGAAGTCGATGCTCGACGGCAAGAGGTCGACTTACTTCGTAGTCAGCTCGAACGGGTCCTGGAGGACAAAGACCGCGCAGTTCGGCAGGCGTTTGAGGCTGAGCAAAAGTTGATCGAGGTACGTAGCCAGCTCGAGGTTGCTCAGGAGCGGAACCAGCAGCTTCAGGAACGGATTGCGGAACTCCGGGGGATCCTGGCACAGCACGGCCTTCCCACAGAAGCTCGTGACATTGCCGCTCTTAAGGCTCCACCTCGTGTGGAAGGCGTCGTCCTCGAAGTTGACCGTGCGAACCGCTACGTACGGATCTCCATCGGCAGCGACGACGGCCTTGTGGTGGGTCATCGGTTGCACGTGTTCCGCGAGCGGAACAACGGCAAGTACCTCGGCCAGATTGAGATTACCGATGTCGAACCGGACCGCGCCGTGGCGCGCGTGCTCAGTGACGTGAAACAAGGGCGAATCGAGGTCGGAGACCATGTCGCTACCTACCTCACCGGGACCGGGCAGTAGGCGCGGCGTTACCGTCCAACAACCCAAGATGGACATCTACACCGTGCTGCTGATCATTGCGGCACTATGCCTGCTGGTTGGGATCCTTCTGTTCGCGCTCGAGCTCGGGAAATACGGCTGGACCGTCAACCCGACCGTGCGCCTGGTGCCCGATCTACCCAACCTTCTGAACCTTCCTCCCGGCGGTCTCGCTTGATCTCCTGACGGCCCGTCTTGCCGGAACACACCGGTTTATTGGGGCGGCTCAGTGGGGCGCGAGGGGGCCGCACGGTCCGAAGAAAAGTGATTTCCCGCTTGGCCTCCGGCCAACACGCAAGGCGCGCTGGCAGTCGAATTCTCGCGTCCGCGATGGCTTGTGCAAACCTTGGGCCGACCGTCAGACCCGATCGGACGGCTCGTCATCGATGCCTGGGAACTGCTTGGTTCCGGTCGGCAGCGGCATCGGGCGTAATCAGCTCGACGATCTGTCGTACCAGCGACGCGGCGCGTTCGCTCCCTTTCCCCCCGTGTTCGACCAGGGCCACGACCACCAGCGCGCTTTCTCCTTCACCCAGGATGGCCACGCACCACGAGTGTGGCGGCCCCGTCCCCGCTTCGGAGGTCCCGGTCTTTGCCCGCACCGGCACCGGGAGACGTCCCAACTGCGCATGAGCCGTGCCCCAGGGCATGACCACCGCCAGCCGCATCCCCTCCAGGATCGCTTCACGCGCTTCATCGGAGACAGGTAGCCGCTCGCGGGGGGCGAATGCCCCAGCCGACACATGGGGCCGAACGAGGTAGCCGGTTACTATCGCGGCCGTCCACCGCGCAACCTGCACCGGCGTCACCAGCAACTCCCCCTGTCCAATGCTCACGTTCAGCAGATCGACCGGCAACCTGTCCCCTCCGGCTACCGGTAGACGCGGCAACTGCCCGGCGTTCTCACCGGCAAGATCGATGCCCGTCCGGTGACCTACCCCCAGGAGCTCGGCCATGGACGTGAGCCGACCCGCACCTAACCGCACCCCAAGCTGGAAGAAGTAGCAGTTGCACGAATGTCCGATCGCCTCCGGCAGGGTCAGTAAGCCGTGAGACTTCCCGTGCTCGGCATAGATCCAGCAACGGTGGCGGTTCGGGTCCGGGCCGAAGTAGCCCCGGCACGCAATCGGCTCCCGCACATCCACCGCCCCACTGTGCAGCGCTGCCAGGGCCACGACGAGTTTGAACAGAGAGCCCGGCGGCAAAGCAGCTTGATGGAACCGAGCCAGAAGGGGGGCACCGCCCCGCCGGCGGGACGTTGAACTATTTGCCTGGGTGACCATCCCGGGCGCGAATGGTGGGTATGAAGCCACCGCCCGGATGGCTCCTGTGGAGGCTTCCATGACCAGGACGGCCCCTCCGGTGCTTTCGGGAAGGCCGTTTGTGCACGCTTCGGCCAGGAACCGTTCCGCCGCGCGCTGAAGCCGGCTGTCGATGGTCAACACGAGCCGTGCGCCGGGCCGAGGCGGCCGTCCAGACAGCACTTCCCAGCTCCCGTCCGGCCGCCGTTGCTCACGCAGCTCCCCTGGCTTTCCCGCCAGCATTCCGTCGTAATACGCCTCGACCCCACTTACACCGGCAAATTCCCCCTCGGCATCCCGGGAGCGACGGGTGACGTACCCAACAACGTGGCAAGCAAGCGTCCCCTGGGGATACTCGCGTGCCGATCGCTGCTCGATCCGCACGCCGGGCAGTTCTTCTAGATGGGCCAGAACCTCGGCCACCGCTTCCCTGCCCTCGATGGCAGCCAGGGGGTAAAACCAGGTTTCTTCCTTGATCACCAGTCCGGCGGCGGGATCGAGTGCCCGAGGTTCCGG
>JALSID010000381.1 GCA_026981825.1 Planctomycetota bacterium
TGTGACGGTGTGCCTCCACCGCAGACGGATCGGGCAGTTCCGCCAGGGCATACGCCAGCGACTGCTCGAACCAGAAGTCACTGACGACCAGCTCAGGCCGACCGGGGCCCAGGAAACGCCGTCTGGCCAGAAGCTCAGCGCGTTGGTTCGCGAACCACTCCTCCGCTTCCTCAGCGGCCTTCGTGTCGCCGCGGTAGACGCGATCGAGCAAGTCCCCATGGAACCGTTCTTCGACGAAAACTGCCCCCGTTTTCTCCGCGAATAGTCGGGCGATGGTGGTCTTGCCGGCGCCAAGGGCTCCCGTGAGTGCGATGTAAATCGGGCGGCGGTGGATCCGCTCCAACTGTTCTCCTATCGTCCAGCCGGTGGGGTGGGGCCAGTCGTGGGCGATTTCCGCCAGGGGTTCGAGTACGAACCGACGCACGGGGAGCCACGGATGGGGGATGCGTAACCCTTCCTCATCCACGATATCTTGGTTCCAGAGGAGGATATCGAGGTCGATCGGTCGCGGCCCCCACTTCTCGCGCCTCTGCCTGCCCAGTGCCCGCTCGGTTTCCAGCAAACCTTCCAGAAGATCACGCGGTGCGAGCTTGGTTTCCAGCACCGCGGCCGCGTTCATGTACGGGGGCTGGCCGGACGGCCCCCCTACCGGGCGGGTCAGGTGTATGCTGCTCAGCGACAGCACGTGGCCGTATCCCGCCCGCTCGATCCGGTTCAGCGCCTGCTCGAACGCATGCACGCGGTTTCCGAGGTTGGCGCCCAGCGCGATCGCGACGCGGCTCGGTTTGTCTGAGCTGCTTTCGGCTCCGCCTCGTGTCGACATCGACCGCCACTCTGGTTCGTTGCTTTCGAGCTGCTCTTTGCGGCATCCTACGCGCCGCTGCTGCTCCGACCAATCCCGTGCCGCCGTTGCTGGCGATTCCATATTCGGGCACCGATACGGTCCGGAGCATCGGCTACCTTGGGCGTCATGCTGCTCAGATGGATCTTCCGGAGGTTCTGGCCCCCAGAGCCTACTTACAGTCCGGCGTGCCGGTCATCCGGGGGGATTAGGTGCCGGAGTGCGGCGGGAGTCGCTGGCCGTGGGCGTTCTGTTCGTCCGATTGGTGGGGTTCGGGTAGCGGTCAGCCAGGAGCGACCGAAGGACCGATCGTCTACGCACGCTGGCCGTGGTGGTCGCTCCGCATCGGCTTCGGGGTCGGGCCGTCCAGCCCGCTGCGACGCACCGAGCGGGCCCGTTTCCTGCTCCGCCGGTCCCGACGGGAGCGATGGCGGTCGGAGGGGGTGTGGGCCGCGGAAGCTCATGCCAGCGGCAGGGCGACCGCCAGGGCAAGGCTTACCGCAAAACTGACGATTGCAAGCACAACGAGCAGAATGGTCCAGGTCTTCAGCGCCTCGATCTCGGTCAGCCCGCCCATCTTGGCAAAGATCCAGAAGCCGCTGTCGTTCATCCACGAGCCCACCAGGGAGCCGGCGCCGATCGAGGTGGCGAGGTAGACCGGATGGAAGGACAGTTGCGGTGAATCTCCCAGCATCGCCGCCATCATGCTTGCCGTCGTGATCATGGCCACCGTGCTCGATCCTTGTGCGACTTTGAGCACTGCTGCAATGCCGAAGCCCAGGGTAAGGAGCAGGATGCCGTCCAGGTTACCCGAGGTCTCGAACAGGTTCTGGATCGCATCGCCCACCTGGGCGGCCTTGAGCATGGCGCCGAACGCGCCGCCTGCGGCTGTGATCAGGATAATCACGCCGCCGCTCATCAGGGCCAGCTCCACGTTCTCGGCCATCTCGCCCAGGGTGGGCCGCCGCTTCCAAACGTAGGTGGCGAGCGCAATTCCCGCAGAAAGCCACAGGGCGAAGTTCGCGTCGCCGAAAAGGGTCGTCCAGGGGGTCACGAGCTGCCAGAAGTTGCCCGTGGCCTCTCCACCATCTGGAGATTCCCCACCGGCCAGGGTCGTGGCCACGGTGTTGGCTGTGATGAGCATGACGGGGAGGATGATGGGGAGGAGCGAGAGCCAGAGTGGGGGTAATTCCTCGTCCGCGAGCGGTTGGACGTCGGTTTTTTCCCCAGGCAGGGGACGCATTTCGATGGGGGAAAGCCAGTTCATGAAGTTGGCGAAGAAGAGGCCGGCTACGGCAGCAGGGACGGCCACGATCGTCCCGACCACGATCATCACGCCCAGATCGATGCCCAGTTCCGCTGCCATTGCGAGGGGGCCAGGCGTCGGAGGTACCAGCGTGTGGGTGATCGCTCCACCCGCAGCGATGGCAAGGATGTAGAGCAAGTAGTTCTTGCGTGTTGTGCGGTACAGCGATCTCGCAAGGGGTACAAGCAGGTAAAAAACCGTATCGAAGAAGACCGGTACCGCGAGCACGAACCCGCTCATGAGCAGGGCCGTGGCGGACTGCTTCTCCCCCAGGAGTCGCAGAAAGAAGCGTACGATCCGGTCGGCAGCGCCGCTGTCCATCATGCATTTGCCGATCACCGCGGCGAGGGCGATCACAACCCCGATCTTGCCCGCTGCCGAACCGAACGCCTCGGCCACCATGGTGAACCGCGAGGCGGAGGCTACCTCAGGCGGCACGAACAGACTCACGAGCATCGCCGCTGTGATCAGGGAGATAAACGCATTGATGCGAAAGAAGATGATCAAGGCCAGGACGCAGACAATCCCCAGCCCGAGGGCGAGCATAGGCCGTAGGACGTCAGGGCTGCCCGCCGACTGGGCCTGGGCAACGGCCACCATCAAACCATCGATCCACGCCGTCATCGGTGTCTCCACTCGGGGCGTGTCCTTGCTGCACGAAACCGGGAACCTACCAGTTTAGCAATCAGGCGGGCAGTGGGGAGAGAGCCTCGGGCGGGCGAGGTGCTCCGAAACGCGACGGCCTACGGGGGCCGGACGAAACCGAATAATAGCAGGTTAGCCGAGCGTGCACCGCACAGGGGACTTGGTCATGGGGAACTGGTTCCAGAAGGCTCGACGACTTCAGCAGCTACCCCCTTATTTGTTTGCCGAGATCGATCGGAAGAAGAACGAAGCGATCCGCGCCGGCAAGGACGTGATCAATCTTGGCGTGGGCGACCCCGACCGGCCGACGCCCGAGCCAATCGTGCGCGCCGTGCAGAAGCACGTCGAGAATCCAGCCTTTCACCGGTATGCGCTGGACCAGGGCGCACCGGAGTTTCGCGCAGCAGTGGCCGAATGGTTTGCGCGTCGCTATGGTGTGCAGCTCGACCCCGAACGCGAAGTCTTAGCGCTCATCGGTTCAAAGGAAGGAATCGCCCATTTGCCGCTTGGGGTGGTCAACCCGGGCGACGTGGTGCTCGTGCCGGACCCGGCTTACCCGGTGTACGCGACGTTCAGCGGCTTCGCGGGGGGCGAAGTGCACCGCTTGCCTCTGCTCGAGGAAAACGGCTTCTTGCCCGATCTGGATGCCGTGCACGAGCGGTTGTGGGAGCGGTGCAAACTGGTCTACCTCAACTATCCCAACAACCCGACCACGGCCGTCGCCACCGAAGAGTTTTACCGCCGGATTGTGGAGCTTGCGCATAGGTACGAGTTTGTGATCGCGCAGGACGCGGCGTATGCCGAGGTCTTCTACGACCGGCCGCCGCTGAGCATCCTTCAGATTGAGGGGGCTCGTGACGTGGCGATCGAGTTCCATTCTTTTTCCAAGACGTTCAACATGACCGGATGGCGACTTGCCTTTGCCGTGGGGGCTGCTGACGTGGTGGCCGCCCTGGCGCAGGTGAAAGCGAACTGCGACAGCGGCGTCTTCACCGCCATCCAGTTTGCCGGGATCGACGCCCTTCGGCAATACGACGAACTCGTCCCACCGATACGAAGCGTGTACCGCGAGCGACGCGACGCTCTGGTCGCCGGCTTGCGCGCGCTTGGCTGGCAGGTCGAGGCTCCGGAAGCAACTTTCTACGTGTGGGTTCGCACGCCAGACCGCTCTTCTTCGACCGAGTTCGCCACGCGGCTCCTGGAGCAGGCATCGATCGTGGTTACCCCGGGCGTCGGCTTTGGCAGACACGGCGAGGGGTACATTCGCATGGCCCTCACGGTGCCCACCGAGCGGATTAAGGAAGCGATCGATCGACTGCGCCGGCTTTAATGGCGACCACGCTTTCGAGATGCGGGTCGGGATAGCAGGGCTAAGTGCGAGCCGATTCACGCTCGATACCTGCTTCACGGAGCAGCCGAGCGGTCGCCTCGTATGCTTCCTGTACCCACTCTTCGATCCGGTCCGGTTCGGGGGAGTATTCGAGCTCGATGCTGATCGCCCCTTCGATCCCCAGTTCCTTGATCTCACGCAGGTAAGGGAGGAAATCGACGACGCCGCGTCCCGGGGGAAGGTCGCCGTGGACTTTGCCGTCGCAGTCGGAGATGTGTACGTGGAACGCACGTCCCTTCAAGCGGGACAACGCGGTTGCAGGCGTGCCTGAAAGCACCATGTGGGAGATGTCGATGTTCGCGCCCACATAGGGGCTGTTTACTTCATCGAGGAAGCGCTCCATGGCGTCGATGTTGTTCAGGATCGACAACTTGAACGGCTCCAGTTCCAGGGCAATCTTCACCCCCAGTGAGGCCGCGTGGTCGGCCAGAATGCGCACACTCTCCACCGCCCAGCTCCACTGATCCTCCGGAGCGATCACCTGCTGCTCCCAGATATACTCGCCCAGCACGAGCAGCACGTTGTGGGCTTCGTACTCATAGGCAAGGTCCAGATACGCGCGCGTCCGATCCAGGTGGAAGCGACGCACGCTGTTGTTGAAGTCGGCAAGCCCCAGTGCCACGCAAGGCAGGCTGACAATGGGAAGTTCCAGGCGGTCGCATTCCCGTTTGATCGCTACTTTTTCCTTTACGTCCAGGTCTAGGGGGTCGGTAAAGATATCGATGGAATCAAACCCCAGTTCCTTCGTCTTGCGGATGCCGTAAATCGTGTCCTTGCCGGTTTGGACCCACGCAGAGCTGATCAGTCCCAGTCGCATGAGCCTGCTCCTTCACGATCGATTCGGTCTTTGCATAGCTTCGTCGAGGATTTCCGCCGGTCGTTGCGGGGTGCCCTCCCGGGCACTGCGGAGCACCGCTTCGCAGAGCGCAATCGTCCGCAAGTTGTCTCGGCCGCTGATTTCCGGTTCGCTGCCCGATTCAAGCGCGCAGAGGAGCTCCGCCATGGTTCCCGCGAACGCGTCTGGAAACCACACCTCTTCCCAGCGCGGTTGCACGATCGCCGGACCGGTGCGGCGGCTGGCGAACATCAACGTGCTCGGCTTACGAGCCGGGTAAGCGGGCCAGCCGATCTCACCGATCGCGTAGCCTTCCGTGCCCTCGATCCTCCACCGCACGTAGGGATCGCCCGGCACGCCTTCCTTAAGGGGGCCAGACCAAACGTCATCCCAGCCTGCAGCTCGGGCCCTGTTCGGGAATTCCAGCACGTAGAGGTTGATTCCGTCCCGATGCTCGAATTCGGTGCGCGGGTCGGGCCGCGTGCTCGCGATGACTCGATCGGGTTCACCGAGCCAGAACCGGAACGTGTCCAGATGGTGCACGGACATGATGTAGGTCGACAGCGAGCGCAGCCCTCGCGCCCAGGGCATCCAGTGGGGGATGGCGCGCATTTCGATCGTGGCAAGCACGGGTTCGCCCAAATAGCCCTGATCCAGCAGCCACTTCGCCGCACGCACGGATTGGTCGTAGCGCATGTTCTGGTTCACCGCGAGCACGACCCCTGCCTCTTCGCAGCGGCGGACGATATCCCAGGCGGTAGCCGGGTCCAGTGCGAGCGGCTTCTGGGCTAGAATCCCCCTCAACCCGCGCTTTTCGGCCAGCGCACGCTCGATGATGGACGGTTGGACCTGGGGCGGAACGGCGATGTCGAGCACCTCGACATGGGGATCGGCGACCAGGTCCTCGACGGAATCGTAGACCGCCTCTATGCCGTAGCTCGTTGCGAGCTCCTCGGCGCGTTCGCGCGTGCGGGACGCAATGGCCACCACCGAGAACCCCGCCGAGCGATAGGCGACCAGGTGGCAGTCGCGAACGATGAAGCCCGCACCAACAACCCCGATTCCCCAGTCGAGCCGCTTCGGAAACCTGGGTTGGTACTCAATCGGCGGGATTTCGACAGCGTCACCCATGCGATCGATCTCCAGGTTAGCGGCAAGGTCGTCGCTTCGACTCCTATGTTAGCTGAGCCCGTCCGGCTAACACTGGGCGTGGACGCACGGTACCCCGCCGGCGACCGATGCGGCACTTCTGCGCCCCGGTCGCGCGCCCTGTTCTGGTCTCCATCACCCTTGGCCCGCTGCCATACCGTGTGCTCGTCGCTGCGGGCGCGAAACGGCATGCAGATAGGCCGGCGCGACTTGGACACGTTTGCCCATGCACGCTGGCCCGACGGCGCGGCTCCAGCAGCGGGGCCGTCGCGCCGAAAACGAATGTTGCCCGGGCCGCAGGGCTGAGCTCACCGAGCCCGTTCAAGCCAGGTCCGATACGGCCCCCTCCTGCCTACGTTTATCCACGCCCCCATCGACGCGAACCGCTCCCATTCCGTTGCAATCCGTTCTTTCGGATAGATTCCGGCGTGTACGTAAAGCGCATAGCGAAGCCGCAGCGGTGCGTCCTTGCGCACAACCAGGGGGCCGTTCATGCACAGGCTCGCGCACATCCAGCCGTCGTCGCGGACGTGCCACGCCGTAGGGTGCCGCGGGTTATCAGGATGATCGAAGTACGAGATTCCGGAGGCCAGGTAGCCGCGGGGATAACCGCTGTAGTCAATCCATGGGTAGCGTTTGCCAAAGATGGACTTCTCGCCCGCCGTTCCATCCGACGCTCGAAGGGCGCCGCCGCCAAAGAGCGCCGACACGCCGGCGGCTACGCGAACCCCCAGAAAGCCGAAGTTCGTTTTCCCCAGGACCAGCTCGGTCCCTGGACAACGGAACTCGCTTTGGAGCTCTACGAGGGTTTCGCCGTTTCCGACATCGGTGCAGGCGATGATGAGATCTTGGCGGAGCAACTCGGCGTTGTGGGCGTCGAACCAGCCAAGCCTGACGAACGCGAGCCCAGTGTTCTGCCCGTCCTGGTAGTGCACCCAGGCGAGCTGCCGAACTTGCTGGCTGCCAACCCCGTCCGCCCAAAAGTTCACGCCGCCCACGTTTGCATGGCCGAACCAAACCGATCGATGGTGATCATGGTTGGGTGCTGCTGGATGGCCCATGCGTGTGATGGGAACTCCGTGTGGATCGAGCACGGGGTAAAGAAAGGGGCGGGGATAGTGCCGGCCGAAGTGCCAGCGGAGGCGTTCGACGCCGTTCGCGAGGAACGCCACCTGATAGTCGGGAAGAGGAACAACCTGGATTCTAGGGGGGACGTACATCTTTTCCGCTCCACGGGTGCCCATGGTGCGCCCGCCCGCGCCTTCGCGGCCAGTGCGGCTGCCGCCCGGGACTGGTTGCCGAGGGGGCGAGTAGGGACAAAGGGCGTTGCGCAGTTCGTCATGGTAGCTTGATAGGTTCTCGGCCGCTGACGGTCAGCAGGGCGCGGAGGCGGTCTTCGGTGAGCCAGTTAAGCGGGATGAAACGCACCGATCCATCCAGGAATACCACATTGAACCCTTCCGGGTGGTTCGAACCGACCTGCTGCAGGGCCGACTCGAACGGCACATCCCGTGGTTCGGTCCAGGGGATTCCGCCTGGAACCTCGACCACCGCGATAGTCAGGGAGGTTCCGTCCACGATGTCACGCAAACCTAATCCGCGCTTGCGCGGCGGGAAAGCCGTCTTCGCCCCCACAACGACGGCGTAGCAGGTATGAGTCGGGTCCGACTTTGCTACCGGGCAGCGATACGCGTCGGGAATCTCTTCGAGCAGCTTGATGTTGTTCGGTCCGTCCCATGGTTCATCCAGGTGGTAGCGCTTGTACAGGTCGCCTTCATCGAGGTAGGGTAGGAGGGCGACTCGCCAGGAGTAGGGTGTTTTGCCGTCGGGGCTGTAGAGGACTGGGGGCGGAAATCGGCCATGCACCGCGTGGTACTTGTGCAGTGCGATGGCGATCGTCCTAAGGTTCTGCATGCACGCGACGCGCGCTGCCGCGGCCCGCGCCTGCTGAACGGCGGGTAGGAGCAGCCCCGAGAGCACGGGGGTGGCGGCGCTCCCGATCACACTGGCCCCCGGGATCGGCTCAACGGCTTCCGCTTCTAGCGTCTCGTCGGTGAAGTACACGCTCACCGTGGCCCACTGACCGGTCAGAAGGGGGACAAGTTCGGCGCCAGGAACAATGGTGGGATCCAGCTCGAGATTCGAGGCGCGAATGGCCACGTTCCATAAGGGACCCAACATCTGGATGGTCGCCTCACTATCCGTCAACGACAGAAGAACCGGCCGGTTTTTCAGGGCGAGTGCTGTCATTCGAGTCGCTGCAGGCGGAAGCTGCCAGCGCGGGATCTTGCCGCGTAGCGCCGCGATATGGCGACGAGCTGAGGGGGCCGTTGTGGCAAGTAAAAACCACTTGTCCACCACTCCTGCGGTAGGAGTCAGGGGAATATCGGGGCTGATTACCGTGTAAAGCCGCACAGCCTCGAATTCGGTTTGTTGGATGCGTGCATTCGCCAGCCGGGCGAACGCATCCACGCAGTTTGGCAGGGCCTTCCGAACAGGCTTTGCGTCTTTCAGTTCAAGGAACAGGCTGACGTCGAGCATACCCGGGAATGGCGGTGGCGAGCTGGCGAGGACGACGTGCTCACCGATCGCCGGTAACACCGTTCCCAGCAGGTCGATCCCCAGTGCTTCGCGTGTTTGTTCGGCCCATCGCTCCAGAATCTCGTTCGGGTCGCCCCCCTCATCGGCTGCAGTGAGGTCGGCTAGCATCTTCACGAACTGTGTGGCGTCGATCCTCATCAGCACCGCGCTCGTTGTCCGCGGGGGCAGGGGCGGGAGGACGTCGAAGGAGTCGAGCCGCCATGACGCGAGTAGTCGCAGCACCGGATCTCGTGGCCGCGGGAGATGAAGAACCAGGCGAGTCCTCGTGCGCGGTCCGTCGAAGTCCGTTTGGATGCTCAGGTATTGGCTCCTCTTGAGGGGCTCGATTTCCGTACCCTTGAGGTTTACGGTTACCAAGCCTATAGCGGCGGGTGAGTTTTGGAAGTGGAGGAGCGGGGACTGGAGGCCGGGAGGGCCCCCTTGCTTCTCCATGATACTGGTGCGCATCATCGGGATGATCTGTGAGTACGGTGGCAGATCGCAGACAACCAGCACGTCGTCCTGACGGAACCACGTAACCCTTGGACCGCGTTGTCCGCCCGAGCTGGTCATCACGGTCAGCCCATCGACGGAGGTTGGCTGTGCGTCGGGAGCGAACACGCGTAAGCCCCGTTCCAGGATTTCCTGGTCGGTCTGGTCGGTCACGCGGAACAGGAGGGCGGAGCCGATGTTGAACCCGATGAGCAGTACCCCCTTGCGTGCGGCGTAGCGGATAACTTCCTCGACCCGTTGTCGCGCTTTCTCGCCTGGGTGGCCGGCGTTCCTCATCAGAAGTTCGCCCACCAGTTGCAGGGCGAACTCGTCGAGCGTTGTTTGCTTGACCGCCTTGGCCAATATGGTACCTTCGTACGCTTCGCGAACGGCGTCGATCCCCCTCCAGTAGATGCAGTACTCGACCCGATCGCTGGCCGGAATGGACTGGATGAGCCGGTCTTCGCCACGCACGGCTGTTTGGTGGCCCAGCAGCGCGATAGCCAAGGCTATGGCGAGAGATGGAACGCGCATGGCTACCTCCTCCTCGACGTCTGCCCCATGGCTTAGACCAATCATAGCCGACGGCGGCGGGTCGCATCGGACCCCCCTCACCCCGCCGACAGCGCAGCGCTTTGGAGTGCGGCAGTCCCGTGCCGCTTTGGCTCTTTGGAGTGCGGCACTCCTGTGCCGCTTTGGCTTTTTGGAGTGCGGCACTCCCGTGCCGCTTTGGCTTTTTGGAGTGCGGCACTCCTGTGCCGCTTTGGCTTTTTGGAGTGCGGCACTCCCGTGCCGCTTTGGCTTTTT
>JALSID010000382.1 GCA_026981825.1 Planctomycetota bacterium
TGTCGAACGTCAGCACACCGACCCGCAGAGTCCTTACCTGACCGATCACCAGCCCGAAGCGGTGCCCGCGCACACTCTGACCGCTGCGCAGGGCTTCTGCGAACCCACGCGACTCCAGTTCCGAAGCACACACCACCAGTGCATCGAGCTGCACCCTGCCTACCACACGGGCTCCCCGCGTCCGGATGCGCCACCTGGCCGATACCCCTGCGATTGTATTGGGCCAAAACCTCGCCGGACGAGGTACAAGCCCAATCTCCGCCTGCGAACCTGCGATTCCCGCCGCTACGAATGCAAGCCCACGGCCCCCAATGAAGCCCCGGCTGACCAACCGAAGCACGATCCCACAAGCCCGGCCTCGGAAACCCGTTCGCCCCTCTCGCTGCCGAGGGGTGCGGCCCCCCGTCCGCTCCAGACGCCCGCCTTTCCCTGACTCATAGGTGCCCGGCACGACCTCCTGACGCCTCTCCTGTCCCGGACAGTTTGTACAGCACGCCGCGCGGCACCACCGTATCCACCACGGAAACGTGCGAGTCCGTCCGCCACACTTCTCTGAACAGCCGTGCGCGAACGAACGGGCGGAGAGCAGGCGGTAGGACGCTCCTGTCCCAACCGTACGTCTGACGGTACCGTTCCACCTCCTCCCACGACACGAACACGTGCGTTATGCCATCCTTTCGCATTGCATGGACCGCAGCCGACGGTGGTCCCTTCCGCAGGTAGCGCGCGAGGATCACGTCGTCAAAGACGGTGTTGTAAAGCACCGGGCGATTGATGTGGAAAAGATCTGCGGCCCCCACGCAAAGGATTCGGCTCGTTTCCGGCAAGCGCAGGTTGGCCAGTTTGACGAACTGACCCGTTGCCGTGTTCAGGGGGTCGCGAGCCTGAACGTCAATGAAGCTGCCATAGGCATTGTTACCCGACAACGGAGAGGCCATGAGGTTGAGGTTGAAATAGACCGCCACCATGGCAACCGAGAAGAGGGTAGCGCGACCGGCTCGATGGGACGCCAGAGCCGCCGCCCCTGCACCGGCCAGAACACAGGCAAGAGGCTCTAGCGGTAGCCAGAACCGGTCGATCCTGTGGGTAAACAACCACCAGCACAGGAAGAGGTAGCCCACGACGAACCAGCCCCAGGCCGCCTCGCGCCGCTTGAGCCCCAGCAGCGCGAGGGGCGCAAGCCCGAACACAAGCGGACTCTGCCAATCGGACCGCTCCATCACGTCGCGCAGGTTCCACAAAAACTGCCGCACGCTGTAACCGGGTGCGCTATGGCCGCGGTCCCATTTCGCGTCTTTCTCCGTCGTCCAGTTCCGGCCCCCGAAAAGCTCGTACGCAAGCGGGTAGACAGGATTGCCCGTGAACACCAGGTTCTTCCCCAACCACGGCCCCGCAGTGAGCGCCAGTCCGACGCACGTTACCCCCGTCGCTTTCCAATCCACGCGTTCGCCCCCCATAAACCCCAAGCTTCCGGCCACTGCGAGAACCAGTGACGGTGCGACCACGAACACGGCCGCCGTGTACTTGCACGCGAACGCCGCTCCCGACACCACCCCTAGCAGCAGAAACGTCCTCAAGCTAGGGCGCCGCATGAGGAGCACCGCCACCAGGAAGGTCACCGCGGTGTAGAAGCAGTAGCCCCCCTCCGCGTAGGCGATAATGCCCAGCCTATAGAACCACGGCACGGACGCCGCCACCAGAGTAGCCCAGTGGGCGGCAACCGGCCCAAACAGCAGCAACGTCGCTTCTCGGACGGCCAACACCGTCATCAGCGGGAAGCAGGCGAGCACACACTGTCCGGCAAGGGCGCCCCACCACCAGTCCCCCACGATCAACATGCTGAACAGGCTCAACATCTCCGTCCCAAACGGCATGTTGGTATAAACGTTGTGGGGGAGGAACACGATCCGGCCCGCCAGGAAGAACTCTTTCGGCCCCTGTAGGTGGTATTCACGCACGTCAAAATCTGTGGCCGGCAGGCAACTGCCCAGCAGCGTCAGCACGGCCAGAATCACGAACACAACCGCTGCAGATACTCCCTCAGCACTCCAGCCTTTCGCTATAAAGCCCCGCGTACGCCCCTTATGGTGCTCCCGGGAGAATCGGCGACGAAGGGCAGCGGTAGCCGCTCCGAGCACGACCGCTGCAGAAAGGCCCCGAAACAGCCAGGCGTTCAGGAAACCGGCGAGGCCGAGCAGTAAGGTCGCGGTTGACACCGTTGTGGCCCCCAGCGCAAAGACCAGCGTCGCTTTACCTGCCGGCGACGCTGCTTCGATGCCGAGCCTGCGGTGTACCAGCCAACCCGTAGCCCAGATAACGAGCACAACCCAGGCCGCCGCAGACAGAGGCAAGAGCCGCTGGCTGAGGTAAGGTGATCCGACCACGTCAAGGAAAGCCTGAAGAAGTGGGGGCCAGAGTTCCGGGATCAATCCTGTGAACCACAGCCATGCTTGAGGCCGGGGAACCCCTGTGTTGGGCAACGTGTCGGCGAAGAACACCAGGCAGAACAGGACCAGGTAAGCGATGCCCAGGATCTGCCACACGGCCGGGAGCCGATTCGGGACAGAGCGGTCCGCCCCGCCCGAGCGGGGCCCTGCGGGCCTCACAGAACGGGTCCGACGGTCCACGGTATGAACTCTTCGTCTCCAATCCCGTGCTGCTCGCTCTTGGTCTTCTTCCCACTCGCTACCGCCAGGATCTCATCGAAAATCTGGCGGCCGACCTGTTCGAGCGGGGTTCCCTCGAGCACCACGCCGGCGTTTATATCCATGTCGGATTCCATTCGACGATACGTTTCCGAGTTCGTGGCGATCTTGATGGTCGGCGCCGGCTTGCAGCCGTAGCAGGAACCTCTACCCGTTGTGAAACACACCACAGTCGCGCCCGCTGCCACCTGACCGGTGACAGACACAGGGTCATAACCGGGACTGTCCATGAACACAAAGCCCGGAATACGGATCGGTTCGGCGTACTCGAACACCCCGGATAGGGGGGCTGAACCGCCCTTTGCTACAGCGCCGAGCGATTTCTCGTAGATCGTAGTTAACCCCCCTGCTTTGTTACCGGCCGAGGGGTTGTTGTTGATTTCGGCGGCGAAGATGGACGTGTACCATTCCCACCACCGGATCCGGTCGACCAATTTCTGGGCAATTTCGGGTGACTTCGCCCGCCGTGTGAGCAGGTGCTCTGCCCCGTACACCTCCGTCGTCTCGGCCAGGATCGTCGTCCCCCCTTGGGCGACAATCATGTCCGAGGCAACACCCAGGGCCGGGTTTGCCGTTATTCCACTTGCGCCATCCGAACCGCCGCACTGCAAGGCCACGACAAGCTTGCTTGCCGGCTGTCGCGTCCGCCGCGCTTCGTTGACGATGGGCAGCAGGCGCTCGACCTCCCGCACGAGCGCCTCCACTGTGGCCGGAATGCCGCCCAGCTCCTGAATGAGGAAGACCGGGGGGCGTTCTCGGGAAGCCCCCGGCACGTTCCCCAACTGGATGAGATCCTGCGTCTCGATCAAGTAGGACGCCTGGCCAGTCTCGCAGCCGAGCCCCACCAGAACATACGCTCCGACGTTCGGATGCTTAGCGAAGCCCGCCAGGATACGAGAGAGGTACTTATGGTCAAGGCCCCCATACTGGAGGCCACAACCGCTGTGATGGGTGATGGCGAAAACGCCATCCACGTTGGGAAACTCACGGAGCGCCGCGCGAGGGAAACGATCGGCCGCGAACTTCGCCGCACTTGCCGCACAGTTGACCGTGGGGATGATGCAGATGTAATTCCGCGTGCCCACCCGCCCATCAGGTCGCTCGTACCCCTCGAAGTAGTAGAGCTCATCTGCAACCGGATCAGGGGGTACTTCAGAACAGAACGCGTAGTCCCTCTCGAACCGGCCCACCGCCACGTTGTGCACGTGCACCCACTCTCCGGGCTCGATCGCACGGCTTGCGAACCCGATCACCTGACCATACTTGCGAATCGGTTGCTCTTCGGCGATGGGCTCGAGCGCTACCTTGTGCGCGGTAGGGATACGGTCCCGTATTTCAAGCGATCGGCCGCGGACGCGGACCGTCGTGCCCGGATCGAGCGTGTTTCGAGCGACCCCCACGTTATCTTCAGGCCGCAAAACGATCAGGTCGCCAGTGGCCAGCGCAGTCTGGGTCATGATCAACTCCGGTGGGCTCTGGACTACGGCACCGGACTCGGCACTGATCCCGGCTCCGGCCAGTTCCCTGCCGTGGCGGCTACGACATGACCGGGGCCCGGCCTCTGCCCCCTTGAAACCGGACACACGAGCAACGGGCTCCCATCATTCTAAGCGTACACGCCATGGCCTGGACGTCGCCGCCTATCTCCCCAAGCAATCGGGCAGGGCACAGAAGGCGTCCCAGAATGCAGGACCAGGCTGCGTCTGAAAACAGCTCGGCAACCTGCACAGCGGCGGAGAGGCCGCTGGGATGGATCCATGCAAAGGGGAGCTCGCCGCATCGATCCTGACGCAAACAACCTGGAGAAAGAATAACGCGCAACGTCTAGCGCCCAAGACCACCGCTCGGCGGCAGGGACAAAACCACAGAGCCTCTTAGCTCTCTGGGTGGTCGCTGTGTCTCTGCGGTGAGCGCCTCCGTCCACACGCCCTCCTTCTGCCACGGATGAAAGGCGCGATGGACCGCCTCCTACAGCAAGCCCTCTGGCGACGCGGACTGGGCTACTGAGAGGCAGCCAGTTCACGGAGCTCGCGCGGCAGCGGAAAGTAGACGTCCTCCTCGCGCACCACAACCTCTTCGGCAACCGCACCGAACTCCCGCTCCAGCCACTTGATCACCCCTTCGACGAGGTTCTCCGGTGCGCTGGCGCCTGCCGTCAGCCCGACGGTATCGATCCCGTCGAACCAGTCGCGCACCAGATCCTGGGGGCCGTCCACCAGCCGAGCCGGTACGCCTTGTTCGCGCGCCACCTCCGTCAGTCGGATCGAATTCGAACTGTTTTTGCTGCCCACCACAAGCACGAGCTGCGCCATCCGGGCGATCTGTTTGACCGCCTCCTGACGATTCTGGGTGGCGTAACAGATGTCTTCCTTGGGAGGACCGACAATCTGGGGGTAGCGCCGGCGGAGGGCTTCTACGATCCGGTTGGCATCGTCGACGCTCAAGGTGGTCTGGGTGAGGTACGCGAGCTTGGCATCCGGGGGAAAGTCGAGTTTGTCCACGTCTTCGGGCGTTTCTACGAGAACGATCCGGTCCGGTGCTTCCCCCATCGTGCCCACCACCTCATCATGCCCAGCGTGGCCGATCAAGATGATGTAGTAGCCCGCCCGAGCATAACGCCGTGCCTCCAGGTGAACCTTCGTTACGAGTGGACAGGTGGCATCGATCGCGAACAGTTTGCGGCGGCGGGCGATTTCCCGCACCTGAGGACTGACGCCGTGCGCGCTAAACAGCACGTTGGAACCTTCAGGCACCTCCTCGAGCGAGGAGACAAAGACCACGCCACGCTCGCGAAACGTCTGCACCACGTACTTGTTGTGCACGATCTCGTGGAACACGTAGAGCGGCGTGCCCAGGTATTCCAGGGCGCGTTCCAGCGTTTCGATCGCCATCACAACACCGGCACAAAAACCACGTGGCTTGGCCACGAGAACACGCATCACCTTTTCCTCGCCGCGTTTTCGCGTCGCCAAATCGCAACGACTGCTCCGGACAACGCCGCTCCAGTCCAGGCGCTAGAAGATGCCCAGCCGGTTCCGCGCTTCCTCCGACATACGGTCGGGGCTCCAAGGGGGATCCAACGTGAGACGGACGTTGGCCACAATGCCGGGGCGGATCGCCTCGACCGCCTGCTTCGCTTGCTGGAGCATCTGGGGCCCTGCCGGACACATGGGCGTGGTCAGCCCAAGATCCACATTCACCTCGTTGCCCTGGACTTCCACTTTGTACACCAGCCCCAGGTCGACGACGTTGATCATCAGCTCGGGGTCAAACACGCCCTTCAGGGCTTCCAGGACCTCCGACTCCGTCACCGCCTTCTCCTGCCCCTCGGCAGCTCCCGCCGGAGCGGCTTGCGGGGGGCTCGTACCGGCCTGGTCCTGCTGCTCTCGAGGGCGGTGCTCGTGCTCAGTCGCCATGGCTCCTAGTCCTCCTGGAGTCGTACCCATACCTTGCCGTCTTCGACCTTGACCTCGTGCACCCGGATCGGCTCCACGGCGGGCATGCGGCGCACCTCACCGGTCCGGATGTCAAATCGCGCACCGTGCCGGGGACATTCGATCTCGTAACCGCGGATCGGCCCCTCCCCAAGGGGGCCGTCATCGTGGGTGCATACGTCATCGATGGCGTAGAACTCCTCACCCACCCTCAGGATCAAAATGGGCTGCTCGTCGATAATCACCTGTTTGCGACCGCCTGCGGGGATCTCATCCGCAGCGGCGACCGCAACAAATCCCGCGTCGCTCATCAGGCTCCACCCTCGCTTAAGATTGCGATTTCGCGGCCGCGCTTTGCTGCTGCCCAGCCATGGCCCGCACCCGATGCAGGATCGCGTGCAACCCACGAGACCGAACCATGCCCAGCGCCTCCACGAGCCCAACCCGGTGAAGCAAATCCTGGGGTATCTGTGCCACCTGCTCCGGCGAACATCCGGCAATCAGCTCGCGGAGGAGTGACACAAAGCCCTGGACCGTGGGGGCCTCCGGCGCAACCTCAGCGTGCAGCACCGCTCCGTCGTCGAAGGTGAGCCAGAGGAACACCGGCGTCTGGCACTCGGGCACCCGGTGCAGCTCACGGTCAGCCGCGTCGCGAAATTCCTCCGGCAGCTCGGGCAAACGAGCGGCATAATCCAGAAGCAGCTCCAGGCGCTCGCGTGGATCGAGCAACTGGAACTCCTCCTCCAGTTCCTCTATTCTGGACTGCAGATCACACATGCAGGCTCCCACTCGTGGCTAGGACGAAGCTTCGCCCTTCTCGATCGGCACCCCAACCAGGTTGCCCCATTCGGTCCACGAACCATCGTAGTTCCGTACTCGCTTGAACCCGAGCAAGTATGTGAGCACGAACCAGGTCAGGCTGGAACGTTCGCCAATACGGCAGTAGACGATGATGTCGTCATCGGGGCTGAGTCCATGCTGGCCGATGTAGATCTCCTCGAGCTCTTCCCGACTCTTGAATGTACCGTCGTCGCGAATCGCCACCTGCCAGGGGATGTGCAACGCGCCCGGGATGTGCCCCCCACGCAGGGCACCTTCCTGAGGGTAGTCCGGCATGTGGAGCAGCTCACCGGTGTATTCGCCTTTCGTTCGAACATCGATCAGCTTGCCCCCCCTTTCCAGGTGCTCCAGCACCTGGTCACGGAAGGCGCGAATGGACAGGTCCCGATCCCGCGGCCTGTACCGCCCCCGTGGATACTGGGGTACTGCCTTCTCCACCGGCAGGTTCTGGTTCAGCCACTTTTGCCTGCCCCCGTTCATGATCCGGCAATCTGCGTGGCGGTACATCTTGAACGCCCAGAAAGCGTAGCACGCCCACCAGTTGTTTTTGTCGCCGTAGAAGACGACGGTGGTGTCGTCCGAAATCCCGCGCTCTTCACACAATCTGGCAAAGGCTTCTTTGTCGATGTAGTCGCGGATGACGGGATGCTGGAGGTCGGTTTGCCAGTCGACCTTCACAGCCTCTGGGATATGTCCCATGTCGTAGAGCAGGACGTCTTCGTCGCTTTCGACGATCCGGATCCGATCCACCTCTTTGCGGTGTTCAAGCACCCACTCCACGTCGACCAGGACTTCCGGATGTGCATACTCTGCCATGGTTCACCCCCGTTGCCAAAAACGCAACGTCTACCGCCACCCGAAGTCAGACAACCGCCAGTTCGAACGCTTCCTCGGCAGCACCGAGGCGGAAGCCGAGCTTCTCTGCCACTGCGGCTCTCAACGCCGCACGGACGGTCGGAATCTGGATCCGCTCGATCACATCGGTGAAGAACCCTTCGACGATCAAGTGGACCGCCTCATCGTGGTCGATCCCGCGACTCCTCGCATAGAAAACCTGGTCCGGATCAACATGTCCCGCGGTCGCCCCGTGAGTGCACCGAACGTCATCCGCTTCGATCTCCAGACCCGGGATCGAATCGGCCCGTGCGTGATCGGAGAGGATCAGGTTGTCGTTCCGCTGGTAGGCGTCGGTCTTGAGTGCCCCCTTCTCCACGCGAATCATCCCGCGCCACACCACCCGGGACCGATCGGTCAGCGCCCCGCGGTAGAGCAGATCGCTGCGCGTTTCGCCGGCCAGGTGGAGCTGGCGGGTGTGGTAGGACAGGTGCTGCCGGTCTCGGCCAAACATGATCCCACTAACGTCGGCCTCAGCCCCCCTGGCCTCGAGCACCACCTCCTGGTTGACCTTGGACAGCTTGCTTCCTAACGCCCCGACGGCCCAGTGCAGAGCTGCATCGCGGCCCACAAGAGCACGCTGATGCCGGAAGTTCCAGACCTTCAGGCCGAAGTCCTCGAGCTGAACCAAACGGAGCCGCGATCTCGGACCGAGAAGAACCTCAGTAGCCCCCACGTGCAGACCGGAGCCGATGTCGGGCGGAGAAACGAGCTCGCTGAACAGCGTCGCTTCCGCTCCTTCTTCCAGGACAATCAACGTGTGACTCAAGTCCGCAGCACCCGGAGTCGCCAGGGCCAGAACCACGTGCAGCGGCCGGTCAATCACCACGTTCCGCGGAACGTAGAGGAAAAGCCCCCCGGACCAAAAGGCGGCATGAGCTGCGGCGAACTTGTCGTAGGTAGGATCGACGGCCCGGGTCAGAAGGAGGGGGCGCACCAGGTCGGGGTACTTGCGCACCGCCTCGTCCATAGTGCAAAAGACGACGCCGCTCTCGGCCAGCCCTTCGGGGTCGTCCCGTTCGAGCTCCACACCGTCGACGACCACACGGTGTCCGGCAACGCCGGTGCCTTCGAACAAGCGGACCGGCACGGAGTCGACGTCAAACTGCCCCTTCCGATGCGTGGGCGATAGCGCGCCAAGGGGGACGTAGTTATCGAACGAAAACGTACGGATGTCTGTGCGTCGCCACTCCTCGTGGCTGCGCTCGGGCATCGGCATCGAGGCGAACGCCTCGAACGCTGCCTTTCGCCGCTGGACGACCCAGTCCGGATCGTCACGCGCGGCCAGGAACTGGTTGAATGTCTGTTCGTCGAATGCCATCTTTCCTTACCAGGTTGGACAGAACCGGCGCAAAGCCCTCTGAAGCGCGATCAACGCGACCACTTCGGCGGGGGGCCACCAGGCGAGCTTATCCGACCGAGCCCTCCATTTGCAGCTCGATCAGCCGGTTCATCTCGACCGCATACTCCATGGGCAATTCCTTCACCAACGGCTCGATGAACCCGGCAACAATCAGCGTGGTCGCCTCCTGCTCGGAAAGACCACGGCTCATCAGGTAGAACAACTGCTCCTCCCCGATCTTGGACACGCTCGCCTCGTGCCCAATCTGCACATCGTCCTCTTCGATCTCGATGTACGGGTAGGTGTCGCTGCGGCTCTCGGGGTCGAGGATGAGGGCGTCGCAGACCACGTTGGCCTTGCTCCGCACGGCACCGCGCTCGATCTTGAGCAACCCGCGGTAGCTGGTACGACCGCCGTCCTTGGAGATGGACTTCGAAATGATCCGGCTCGACGTTTCCGGCGCTGCATGGATCACCTTCGCGCCGGCGTCCTGATGCTGGCCCCGGCAAGCGAAAGCGATCGAGAGAATCTCCGCC
>JALSID010000383.1 GCA_026981825.1 Planctomycetota bacterium
AGCCGCCCAGCTCGACATCTGCTTCGATCATTACCGAGTCCCACCCCTGCATAAGCGGGTACAAGCACTCGTGCAGGTAGATCGGAACCGCCTTTCGCATCCGCGCCGCGAAATCCTCCCGCTCGAGCAGCCGCGCCACGGTCATCTGGCTGCACAACTCGATCACCTGACGGAGCTTCATGTCGCGGAACCACTCACTGTTGCGGTGCACTTCGGCGCGATCGAGGTCGATGATTCTGGCGATCTGCTTGAGGTAGTCGCGAGCGTTCCGTTCCACAGTCTCCTCATCCAGCCGCGCACGCGTCTCGTCCCGCCCGCTGGGGTCCCCAATGAGCGCGGTATAATCGCCGATGATGATCACGGCGGTGTGCCCCAGGTCTTGGAACTGACGCAGCTTACGCAACGGCACCGTGTGACCCAGGTGGACGTCGATGCCGGTGGGGTCGATGCCGTACTTGACGCGGAGGGGACGGCCGGTTTGGTAGGCCCGTTCCAGCTTCTGCCGGAATTCCTCCTCAGGTACGATTTGCTCGACCCCGCGGGCCAGTACTCGCCATTGTTCGTCAGGACTCAGCACCTGCGGGCCTCCCTGGTGTGGAGAACCACCCCCGTGAATCAACGATTATAGCCCCGCAAGGACCGTTACCAATCGGTGCGGACACACCCGTGTTCACCGACCTCGTCACGATGGTCGTCGCCGGCGCTGCCTTCGCTGCCCTTTTCGGTGCAGCCGGCAGACGCCTGCATCAGAGCCGCCCCTACGGGCCGCTCAATGTGCCAGGCACTGCCCTGGCCGCCCTGACTTGCGGGTGGCTCATCGTCGCCGCGTGCTGCGAGACCCTGTCACCCCAATCTGGAACCAGCCCACCTGGTCCGCCGATCCACGGAACAGTCAGCCTCCTTGTCCGCGACACCGTTCTACTCCTGTGGACCCTTGCTGTTCTCGTTCTATGGCGCGGGACCGGAAGCGTCAGGCGTTTGTTCCCCCGCTGGGAACGCGAATTCCTCACCCAGACAGGCCTGGCTGTCGCCGGATATGTCGCTCTCCGCTTGACCGTTGTCGCCACCTACAACTGCACGCTCACCCTGGCGGCATGGCTCGGTTACGCCGGGCCGACCGGCCATCCCACGCTGGAGGTGATCGCGGAGACAGAAAACCCATACCAGCGCTGGGTGCTGATCGCATCGGTCACGCTCATCACCCCCCTGCTCGAGGAAGCCATGTTCCGGGTTGCCCTTGTCGGCTGGTTTCAGCAGCACGTTTCGTTGATCGGTGCCGTCTTCGCGAGTGCGGTGATCTTCGCTTTGTTCCACTGGCCCCCGGTGACCCAACCCGCCATGATGGTCATGGGGATCCTGATGGCGTGGGCCTACGCGCGGACCGGTAGCCTGTACGTACCCGCCTTGATGCACGCGGCATTCAACCTGCACTCCATCGTGGAGGTGTTGACCGGTTAACGATCCCATCAGGCGGCGGCGTGCGACGTGCCGTCAGCCTGTGGGCACGACCTTGACCCAAACTTCTCGACTTCTCGGTCCGTCGAATTCGCAGAAAAAGATCCCCTGCCACCTGCCCAATTGAATCCGACCGTCTTCTATAATCAGCGTCTCACTCTGCCCGCACCAGGTTGCCTTGATGTGGGAGTCTGCATTGCCCTCGATGTGGCGGTAGTTCCCGCTTTCGGGGATCAAGTCGGCCAGGGTGGCCAGGATGTCGCGCGCCACATCAGGATCGGCGTTTTCGTTCACGGTACATGCCGCCGTCGTGTGCGGCACGTATACGACACAGATCCCCGACTTAACGCCGCTTTGCTGGACGACCTCCTGGATTCTGCGCGTGATGTCGACCAACTCGGTCCGTCGGCTGGTTTTGATGGCTATGCGCTGCATGGGCTCGCCCTACGTCCTCGGCCTCTTTGGCTCAACCGGCCTGTACTGCCTTCCCTTACCGTTGTACGCTGGCTTATTCTAACTCTGCCAGACTTCCATCCGAGGCTTTCCGGGGCGACCAACGCGGTGCCGTCTCGCGCCCCATGACCGCCGGGCGGGCGTGAGGGGACAGTCCATGAATCTGGGCGGACCTGCCCTGGGTGTATCATCAACAGGAGCGTTTGAGCCGGATCGCAAAAGCCGATGAGCACCATTCTTGCCAGGATTGTCGCGACAAAACGGAAACGTCTGGAGCACGCCCGGCGGTCCGTACCGCTTGAAGAACTGCGCCGTCGGGTCGCCGATGCGCCTTTGGCCCCCTCGTTTCTCGACGAGCTCCGAAGTGGCTCTACCATCCGAGTGATCGCCGAAATCAAGCGAGGATCGCCATCGGCCGGGGTGATCCGAAGCGAGGTGGACGCCACCGCGCAAGCACGGGTGTATGAGGCGGCAGGTGCCGCGGCGATCAGCGTGCTCACGGAAGAAGATCACTTCGGTGGTTCGCTCGAGGACCTTGAGCGTGCGGTGCGGGCCACCGCTGTTCCGGTCCTACGCAAGGACTTCGTGTTCGACCCTTATCAGGTCTACGAGGCACGTGCCTCTGGCGCATCTTCCGTGTTGCTCATCGCGGAAGTGCTTCAGGACGACGTGCGCCTTCGCGACCTGATCCACCTGTGCCGCGAACTGGGCATGGAGCCGCTGGTGGAGGTTTACGAACAACACAACGCCGAGCGCGTGCTCGACGCGGGAGCTCGCATCGTAGGGGTGAACAACCGCGACCTGCGCACTTTCGAGGTCGACCTCTCCAACACGGCGCGCATCGCCGCGATCGTCCCCGAAACCACCCTGCTTGTGGCCGAAAGCGGAATCTGGTCGCGGGCCGATGTCCAGACGGTTGCTTCCGCCGGCGCACACGCCGTGCTGGTCGGTGAAGCACTGATGCGCTCGCCGGACCCGGCACAGCTCATCGGTGAGTTCTCCAGCGTACCGAGGAACGTTCCGGTGTAAACAACGAAACGCAGGGACTGACCGCGGTCTACCGTTTGCGAGCCGTCCGGGCGGTTGCTGGCCCGAGGGCGCAGAGGGGAGCGGGGGGCGAGGTGGGTTCCCAACACGGCCGGAAGTTGACGCCGCCCAGTCTCAGGGGGATGTGCAGGACCGTCAAAAGGGGCAGGTCCCATGGGCATAGCTCGCGAGCATGAACCGGTGCTGCTCGTCGTCGGACTCTTCAGTAACAACCCCGCCGCGGTGGATTGGGCAGAGCACCAACTGACGGTGCGCTT
Source organism: Planctomycetota bacterium (assembly GCA_026981825.1). GTDB lineage: Bacteria > Planctomycetota > Planctomycetia > JALXBF01 > JALXBF01 > JALSID01. The sequence goes on from JALSID010000383.1 coordinate 3,213, forward strand.
TGGCCCAATCGCCGATCGAGGTGGACCGTTCGAGTTCAGCGAAACCAGCTACTACGAAGAGGAAATGGGTGGGCAGCTCCGTTACCACCTCCTGGCGTTCGAGCGGCTGATCCGACCGGAGTGGTTGCCCGAAATCAAACTGCTCACGAACAGCCTCGAGCACCGGGCGATCCGGGAGCTGCAAGGGGCTTCGGCCGAGTCGAAACGGGTCGTGAACATTGATCCCGGCTACCTTGCTGCCGGCAAGTTCGTGCTCGCCACCACGAAGGACCAGGCGCATCGGATCTACCTGGGCAACGGCATCTTCGCGGAAGTAACCCTTTCCTTCCGGGCGGGTAGTTTTGAGCCGTGGCCCTGGACGTATCCCAACTACCGCAGGGCCGACTATCGCGACGTGCTCTTCAGGTTCCGACAGAAATACATGAACGAACGCCGAACATGGCTCCGTCAGGGAAAGACACCTATCCCACCGGCCATTGACCTGCTCCCTTGATGCAGCCCGATTCGCGGGAAACCTGAGGCTTCACCGGTTGCCTACCCGGTCATGCCAATCCGCAACCCGGTTGGGTCGGGAGCGCCGAGCTGTTTGTTCCGGTGAGCAGGCTCGTCCGAGCCGGATACTGCATGCGGGACCTGCGGGGAGGATTCCGCCGTCTTTTGTGTTGGTGAGGGGTCTGTAGGGGTGTGATGCGGTAGCGAGAATGCACGCATCGGGCGATGACCACGTAAGACTGTTATGAGTCGAAGCCTGCTGCTGGTTGCGTTTGGTGTCGTCACGGTGGAAACGTGGACACTCCTTGGCGTTGCTCTGGGAGTTTGGGTGGGTGCCGCCGCGGCTGGCCTTCTTCTAACGGCGGTCGCGAAGCGGTTGGCGCCGCGATTCGGTCTGCTGGACATTCCCGATCCGCGCAAGGTGCACACCACTCCCACGCCCCTGGGCGGTGGCGTCGCGATCTGGCTGAGCGTTTGCTTGGTGGTCGGTGGCGTCTACGCGATGGCTGCCGCGGTGCAGTGGGGGGTGGTCCCGGAGGTCTGGTTTTCCGCCGAGATCGTCAAGTATGTGCCTGGCCTGTTGTCTCGCGCCCCCCTGGTAGCGGTCGTCCTTGCCGCCGCGACCGTGCAGATGCTGCTTGGTTTGATCGACGACTGGCGCGGCCTCAGCTACGTGCTGCGCCTGGCGGTGGAAACGGGTCTCGTTCTCTTCCTCGCCTGGTGCGGGATTCGGGTTACGCTCTTTCCCCCCTTGAATCACCCCGTCCTTTCCTACGCGATAACGGCTCTATGGGTCGTGGGCCTGACGAACGCCTTTAACTTTCTGGACAACATGGATGCCCTCTCCGGGGGGGTAGCGATGATCTGTTCCCTGTTCCTGGCGGCTGTGGCGATGATGATTGGCGACCTGTTCATATCCGGGTTTTCCCTGGTGGTTGCAGGCGCCCTGTGTGGGTTCCTGTGGCACAACTGGCCTCCGGCGCGCATCTTCATGGGCGATGCGGGCTCCAATTTCGTGGGGTTTCTGCTGGGGGTGATCACGGTTGCCGGTACGTTCACGACGACCGATCTGCCCGGCGTTACAATCCTGGCCCCTGTCTGCATCATGGCGGTGCCAATCTACGATTCTCTTTCTGTAATCGCGATTCGGATCGCGGAGGGTAGGAGCCCATTCCTGCCGGACAAGAGGCATTTCTCGCATCGGCTGGTGGAGCTAGGGCTGACGCCCGTTCGCGCCGTACTGACCATCTACCTCGCCACCGCCGTGACGTCGGTGAGTGCCATCATGCTGTACTTCTTGCCCTTGCAGTGGGCGGTGATCGCACTCTTGCAGGTGGCCGCGATCCTCGGACTTGTGGCCGTCCTCGAGACGGCGGGCCTACGTGCTCGGCGGAACCATTCGGCGGTTCCAGAGAAGCGGTCTTCCGAGCGATCCGATCGGACGGGGGTGCCCACGGCGAGCGGGGAAAGGGTGTGAGTGATCGCGGTGCAAGGAGACACAATCTGTCCGCTCCAGCCGCGAGGCCGGATCGCGAGTTGAGCCGCGCTGAGCTGCTCGAACGAGCCGGCACGTTTCTGGCTCTCACCGTACTGGCCACTCGTCCACTTGTGGTCAGCGAAGATGCCGATGCCGGAAGTGGGCTTCTGTTCGTCCTGCTGGCGTGGTTACCGATAGGGCTATGGACATTGGGGGGGATGCTACGGGGCGAGGAGGTCCGCTTTCGGGTCCAACGATCCGATCTCTTCCTGGTCGCGTTCCTGATCTGGGCAGTGGCCTCCACCTGGTTCGCTTCTGCGCGAGGGCCTGCGCTGAATCTTCTGCTCGAGTGGTCCGGTCTGGTGCTGCTCTACTGGGGGCTGCGCGAGTTCCTCCTGCCGCGGTACGGGACGCGGCGGCTGATGAGCTGGTTCCTCGGCCTGGCCTGTGCTCTGTCGGCCTATGCTGTTTACCAGGCGTTCTGGGGGCTGGAACAGCTCCGCAGAGAGTTCCAGCGCGACCCGATTACGGCACTGCGTGCGGTCGGTGTGGTGCCTGGCAGCCCCCAGGCACAGACGTTCCTGAACCGACTCAATTCTCACGAGGCTTTCGCCACCTTTGCGCTTGCGAACTCCCTCGCCGGTTTCCTGTTGCCGTGGGCGATGGTTGCCCTGCAGGAGTTCTTCGAAAGGGTGGCGGACAGATCGAGCCGTTGGCTGCGCCGAGCGCTCTCGACCGCAGCCTTCCTGCTTATCGCCGTCGGCGTCCTGCTCACCCAAAGTCGCAGCGCCATAGCTCTGTTGCTGGGGGCAGGCGTGGTGCTGGGGATTCTGTGGTACGCCCGAGCCGTGCGACGGGGGTGGGTGCACCTGACGGTGTTGGCCGTCGTGATTGGCGGAGTTCTTGTCGTCGGCAGGGTGCGTGGTAAGGTCGACGAGAAATTCCTGACCGGTGCAGTGTCGTCCTTACGCTACCGCCTGGAGTACTGGACGGCGACCGTGGCGATGGTCCGCGACCATCCGTGGTTTGGGGTGGGGCCGGGCAATTTTCGGTCGCACTATCTGCGCTACAAGCTACCCACATCGAGCGAGGAGATCGCAGAGCCGCACAACTTTCTGCTGGAAGCCGCGGCCTCCTTTGGCCTCCCCGGTGCGGTGTTGTTCCTGCTGTTCCTTGCCACTTCCGTCCCGTGGTGGACCGCGATCAGGCAACGAACCGTTGGGGAGCAACGAGATGGCGGGGCGACGATGCATGTCGGTTTTCTGACCGCTGTGACGGTCTGCTCGCTACTGCTTGCCTACTGGGTAGGAGGCGTCGAGGCGCCCACGGCTGTGGCGCTCGGCGCCGTGTGGCTCGGGTTTTTTCACGCCTCGGCGAAGTCCTCGCCCCCCTTCGTTTCCACGGCACTCCCCCTGTTGCTCCTGATGGGCCACCTGCTCTTCAACGGAGGTTTGCAGATTCCCGGCGTTGCGGTTGCCATGTGGGGCTTGCTGGCGATGTCCGGACGGCCGACCAGGCTGGTGACCCTCCGAGGACGCTGGGGGGTGGCTGTTTCAACCGCGGCCTACTTTGCCGTCCTTTTCGCATTGTCACGGTGGCATGTGATTCCGATGATGACGAGTCGCGCGGCTCTGGCGAGCGGAGACCGTTACCTGGCCATCGGCCAGACGCAATTTGCGGTAGACGCCTATGAGAGGGCAGTCCGTTCCTGCCCGCTGAATTGTCAGGCATGGGCTGCTCTGGCCCGGACGAGATTGACGATGGCGGTTCGTCGGCCACTGCACGGGCAGGACTGGCCGTTGGCGCTTCGGGCCGTCCAGGAGTGGCACGCGTGTGATCCGGCCAGTCCCTGGCCGTGTCGTGATGCGGCGGTCCTGTGGCACTACCACGCGGTGCGTTCGGGTAATCCCGGGGCGTGGCAGGAGGCGCTCAAATGGATCAGGCGTGCCCGGGAGCGCTACCCGACCGATTTGCGGCTGGCCTACCTTCATGCTCAGATTCTGTGGGACAGCGGCCGGAAGGCGGCGGCCGCCCGTGTGGCTGGGGAAACCCTCGAACGGAACGCTCTCTGTCCTCATCCCGACCGCAGACTATCGGCCCGGGCGGTGGCAAACCTGCAAAACTGGGCGGGCGTAGCTCAATAAGGGAGGGCCTGCCACTGCCCTGGCGTTTTGTCCGCTGCTTCACCAACGCAAAGGGGGCTATCCAGGCATGTGGAAGTGGATCGCGATTGCTGTTGCGGGTGCTGGACTTGCGATCGTACTCACGCTGGTGGCCAGTCCGGTTCCCAGGCCGGCTCCCGCTACCACACGGGTCGCTTCCGAGCATTCGGGCGCTACGGGCAAGGTGGAGGTGCCCAGCCTGAAGTACGATTTCGACACGATGGAACAGGCTACTACGGGGTCCCACACCTTCGTGATCAAGAACGTGGGGGAAGGGATACTTGAGCTCGTTGCACGAAAACCGACATGCGGTTGCCAGAAGCTCATCCTGGAGTCTCATGACGTACCAGAAGGAGCACCGACTCGCCTGGTGCTGGAGGAAGATGAGCACGGGCATTTTCCGGAGGGCAAGGTCTTCCGTGTGTTACCCGGCGGGAAGGTTGAGGCTACGGTGATCTGGAACACGAAGCTGGAAACGGGCCAGTACCGTGAGGCAGTTCCCCTGGACACGAACGATCCGGATCGTCCCCGGATCACGTTTGAGATAACGGGTTTTGTGACGCCCCTGGTGTTGTTCTCGACCGCGGAGATCCGTGGAGAGGCGTCGACGGCACGAGATACGACGTTCGACATGGCCGTTGCTTCTCAGGTGCTGTCGGAGATCCGCATCGTGAACATGACCTCCGCGCAGGGGGAGGTGCAGTTGCGCGCCGAGCAGATCGATCCGGCGGAGGCGGAGAAGGACTTCCCCGACGTGCGCAGCCTGAAGTGCGCCTACAGAGTGTACGTGACCGTCCCGAAGGGACTCCCGGTGGGGCCCTATCGGGACAAGATCACGCTCGAGATTGAATTGCCCGGACGCACCGATGCAAATGGGAAGCCGGGCAAGTACGAGACGGACATCGATCTTTACGTGCAGGTTCGGGGACCCGTGACCGTGACTCGCCCCCTAGTGAACTTCGGCGACATCGAGGTCAACAAGGGGGCCGTCGAAAAGCTGTATGTGATCATCCGGGAGGTGGAGAAGCCTGTCGTGGAGGTGGAGAGCGTCACGCCCGATTTCCTGGAGGCGAAGATCGAACCCACCCCCGACCCTCGCCGGTTCGTGGTGGTCCTTTCGGTGCCGAGGGACGCACCCTTCGGCAAGTTCGAAGGCCGCGTGGTGTTGAAGACGAACCACCCACAGGCGGACACCGCTCGGATTGTGGTGCGGGGCACAGTTGTGGAGGCTCTGTGACACCCCAGCTTTTCCGGGGCCACCGGCGTCGGACGTGGTTGACCTGGTCCGTCGTCAGGGCGGTACACGCCCAGACGCGGCGCCGAGGTCGGGTTCGAGGTCTCCTGGTGCGAGGTTCTCCTGCGGCGAGCGGATCAACACGTCGACAGGGATTCCGAGGCTCCGCGGGAATTGGGACTGGTCAGATTCCGCGGGAAGGTTTAGGAATGGGCTGAGAGGCGGACTGCCTGGCCAAAAAGACCGAAGCCTGCCAGCGGATGGAGACTCCGATGTCGCGAACGGTTGCGGTTGCGGTCATCCTCGGCCTCGCGCTTGTCTGGATCGCCGTAGGCGCGACGGTGCTCCGGATTGCGGAGCGGGCTCCCGATGCCGTAGCGACAGGTGTCGAGCTCGAGCAAAAGCCGAGGCCAACGACCTTCGTCCAGATGCCATTTGCCGATTGGGGGGAGCCGCCGGCCCTGGTGATCCTGTTCTCGGGCCAGCAACGCGGCCGCCTGAAGCCATGCGGATGTTCCCCCGCTTTCCAAAAGGGGGGCCTGTCGAAGCGTGCCGCGTTTGTCCGCTACGTACGTGAGACCAAGAAGTGGCCGGTGGTCGCACTGGATTTGGGGGGCCTGGTGGATGATCCGGACCAGGCTTACGGTCTGCACCAGTACATTGCAGGTCCAGAACACCGCCTCGCTAAGCTCGAAGTGACACTTCTGGCTCTCCAGAGCATGGGGTACGACGTGATCGGCGTGGGGCCGGAAGATGTGGCTTTGGAGAACGGTGCGTTCACCTACGTGACTGCCTTGCGGGATGTTGAACGCCCCACCGCGACGAACTGCAACCTCTCGATCCCGCAGGACCTCCAGGAAACTGTTCCGCCTTACTGCGTTGTGGAACGCGCCGGCGTGCGGATTGGCGTCACGGCGGTGGTGGGCAAGACGAAGGCGCGCAAAGTGCGCGACTCCATTACACCGCTTGTTTGGGTCGCCCCCCTGGAGGCTATCTCCGCAGTCCTGCCCGCCCTGGAAGGCTGCGATCTCAAAGTGCTGCTTTTCTACGGGGCTCGGGACGAGGCGCGGCAGTTCGTCGAGTCGTGTCCTGAGTTTGACTTGATCATCCACGGCGACGAGGAGGATGAGCCGGACGGGAAGGAGGTCTGGGTTGGAGACACGTTGCTGGTGACCGTGGGCAAGAAGGGTAAGTACGCGGGCGCGGTCGGCTACTGGCCCAACCGCGCAAAGCGATTCTCGTTTGAGCTGGTCGATCTGGATGATCGATTCGCAGACGATCCAGAGGTCGCAAAGTACGTCCAGAAGATCTACGTGCAAAAGCTGGCCGGTTTGCAGCTCGTCCAGCGGCTCGTCAAAAAGAACCTCCCCGACGGCGCGAGTATCGCGGGGGTCGAGGCGTGTCGGAGCTGTCATCCGCGCGTTGTGGCGAAATGGGAGGCCTCACGGCACGCCCATGGCCTGGAAAGTCTGAAGAAAACCGGTGAGCACGTAAATCCGGAGTGCCTCGCATGCCATACGACCATGTTCGGTTACAGGGGAGGTTACGACGGCACGCCGGCAACGGCACATCTGGGCGGTAACCAGTGCGAGAACTGCCACGGCCCGGCTGGCCAGCATGTGCGTGATCCGGAAAACCCGGTATTCCGCGCTATGTTGCACCGCGAGTCGGTAAGTGTGGAAATGCAACTTTGCAGACGGTGCCACGACGCAGAAAACGACCCGAAGTTTGAGTTCCAGAAACGGTGGCGCGAAGTGGTCCATACTCAGGAAGCGAGGCAAGACGCCCTCGAATACCGTCGCAAAGCAGGCCGGCGGGACTGAGCGCGCCGGCCCCCCGAGCTGACGGCCAAGCGTGGTGCGGCGGCCGATCTGGGGGGCTCGCAGAGTTTCCCAATGCCCGGTTGAAACACCGGTCCAGGCCTAGTGCGGGGGCGGTGTGAGGGGCAATGGGGATCCACTTTTGACGGGGGATCCAAGACGGAACTTCTACTGCCGAAGCGGAGCGATCGGCTCCAGGGGGAAAAGTCCAAAGACACAGAGGATCGCTGCATTAGCGGCGTCCAGGACCGGTTTCCCGGGCGATCGGTGCGCTTGGGCGGCGGCGGTGCTTCTCTGAGAATTACCCAATCCCCCCTCTCGGCCGAAACCGTCCGCGGCGCCGTCTGCCATTCGCTCCGGCGCGTCGGTCCGTCTGCAGCTCCTTTCAACCCCCGACCGCCTTGTTAGGGCGGCCTTCAGTAGAGCCTAGGCTGCGGGGGGCATGTGTAGGGTGGAACGAGACCGATCCTCGTCTCCCCCGGCGCATCATATGTAGGCGCTCCGTTATCCGGCCTGGGAGCAGGGGCTCCCAGGCAGCCTGGTCGGCCAGACCGAGCCCGCGAGGGACGTGGTTCCTCGCAGGGCCGAGGACCGTCGGTGACAAACCCGCTCAACTGCTGCTCACGCTGGCGTGAAGCAGCTCATCGGACATGTTGTAGTTCGCGGTCACGTTCTGGACATCGTCGTGTTCGTCCAGTTCTTCGAGCAGCCGGACAAGCTTACGTCCGACGTCGGAATCGGTGATTTCCACGGTTTGTGTGGGAACCTTGGTGACCTCGGCCGATTCGATCGTGAAGCCGGCGTCCGCGATGGCTTGCTTCACCTGCTCGAACACGGAAGGGTCGCAGTAAACCTCGTACACTTCGCCGGTGCGTTGTACGTCTTCTGCCCCCGATTCTGCGGCGACTTCGAGCAGTTTCTCTTCGTCTGCATCGCCTGGGACGGCAACGATTCCTTTGGCGGCGAACATCCAGGCCACACAGCCGGTTGTTCCCAGTTTGCCACCAGCCCGCTCAAAGATCTTCCGCACCTCGCTCGTGGTGCGATTGCGGTTGTCGGTCAGGGCCTCCACGAGCACAGCGACTCCGCCGGGTCCGTAGCCTTCGTAGACCACTTCTTCGAGCGATTCGGCTGCCAGTTCCCCGGTCCCTTTCTTGATTGCCCGCTCGATCGTTTCGGCGGGCATGCTCGCCGCCTTGGCGCGATCGATCGCGTAGCGGAGGGCGAGGTTGGTGGCGGGGTCACCACCCCCCTGACGTGCGGCAACGATGATCGCTCGGGACAACTTGCTGAACAGCTTGCCGCGCTTGGCGTCGGCTGCCTGCTTTTTGTGCTTGATTTGTCGCCAGTGTGAATGACCAGCCATTGCCACCTCCAGACGTTCTGGCTGCCGTCATCGGACACGGCAGCCGGTGGTGTGGACCGGCTATCTGCTGGTACGCAAACCGTGGCTTGGGGATCTCCTGTTCCCTGTGTGCCTGGCCGGGAAGTCAGCCACTAGGGGTTATCCTGTTCGTTTGCCTTAAGCGGAAAGACTTCCTGGTTCTTCTGGGCTCGGTCGATCTTCCTCAGCACGTCGCCCAATCGGGATCTCTCCCGTTCGGATGGCTCGCTCTTCAACAACTCTGCTGCTTTCTGCCAGGCCCGAATCGCCTCCTCCCGATTCCCGAGCCGGTAGTAGCAGTCGCCCAGGTGATCCCAGATCACGCCATCGTCGCCTTCCGGAGCGTTCGCTGCCTCGAGTAAGTAGTGGAGCGCCTCCTGATACTTGCCCTTCTTAAACAGCACCCAGCCCATGGAATCGAGATAAGCGGCGTTCTTCTCCGGTTCACCGGGCTCGCGCTTCTGGTCGTACAGCTCCAGCGCCTTCCGGATGAACTCTTCCGCTTTATCGAGGTTCTTGTTGTGGTCAGCCCAGATGTAGCCGAGGTCGTTGTAGGCGCCGGGGTCATCGGGCCATCGGCGGATGATCTCCAGCAGCACAGCCTCGGTTTTGTTCAGGTCGCCCATTTCGAAGTAGACGTTGGAGAGCTGATACAGCAGGCGGCGTTCTTCGTCGGGACGGTCTTGCAGCTTCTTGCGCGCGTCTTCGAGCAGTTCGATGGCGTCCTTGAACTTCTTTTCCCGGACGTACACGCTGGCCAGCAGCATGTAGCCGGTGGCGCGAGTGGGGAGGAGTTCGATGGTGCGTTTTGCTTCGGTTGCTGCCTCGTCCAGTTCGCCGGCCAGAAGGAGCGCCCGGGCCAGCTCGGCGTAAGCGATCGGATTCGGCCTCACCGCCCACGGACCCTTCGTCAGGGCGAAACGCAGGTTCTCTGCCGCTTCCTTATAGCGGCGCGCTCCCATGAGCAGTTCGTGCAGTTCAATAATCACGATGTCCAGCGTTGGCCGTTCATCGCGACAGAGGGTGAGCAGCCGAACGGCAGTGTCCAGGTCCTTGGCTTGCTTGGCCACGTGGGCGAAGAAGTACTTGAACTCGAAACCGACGGCGGTGGGGGACTTCTGAAGCTGTTCACGGATGATCTCGGCGGCGCGCCGATAGGCGTCCGGCGGCGATGCGAACTCGGCCGCCCTGGCTTCCAGCAGTTGCAAGGCACGCAGATCACGCTGCCGGAACGCGGTGTGGGCCGCCTTTTCGAGCAGCTCCAGCGCCTGTTCGACGTTGCCCTGTTTCCAGTGGAACCCCGCTAGCGCCAGGTAAACTTGCGGCGTCGGACTCTTCTCGGCGAGCTCCTCGTAGAGTTGCCTGGCGCGGTCGGCTCTGCCCGCGCGCTCGTACTGTTGTGCGAGAAAGAACCGCAAGCTGGGGTTCTGCGGGTCACGCCGCAGGGCCTCCTCGAGCCTGCGTATCACTTCCTCCTTCCTGCCCAACTTTTCGAGCACGTCGGCGAGAAGCTCATAGGGTTCGGTACTTTGGGGGGTCTGCATGCGGATGTACTTCTCGATGTGTGTGAGTGCGTCCTCAAACTTACCCTGTTCTGCGTACGTCCGGGCGATAAGCAGCTCGAACTGCTCCCCGCGCGCCCCTGCGGATTCCTGGCCGAGCCGGAACGCATCGAGAGCCAGCTCGTACCGCTTCGCGGCCAGGAACGTGCGGCCCATCCGTTCGTAGAGACCAGGGAGATCGCGATACAGAATGTTCCGGTCCGGATGGTCGTACAGGCCGTACCTCCGCGGTTGCTTCAACGCCGCCAACACCACCTCGAAATACTTGGCCGCCTCTTTGGTTTCCTTCCGGTCGGCGTGGATCTGGCCAAGCAGCAGGCAGATCCGGACGTAGTCGAAGGAGTTTCGGTCCAGCTTCGGGCTGTTCAGCGCGCGTTCCAGCAGCTTGGCGGCCCCTTCCAGGTCCCGTGCAGCCAACGATTGGATCGCAAGCTGGAAAAGGAATTCATGGTTCTGCGGGTCCACTTCGACAGCTTGGCGAAGGTACTGCTCGAATTCCCGACGCCGCCCGAGGACACGCAGCACGGCGAGAAGGTCGCGGTAGATCTCCGATGCCTTGGGATCGTACGTGAGGGCGCGTTGGTACGCTTCCACCGCTTTGTTGAACTGACGGGTAAGCACGTACTTTCGCGCGGTGCAGAACCACGCGATCGCTTCCAGCTTTCGGCTCTCTTCGACGGTGCGGTTCTTCAGCGGCCGGAACGGGCGGGGGGGTTCGACGCCGAGGTTCAGAAAATAGCGCGACAGCGTGCGCAACTGTTCGCGATCAACCGGAGTGACGCTCGCGTCGGACGCGTCCCCGCTGTCCCCTCTCGGCAAGGCCACCGTATTCCATCCGAGAAGGACAAGGCCCAAGAGTGTGGCGAACACTGGCATCTTGTTTCCTCACATCTTGGTTAGCTACATTGGCCCGATTCCTCAGGCACCGCGATCCTCGCTACTTACAGTGTAGTCGGCTGTCCGCTTCGGGAAAGCTGATGTGATGCCCTCGCCTAAAGCGCCACCCGTTCTGCAAAAATGCCCAGGAAGTACCGGGGCGGCGACCTGGCGGGCCGTTCCCAGGACTGGCTTGCACTGCTACCTACCATGTAGAAAGCGGGCAGCTCTGTGGGGAGGCCACGGGCATGGCAGGCTGGAAAACAGAACGTGTCGCGGAACTGGTTCGGGAAATCGTCGCGTCGACGATCTTGAACGAGCTCCGTGACCCCAGGCTACGGGGCATAACCGTAACGCGGGTCGAGGTAAGTGCCGACCTGCGACACGCGAAGGTATACGTCTCCATCATGGGGGGTGAGGAGGAAGAGCAGGACGCATTGCGTGGATTGCAATCCGCGAGCCGCTATCTCCACACGAAGCTGGCGAAGTCGCTTCGAACCAAGCACATTCCTCGACTGCGTTTCGTGGTGGATCGTGGCGTCAAACACAGCATCGAGGTGTCGCGGATCCTGCGCGAACTGGAAGAAGAACGGCAGAGGCGGGCTGCGCGAGAGGGGGGCACGAGCGTAAAGGAAGCCGAATCTCCCCGGCAAGGGGAGAACGTCGAAGAGGACGTCCGTACAGGCAATACGGAATGAACTGCACGACACACGAACAGGAGCGGTGCAGGAGGTGACGGATGGCGAAACGATCGGCGAACAAGCCGGCCAAGAGGAAGCTGCAATCCACCATCAAAGAAGTGTTCGGATTGGTCAGGAACCAGTACGATGTGCCGCCACCTCCTGAACAAAAGCTGCCATTGATCGAGGAGATGATCCTCGCCGTTCTTGCCGAAGACGCCCAGGAAGCGCGTGCCCGAGCCGCTCTGGTGCGGCTCCGGGAACGGTTCTGCGATTGGAACGAGGTACGCGTCTCGCCGATTCCCGAGCTGGCCGAGGTGCTGGCCGATTTGCCCAACCCCACCGACAAGGCGCGACGGTTGAAAAACCTGCTCTACGATGTCTTCGAAACCGAGTACACCTTCGAGATCGACAAGTGGACGAAGGGGGGCATCAAAGGACTCAGCAGCAAGTTCAAGGGCAAGGGGTGGTTCACGGAGTACGTGCGCGAGCGGCTTGCCCGAGACGTTTTCTGTAACAACGCCTGCCCAGTCGACGGCACGGCGGTTCGGGTCTGGAGCCGCATACTTGGGGTCGCGCCGGAAGTGAGCGTTGTCCAGCCTCTGCTGCGGAAGGCCTTGCCGCAGAAAGACTTCGCCGACGTGGACGCCGTTGTCCGCGAACACGGATCGGTACTCTGCACAGAACGGGTGCCGCGGTGCGATGCTTGTTTCCTGGCCGTGAGCTGTAGCTACGTGGCCCAGAATGCAGAGGGATTGGCAGTCACCGAGGGGGCTGGCCGAAGCCGCGCTCGCTCCAACCGGTCCAAGGGGAAGACGGCGGAACGTGCCCGAGGGGGCAAAGCTGGCTCGAAGCCCCGTTCGAGTGCAAAAGCCGCCGCTCGGTCTTCGGACAAGTCACGCACCAAGAAACGAAGCAAGTAGCGGGACTATTGGACAGCCGGACCAATCCGGCCCAGATGACCTCGCCCAACCAGCCATAAGGGCTCCTTCCTCGCGCCCATCCACCCGGAGTGACCGCACTTGGTTGGCAGGGGGGCGGCCGCGGCATGGCTGAGCAGGGCTCGGGTCGGGGCCTGCCCCCTCTGCGGAGGCCGACGTTCGCAGTAGGCGGGTCGCATCGGCCCCGTTCAGCAACAGCCCAGGCAGCGGGGGCGGGCGCCAGCCTGTCGATGGACAAGCAGGGAAGGGGGACAAGCGTCTGCCGCAGAGGGAGCGCGAGGGCCGTTGAAACCACCGGACGGCGCCCACCTCGACGCTGGCTGCCTCTTCGGCCTCGGTGCGGAGAGCCCAGGTGTCGCCGATCACAGGATCTCCGTTTCGGCTCGCGTCACAACGGCAATCGGATGGGCGCGTACGAGCGACTCGATCTGGCTCAGGACCTGTTGCGCGTGCCGAACTTCGTTCGTTACGATGGCTACGCCCAGCGTGGCGACTTGGTGACTCGTATGCCCGTCTACTTCGGCGATGGAGATGTTGAACTGGTTCCGCAAGCGATCTTTGAGCGAATTAAGCACGCGACGGCGGTCCTTCAGCGATCGCGCCTCGCGAATGACCAGGTACAGGCGTAGCGTGCCGACAACCATGAGCCTTCCGTCGGCGGACGTCCGCTCGTTTAACTGGCCCCGGCCCCTACCGGTTCGGCGGCTTCCGTTCGCTCACCAAGACTGCGGCGGACTTCCTTGATCTCGTAGACCTCGAGCACATCGCCCACCTTGACATCATCGAATCCTTCGATCCGCAGCCCGCACTCAAAGCCCGCACGCACTTCCTGCGCGTCTTCCTTGAACCGCTTCAGGGAGACGATCCGCACATGCCGGTCACTTTCCGGATCTGGATAGATCACACGGCCATCCCGGAGCACACGGACGTAAGCGTTGCGGAGCACCCGACCACGTCGGACTCGGCATCCAGCCACGGTTCCCACGCCGCGGATGCGGAACGTTTGCAGGACTTCGGCTTCTCCGATATCCTCGATGTGCCGTTCGGGGGTGAGCATACCTTCCAGAGCTGCACGGATGTCGTCGGAGAGCTCATAGATGATGCGATAGCGGCGGATCTCGATGCCCTTCGTTTCGGCCGCTTGACGCGCTCGTGGTTCCACTCCCACGTTGAAGCCCACGATGATACCTGCGGAAGCTTCCGCCAGGAGAACGTCGCTTTCCGTGATGGCCCCGACATCCCTGTGCAGCACCCGAACCTCCACCTCGTCGTCTTGGAACTTCTGGAGTTCTTTTTCGATGGCTTCCAGCGACCCGTGGGTGTCGGCACGGATGACGAGCGGCAACTGCTTCTTTTCCTTACCGGCCAGGATGTCCTCGAGGGTCAGTTTTCTCGTCGTCGGTTGCGCCAGGCGCTTTTGCTCGATGTGCTTCTCCGCGATCCGCCGCGCTGTTTCCATGTCTTCGACGGCGAGGAACTTGTCGCCCGCGTTCGGGACCTCGTTCAGGCCGCTGACGAGCACCGGGGTACCCGGGCCGGCTTCCTTGATCATGCGATCCTGGTCGTTCCACATCGATCGGATCCGCCCGTAGCCGACCCCACAGACGACGATGTCCGAGCGGTGCAACGTGCCCTGCTGGATGAGGAAGGTGGCCAGTACGCCGCGCCCCTCGTCGCGGGACGCCTCGAGACAGACGCCGATCGCAGGCACCGTCGGGTCGGCCTTGAGCTCGCGAGCTTCAGCCAGCAGCAGGATGTGATCGAGGAGCTCGTCGATTCCCTGCCCGGTCACTGCGGAGCAGCGGATACAGGGCACACCGTTGACAGGATCCCACTCGTCTGGAATGAGGTCGTGCTGGGCAAGCTGCTGCAGGACCCGCTCGGGTCGAGCCGTAGGCAGGTCGCATTTGTTGATCGCCACGATGATGTCCACGCCGGCGGCCTTTGCGTGCGAGATCGCCTCGACCGTTTGCGGCATCACGCCATCGTCGGCGGCGACGACGATAACCGCGATGTCCGTGACCTGGGCGCCGCGAGCTCGCATGGCCGTGAATGCTTCGTGACCTGGGGTGTCGAGGAACGTGATCTTGCGGCCATCGCGCTCCACCTGCCACGCCCGGATGCACTGGGTGATGCCCCCAGCCTCCGTGGCAGCGACGTTGGTACGTCGGATGCGGTCCAGGAGGGAGGTCTTGCCGTGGTCCACGTGGCCGAGCAGGGTGACAACGGGTGGTCGCGGTACCATTTTCGCTGGATCGGGCTTAATGGACGCGAGGACTTCTTCTTCGGGATCTTTGGGTTGCTTGATTTCCACGTCGATGCCCAAATCGTCCGCGATCAGTGCGGCAGTCTCCGGTTCCAAGGAGGAGTTAATGGTGGCGGCATAACCTAAGGTTATCAGTCTACGTAGGATATCGGTCGCTTTAACGCCCAGGGCTTCACTAAATGAACGCACGGTCAGCGGTGGTTCGATGACGACCCGTTCGGGCCGGCGAGGGGGCTGAGGTTGTTCACGACGACGCTGCCGGAACGGTTTCTGTGGCTCGTGAGACGGCTCTTCGGCTTCGTCATCGAGAGCGCTCAGGTCGCGGAGCAGTTCCTCTTCTTCGGTTCGTTCACGACGCCGCACACGCCGTGCGCGCCGCCGCAGACGGCCTTCTTCGCCAATTCCCCGGGGACCGCGCCGTCCTTCCTCCTCTTTCTCGATGTGCTTTGGAACGGCGAGAATCCGCATGCGGGGCGCTTCTTGGCCACCGGCCTGAGGTTTGGGCCTCGGGATCTGGCCGGTTTGCATCGACTTTTGCTTTTCGCGGATTTTTCGGAGCAGCTCAGGGGTCAGCGCCTGCTTCGGCTGCTGGACGCGCTCGCCACGTTGCGGCGGGGGCGGGGGCGGAACCGGACGTGTTCCCGAAGCCCGAGCGCTTCCGGCAGTCGAGGCTGGGCGAGGAGGAACCCCGGGAAGGGTCACCGCAGGCACGGGACGCGGGCGGCTTCGCTTTTTCGTGGGACGCTCGCCGGCAGACTTGGCCTTCTTCGGTTGCTGCCCCTTGAGGACCTGGTCCAGATCCACCGGGGCTCCCGTCGGTGTGGGCGGCACCATGCGCGACGTCGGGACCGCCGAGGCAATCGACTCTGGCGGCGACGGCGGACGGTTGAAATACGCTTCGATCCGGGCAAGATCACCCTCGGTGACGGAACTTAAATGGCTCTTGCACTCGATCTCCAGCGCAGCGCAAGCGTCCATCACCTCGCGCGAGGTTTTGCCAAGCCGCTTCGCTACTTGGTGGATACGAAACTTCTTTTCTCCCAAAGCTCTTCGCTCCCTCCGCTCGTTCGCCGTTACCGTCCAGACACGCCTCACACCATCACCGGCGTCCGGACAAACACGCTCCTAACCGACAACACACGCGCATCTACACCCCTTGGAGGCGTTCGGCACACCGATCGTTCCCGATGGTGCGCCGCACACGGCACAAATGCATCCTGCGCCTACAGATCAGGGCCGATGGTCGGGAAGAGCCCGCAACTGTTGGGAACGGCCTGGTCGTGGCGTGGCGAAAAACCCGGTCCGACCGGTCGGGGTGAGCCAACCGGCCCTCGCCTCACAACGGCCCCACCTGTTGCAGTATACACAATGGAAACGTTTGACTCAAACGCCAGCTTTTCCGTTCGTGTTCGACGGGGATTCTGGAGCGGGCTCTGCGCTGTGTTGCGCAAGCTGCGTCTCATCCGACACAGGCCCGCTCTGCTCGGCACCCGTTCCGGCGCCAACCTCGGCTCCCGCCCCCGATACGGGCTCGCTTTCCCCCGTCGCCGGCTCCGCCTCACCGGCCGCTAGCGAGCCTTCGCCGCCAGCCTGTTCGCTCTGCGATGTACTTCCCTCTTCGACACCCACACCCGCGTCTTCCGCACCGCCTTCAAGCCCCCCCTGGTCCCGTTCCTCCTCTTTACCTTGTTGCTCAGCAGCAGCAGGGGGCTCCTCCGGAGTCGTGCTCCTGGCCGCCAACTCGGCCGGATCCTCCCCGGCTCTGACCTTCTCCTTCGCCTGCTCCAGAAGCGCTGCAGCCTGTTCTGCCGGGATCTCCAAAAGTTCAGCGACAAGCTGTGGGCCGAGCGAAAGCAAATCACTGTAGCTCAGGATACCCTGCTCAATCAGGCGATCCGCCAGGTCCGCTGTCACCCCTTCCAGGCTGGTGAAACGAATCAACGCGCGCTGAGCCTCCGCTTCCAGCTCTTCCTCGGTCATGATCTCGATTTCCCACCCCGTCAGCCGTGACGCCAGGCGCACGTTCAGACCCTGGTAACCGATCGCCTGGCTGAGCTGGTCCTCCCGCACAAGCACAATGGCCCGGCCAAGAGCGGGGAAAAGCATCACCTCCTTGACCTCGGCTGGCTGAAGAGCACTTGCGATAAAATGTTGCGGTTGCTCGTTCCAACGAACAATGTCGATCTTCTCGCCGCCCAGCTCATCCAGAACGCTCTTGATCCGAGAACCACGTACACCGACGCACGCGCCCACACAGTCGATCCGCGAGTCGACCGAAGCAACGGCAACCTTGGCCCGCATGCCCGGCTCGCGGACCACTCCCTTGATCTGGATGACGTTTTCCTGAATCTCCGGAACCTCGCGTTCGAATAGGCGACGGATGAAGTCCGGGTGTGTTCGCGAGAGCACGATCCGCAACCGGTTATTGTCGCGACGAACCTCCTTGATGATCGCCCGGACCCGCCGGCCAACCCGGAAGCGTTCCCGCGGCATCTGTTCACTGCGGGGCAGGATGGCCTCGATACTGCCCAAATCCACCGCTACGAACCCGCGCTCGGTCCGCGTGATGTTACCTTGCACCAGTTCGCCGACGCGATCGGCATACTCGTCGTAAAGCCGCTCCCGTTCTGCCTCACGGATTTTCTGCATCAGCGTTTGACGGGAAATGTGCGCAGCAATTCGCCCCAGTTCCTCGGGACGGTGGACCTCACCGCGGTACAGGACCTGCACCTCTCCCGTTTCTCGGTTGATCTTGACCTCGACCTTGTCGGGCTCCTCAAACCGACGGCGGGCAGCCACCAGCAAGGCGGCCTCAATACCCCGAAAGATCGTCTCTTTGTCCAATCGGCGTTCGCGGTGGAGCGCTTCCACCAGCCGAAGTACTTCTTCGTTCTTCATGGCTACCTCTCCGGCGCGGCCCAGCAAACCTCCTGAGCATGCCTCGTGCCAGATGCGGCGGCTGGCCGGCCAACGGCAAAGAATCCAAACAAAAAAGTGGGAGCTGACTCCCACTTCGCAAGCCCCCCACCCAACCAGGATGGTCGAACAGTAGCCGTGGGATCCGAACACCCAGGCTACCTCTCCAGTGTGGCTGTGCCAACCACCAACCGGCGCTCCGTATCTGGATCGAACCAGTGCAAACGATCGACACGAACCACCAAGGGTACCGACTGACCCGGTTGGATGTTCTCCTCGCTCCTGCTCAGTACCGCCAGCGCGTTCGCGCCGACCGCCACGTACAGAAGCTGCTGAGCCCCCATGGGCTCCACAACCTCCACCCGGCCTTGCATACGGCCAGCTTTTCCAACGTTGTAATTATTCGCCCGTTCGACGGCAAGGGAAAGATCTTCCGGTCGGATGCCCAGGACAATCCTCCCGATTTCACTCGACGGCACAGCAGCGGGCGGTAGGGAGAGCGAGAACCCATCGGTTTCGAACCGCACCACGTCACCCTCGGAACGTAACCGTCCTGTCAGTAGGTTCATGGGGGGCGAGCCGATGAACCGCGCCACAAAAAGGTTCGCCGGTTCCTGATACAACCGCTGCGGCGTGTCCACCTGCTGGATCACACCGTCCCTGAGCACAACGACGCGGTCCCCCAGGGTCATCGCTTCGATCTGATCGTGAGTCACGAAGATCATCGTCGCCTGCAGCCTCCGATGCAACTGCTTGAGTTCCCTTCGCACTTCTACCCGGAGCTGAGCGTCCAGGTTTGAGAGCGGCTCGTCGAACAAGAACACCTTCGGATGACGAACAATCGCTCGCCCCAAAGCTACCCGCTGCCGCTCCCCACCGGAAAGCTGCTTCGGCCGCCTGCCCAGCAACGGCTCGATCCCCAGCGTCCGTGCCACCTCCCGCACCCGCCGGTCAATATCGCCTTTCGACAGTCCAAGCTGCCGCCGCCTCATGCGTAGACCGAACGCAAGGTTGTCGTAAACAGTGAGATGGGGGTAGAGAGCGTAGCTCTGGAACACCATGGCCACGTCCCGATCCCGCGGCGGAACGCCGTTCACCAAGCGATCCCCAATATAGACTTCCCCCTCCGTCAGCTCCTCCAGGCCGGCGATCAATCGGAGCGTGGTGCTCTTGCCGCAACCGGACGGGCCCACCAGCACGAGGAACTCCCCGTCCTCCACGTCCAGGTTCAACCCCGATACCGCAACGTGGTCGCCAAAACGCTTCGTAACGTTTCTCAGGACAACGCGTGCCATCCGCACCCACCTGCTATCGGTCACTCGATTCTAACCACACTCCTTTATGCCGAACGTCGCTCGCCCAACCGCCGTAGTTGCGCTAGACATCATGGGACTCGGCGACGGACCTTCCTGGGATGCTTTAGCGATGAACGCGGTTTTCCGTTCGCCCACTCGATTCTTGGGGTTTCTCCTGGCGAGCTCGCTGTTGTGCGCCGTTGTGAGCTGTAGCCGCACGCCAGAGGGCGGGAAGGGGGACAGTGTGGCCCAGAACGGACGGTCGGCCACGCTGAGCTGGACTACGGACCAGCTCGAAGCCATCCGCCTGAACGCTCAGGCCTGCGCCCTGATCGACCGCTACGATGCCGGTCGCGACCAGGCGATCGAACTGCTCCGCAAGGCAGTCGAGCTTGCCCCCAACTGGCTGCCCCCGCGCATCAACCTGGCTATCGCTCTGCTCAATAAGAACAAAACGGAACCTATCGCCGAAGCAGAAAAGCTGCTCCGGGAAATCCTCCAGCAACGAGACGATGTGCCGCACGCCCATTTCTGCCTGGGCATCATTCTGAACCATCGGGGGAACAAACAGGAAGCAGCGAAACACTTCCAGCGAGTAACGGAACTCGATCCCTCCGACGCATTTGCCTGGTACTGGCTGGGCGACTGCTACCGGGAATCGGATCGGGACCGAGCCGAAGAGTGCTTCCGCCAAGCACTCGATCGGAATCCCTACCTCGTGGCGGCAGTTTACGGGTTGCAGGGGCTCCTCGCCCTGAAAGGCGATATCGAGGGGGCCAAGAAGTACATGCTCCGCAAACAGCAGCTCGAAGCGGCAAAGGCGCATCAGAAAGCGGGGGTCATCTACGATGAGATGGGGCCCTACGCCTACGCTATCGGTACGGTCCCCCGCGGCCATGCAGAGGTCAGCCTTCCGCATCCTCCCGTCTATGCCCCCTGGGCGGAGTTGAAGGTTGCCTTGCGTGACGGTGCCAGGTGGGTGCGGGAAAGCGACTTCGACCAGGACCCCGTGGCACGCGCCGTCTGGCGGCTCTACACCACACGCGGCTTTCCCTGGGCGGTTTTTGACTACGACGGCGACGGCGACCAGGACCTGCTGCTGCTCAGCGCTGCCCTAAAAGACGGACAAATCACACATGTGCTGCTCCGCAACGATGGGGGCGGAAAGTTCACGGACGTAACCGACCGGTCAGGTCTTGTCGCCCCCTATCTGGCGGTCGCCGTCGTAGTTGGCGACTACGACAACGACCTGCTCCCCGACCTGTACATCTGCAATGCAGGTCCAAACTTGCTTTTCCATAACAACGGGGGCTCTTTCGAAGACGTGACCTCCTCCGCAGATGCAGCCGGCGGCGATGTCGTGTCCGTGGACGCCGTTTTCGTCGACCTCGATCAGGATGCCGATCTCGATCTGTTCGTCGCCAACCTTTGCCCAACCGACAAGCTGGCCGAGTTCCTGGACAACCCCTCAACGGACCAACCCGTACAAGCCCTGGTGCTCCTCAACACCGGACGGCCTGCCCACGTGCCACAACGCCCCACCGCGAACGACAACACCACACCTCGCGGGCTGACTACCGCCTTCAGCCAACACACCGACCAACCGCTCTGCTACGCCGGGCCGCTGACAGCGGTGACGTTCGCCGATATCGACAACGATCGTGATGTGGATCTCCTCGCCTCCCAGCCGGATGGTGGGATCCTTCTCTTCCAGAATGACCGAGTGCTCAACTTCACAGCCGCGCCGCTTCAGGGGCTCCAGGTGCCTCCCCACGCAGCAGCCGACTTCGTGGTCGTGGACTTCGACCTTAACGACGTCCCTGACCTCGTCGTCGGGCCTGCCGGGCAGCCTGGAATCCTGTTCATCGGGAAAGGGGACCGAAAACTCACCGACTACCCCAACAGCCGGCAGGATCTCGCGTGGGAGTCGCTCTCCGGACTTCCTGGCCCCATTGCCCAGCCACGCGTCGCCGACCTCGACCTCGACGGTCGCTGGGACGTGGTGGCGCTTTCGAACGGCGCCCCCCTGTGGGTCGGGATGACCCAGCGGGGCGTCGTGGGCGTACGTCGCGGTCTGCTGCCGCGATTCTCCGCCGACAACCAGCCGAACGCTCTCGTCAGTGAGGACTTCGATGACGACGGGTTCACCGAACTGGTGGGATTCGTGCCCGGAAAAGGGCTGGTGGGGTTCAAGACCGAAGGCAACGGTAACCACTGGGTCAAGCTGAGGTTTACCGGAGTACGAAACGACGGAGAAGAGCTGCGCAGCACCGCCGACGCGGTCGGTACCCGCTACCTCGTGCACGCAGGCAGCCTGACGATCATCGATGAGATTCGGCCACGCGCCGGCGGTGGCCCCTCCGTGCACGGCCCGATCACCCTCGGCCTGGCAAACTTCACCCAACTGGACGGACTGCGGATCCGATGGGCCGACAACATGATTCAGGGGGAAGTCGGCCTAGCAGCAAGTCAACTGCACATGGTGCGCGAAGTGCGCCGAAAGACGCTGTCGTGCCCCGTCCTGTTCACCTGGAACGGCTCACGGTACGAATACGTGTGCGACTTCCTCGGAGGAGGCGGTCTGGGTTACCTCTTGCGGCCCGGTGTCTACAATCCGCCCGACCCGGACGAAGTCCTCCGCATCACCGGCCGCCAACTCCAACCCGTGGACGGTACGTTGCGGATCGCGATCGCCGAGCCCATGGACGAAGTGTGCTACCTCGATTACCTCGAGCTTGTGGCGATCGATCACCCGGCGGGTACACTCGTCTACCCAGACGAACGCTTCGCCCCTCCTGAGAACCGTGCTACCGGCGAAACCCTTTGCTTTGCCCGGCGTGTGGAAGTACTCAGGGCGCTGGACCATCACGGCCACGACGTGACCGAAAAGCTCCGCCATCTGGATCGCAACGCAGTCGACGACTTCCGACTCCTCGCCACGTGGCCAGGCTATGCCGAAGACCACTTCGTTGTCTGCAGCTTCCGGGTGCCGGAGCTTCGCCAGGGCCAGCGAGTCTTCCTCTGCCTGGGCGGTTGGGTCGAATACGCGTTCTCCGACACGAATTACGCCGCCGCAACCGCGGGCGTAGAGCTGAAGCTTCCCGCCATCGACGTGGAGCAACCGGGGGGTGGTTGGAAGGAGATCGTACCGGTGGCGGGTGTGCCCGCGGGCTCGCCACGCACCATGACCGTCGAGCTGTCCGGACTCATTCCCACCGGTGCGGAGATCCGACTTCGGATCCGGACCAACGCACAGGTCTACTGGGACGAGGTGTTCCTGGGGATCGCGGACGCGGACATCACAGTGCGAAAGAAGCTCGTGCCGATTGAGGCGGCGACCCTTCTTTACCGTGGCCACCTGCAGGAGTACTCTCCCGATGGCCGCTGGCCCACCGAGTTCGACTACGCCCGCACCGACCCCACTCCTTTGGTCCGGCAGTACGGCTACTACACCCGCTATGGTCCGGTGAAGGAGCTCTTGGAGGAAGAGGACGACGCCCTGTTGATCTTCGGCGCCGGTGATGCGGTCGAAATCACCTTCGACGCCCGCAGCCTGCCCGATCCTCCTGACGGTTGGGTCCGGACGTACCTGCTCCGGACGGTGGGCTACTGCAAGTCGGCCGACCCGCTTACGTTGCATCCGTTGACGGTGGAGCCTCTGCCGTTTCGGGGCATGGGACAGTATCCGCCCCCCGAGGGAACGGAGCCGGCCGATCCGGAGCGTGTTCGCGAACTGCATTCCCGATACAACACGCGCTACCACGGGCCTCCCGCGCGCACGGTCTTGCTCCGGTCCACCTCTTCACGCGACTAGCCCATTACCACCTGGGCTTGCAGGCCGGTCGAAGAACCGATCGCCACCTGCACGCACGGTGGCTGCGCGGTAGATTTGCGCAGCTACCGAGTCGATGCGCGGAGGGGGACCATGCATGGCTACGCCGGCGTCCACACGGCCGGTCACACCCTGGATCTGGCGCCCGGTGGGCAGCTTGAGGCCGTGCTGCAGGTCGACGAACGGGTCCCGGTGCACGACAGCACTCGGTTTCCCTGGCGGGCGATCTGTCACCTGGAAAGCAGGTTTCCGACAGGGATAACCCTGGCCGGTACCTGTGCCCTAGTCCATGCGATGCTGGCGTTGACGGCAGCCCACTGCGTGTTCGACCGCCGTTTCGGCGGTTTTGCGACCCAGGTTTTCGTCAGCCCAGGGAGGCGTGGGGCTGAGCTGCCCTTTGGAACACATCGTGCTCGACCCGTTTGGGTACCCCGCCAGTGGCAGCGTCATCACCGTGCTCGCGCAGACGTGGCCGTCATCGAGCTCGACCGTCCGGTGGGCGAAACGACCGGTTGGTTCGGGCTGGCGGTGCTGAGCGCACGCCAGTTCCGCGCCGGACTGCTGAACCTGTGCGGCTACCCGGTTGATTTGCCCCCTGATCCTTTCGAGGAAAGGGGGAAGCGTCAGTACTGGAGCGCCACTCGGGTAGTCTCTGTGCGCGGTGGGCTCGTCCGTCATCTCGCTGACACCTACTTCGGACAAAGTGGCAGTCCGATTTGGAGCTACGGCCGCAGGGGACGGTGGATCGTTGCTGTGCACACCACCGGCGGGCGCGGCCGCAACGCCGGCACGAAGATCACTGCGCAGGTCCTCGATCAGGTGCGGCGAAGAGGACTGGGCCTGGCGGGAAGACCGACCAGAGACCTCCACGACCACGGCAATTCGTTCTCTGGTCCACCAGCGGCCTGACGCATGTCCCTCTTGCCAGCTTGTGAACCGGTAGTCGTAGAGGACGAGCCTGGCGTATTGCGCGCGGCGCAGCGTGTCCCGGCCAGAGGGATCGAGTAGATCCAGCACCGCCGCCGGCTTTGCCTCCACCAGCAGATTCAAAAACCGCGGTAGCCAGGGTTCAGCTTGGGGGCCAAGCGCCGCGAACCACATCTGCCAGTCTAAACGCGGCATGTGCAGCAGGAGGGCCGGCGGCCGACGGTCAAGGGGGCCGGGCTTGTGCCGGAACGTCACTTCCTGCCATCTGTTGCCGTCCGAACTGACTTCCAGAATCAGTTCAGGACGTTGCGTGGTCATGACCGCGAACAGGCCGTACGGGGTGGAGACCCGGTAGCGTGTGCCGAGCCACCAGACGATACGCTCTGGTCTGCTCAGGTGGCGGGTGCTGATGGCGTGCAGTTGCACGAGCATGGTCAGGATGTAGAGGGTTGCCGCAGCAGCCCCCTTGGGGTCGGAGCGGACTGCCGCGGCAAGTGCCCGCGGCGTTGGCACACACCACAGCGAAGCGCACAGAACGAGGGTGAGCACGTTGAAAAAGCCGTAATTTCCGGTCAGCAGAATGCACAGTTGCAGCACGCAGAAGCCTACCCCGGCGCTCAGCCGCGCGGTATGCCCGAAAAAGACAAGCGGGGGCAGGATGAGTTCGATCACCAGCGCTGCCAGCGTCTCCAGACGGTGCCAGGTAGGGGGGAGGTGGAAGGCATACCAGCTCAGCGGATTCGGAAGAGGTTGGGTCATGTAGTGGTACTGCATGGCCGTCAGGTTCCGCCAGGTCGGGTCGCCGCTGAGCACCTTGACCAGCCCCGATTGGAACATCAGCTTGAAGACCAGGAGGACGATCACCCAGTAGCCGAACGAACTGCCCTTGCCATCGACGGGCTGCTTGGGCCGCCAGGGGAGTATGACACCGAGCCAGAAGCAGGATTCGCACAGGAGGTTGTCCCACTGGTATGCCAGGAAGTGCTGGACGCTGTTGACAAACGACAGGTACACAAGCCACATCACCAGGTAGCTGGGCCCGGGGAACAGACCGGCGACCGCGCAAGCGGCCGCCACGTATCCGGTGGCAAAAACGGCCTCAAGGAACCATGGCGTGGTGGAAAACCAGAAGAGCGAGGGCCGTGAGAGGGGGGAGTCACCCTGAAACTGAAAAAGCTGCAGGGATGTTCGAAGCGGGAGAATGCCTTGCTCGCCGAACAGGCCGCGCGCCTGGATGTGCAGCGAAAGCAACGCGGCCAGGTACACCAACGGCACGCCGCGCGTGAGAACGAGCTCGGCAATCCTTCGCTGTGGTGACGGAAGTCCAGCCATAGAGAGTTCCCGGACCGTTCCAGCGTCTTGAGCCATCTGGGCGCGCCCGGACCCAGCTACCATACCCCAACTAGAATGAGATCCTTCCTTCGCTCGTATAGTTCTTTGATCGAATCGTGTGCCTGCTGTGTGACTCCAGTGAGTGAAGAAATGGACCGAGGTTCAGTGCTGGAACGGGGCGAGGAGGTGCGGTCGAACCGCCGGCCGCAGGCCGCCAAACCAATCGATTTGGCGCGGATTGAGCGAGCGGTTCGTGAGATCCTGGTTGCGATTGGGGAAAACCCAGATCGGGAAGGGTTACGTGAAACGCCAGCACGAGTGGCGCGGATGTACGCCGAGCTTTTCGGGGGGCTACACGAGGATCCTCGCAAGCACCTCCAGCGCGTCTTTACGCAGAAGTACGACGAGATCGTCGTCGTGCGTGACATCAGCTTCGCCAGCCTTTGCGAGCACCATTTGCTCCCGTTCTTCGGCCGTGTGCACGTCGGCTACGTTCCCGATGGGTCGATCGTGGGGCTGAGCAAGCTGGCTCGTGTCGTCGACGTCCTGTCCCGGCGCCCTCAGGTTCAGGAACGCCTGACGGTAGAGATCGCCGACCTGATCATGCATGAACTGAATGCCAGGGGGGCGGGGGTTGTGATCGAAGCCGTGCACACCTGCATGACGATCCGGGGCGTCCGCAACCAGACCTCCGTCTGCATTACGAGCGCTTTGCGGGGAACCCTGAAGGAGAAGCCCGACAGCTTCCTGAGTCTGGTTCCGGTGGGCGGAGTGATGGGCGACCGATGACAGTCTCGGGCGTGATCGGTGAGTTCGGGATCCGGGCGCTCATTGGTCTCGGGGCTGTCCTGCCGCTCGTTCCTGTAGAGGAGGTCGATCCCTGGTACTTTCGCACTCAGGCACTCGTGGCCCTGGGCTGCGCGGTTCTCCTGGGATTGGCCGGCGGAGGTTGGTTGCCCTGGCTGGCGGCGTTCCTGTCCTGGTCGGCCTTCGTTTTCTGGACGCTTGGGCGAACAAGCTGGGGCAGGCTCTGCTTCGCCCTCCTGGCCGGCTGTGGCCTTGCCCAACTGGTGGCGACGCGTTTGATCTCGTCTGGCATGGGGCTGCTGATCGGCGTCGACTACGTGCTTTCGTCCGTTTTTGTGGCGGCGGTGTACAGCGCCATGATCCTGGGCCACTGGTACCTGGTCTGGCCCTGGATGAGCATCTGGCCGCTGAAGCGGACCATTTCGCTCGCGGCGGCGGCTTTGCTGGCGCGGGGACTCTGGTGGGCCCTTCTTGCCGTCCCGCACGGGCTGATCGATTCCGCGATCCAGGACCTGCAGGCCCGGTACCTTATGCTTGCCCAGGTGGGAGTCGGGTTTCTTGGGGTAAGCGTCGGCCTATTTCTGGCCTACAAGTGCACACAGATCCGCTCGACCCAGTCGGCCACGGGCATTCTGTACGCGGCCACCGTGATGGCGTTGCTCGGCGAGCTGGCCGGAGGGCGACTGATCGATCGATCGACGGGGCCGGTCGGGCAGGTCGGCGATCTGAGCGGCCGGACGGGCTGGACGGGGCCTGGAATTCGGCCGCAGGGAACAATCGGCCCGATGGTCCGTAGAATCACTGATCCCGTTGCTTTGGATGATCAGCAATGCCCGATTCGCCCGAATCCGACAGGCGCGACCGCCCGACCTACACGTGTTCGGCGTGTGGCCGCCGTGCCGCGTTTCCCGAACCGCTTGACGGGAGCGCACGCTGTCCAAGTTGCGGCCGGGTGGCGAGTTGGAAGACCAATGCCTTCGACCGGCAACGGCTCCACTTCTGCCCGTTGTGTGGTTGCCGCGACCTGTACGTCCAGAAGGACTTTCCCCACTCCTGGGGGTTGGCGATCCTGCTGGTCGGCTTTCTGGTCAGCACGCTGTTCTGGCTCTATTACCACTACGTTCATGCCCTGGCGGTTCTCGTGATCACCGCCGCCATCGATGCCGTGCTGTACCTGTTCATTGGTGACGCCGTGGTCTGTTATCGCTGCGGTACTCAGTTCCGTGGACTGCCGGCCGCTGCGGACTATGGTGCCTGGGACATAGAGATCGCCGAGCGATACCGGCAGGAGCGGAAGCGTCTGGCCCGTGACGCAGCGGGTACGTCATCCGGACCGCGAACGGGCATCTCCGCCTAACGCTTGCAACGCCGGTGCTCAGTGTCACATGGCGGTGCCCACTGGCATTCAAAACCCGGATCGGATAGCGGACGACCTGCGTGGGATCATCGAGGGGGATGTGCGGTTCGATCCCGTGTCGCGCTACCTGTACGCCACGGATGCGAGCATCTTCCGGATCGTCCCCCTGGGCGTCGTGTACCCCCTGCATGAGGGGGACGTCATGCAGCTTTGTCGGTACGCCTGGGAGAACGGGATTCCCCTGTTGCCCAGGGGGGCGGGTACAGGGCTTGCCGGGGAGTCGTTGGGCCGGGGGATCGTGGTCGACTTTACCCGCTACATGAACCGCCTCGTCAGTATCGATGCCGACTCGGTCGTGGTCCAGCCGGGCGCCTCTTTTTCGGCGGTGGCAGCGGAACTTCGTAAACACGGCCGGCGGCTGCCTGTGGATCCGGCCAGCAGCGTGGTCTGTACGATCGGGGGCCTAGTTAGCACGAACGCCTCCGGCTCCCGTAGCCTCCGTTACGGGTACACGCGCGACTACGTGGAGCGGGTGCGGTGCGTGCTGTCCGACGGGACCGTGTGGGACGTCGGCGATGTAACGGTGGGGGTCCGTGTCCGGACGCGGCCGGAGCGCACCGCTGAGGATGTCGCCCAGGGGTTGCGCGAGATCGTGCGCCGCTACTGGCCGGAGATCGAGCGGCTTCAGTTGAAACGGCGTGCCCCCAATCGATGTGGTTACCTGCTACACGACGTGGTGGTTGGCAGCACGGTCCGGATGGGGCGGTTCCTCTGCGGTACGGAAGGGACACTGGCCGTGCTCACCGGCACCAGGCTCGCAACCCTGCCACTGCCGCCGGCCCGAGCGGTGGCGCTGGCGTTCTTCGATCGCCTGGATCTGGCTCTGGAGGCAGTCCACGAGATCCTGCCCTATGGCCCCACCGTCTGCGACCTGATGGATCGGCGGCTCCTGCACCTGACCCGCGCGGCGGGGGAGGAGTACGAGCGGCTTATCCCCCCTGCAGCCGAAGCCGCGTTGCTGCTGGAAGTCGAAGCAGACGACCACGTGGAAGCCTATAACAGGATGCGGCTCATCATTAACCGCGTCCGCCGCGTGCGCCGTCTGGCAACGCACGCTCACGAAGCCTACTCGCCCGACGAGATCCGCCGCACCTGGAGCGTGCGGCGGGTGGCGGCAAGCCAACTGGCGAGTTCCAAGGCGGCGGCGCGCCCCATCCCCTTCATCGAAGATATGGGCGTCCCGGTGGACTGCACCCGTGAGTTCCTCAGCAAGGCCCTGTCGCTTCTTCGCGCGCACGGCGTCGTCGCCACGATCTACGGACACGTGGGCCAGGGCAAGATCCACGTCCGGCCGTTCATGGACCTGCGCGGAGCCCCCCAGTTTGCCACGCTCGAGACCCTGGCAGACGAGATGTACAGCGTGGTACTGGAGCTGGGCGGATCGATCAGCTCCGAACACGGCGTGGGCCTGGCACGCTCCCCCTACGTCCGCCGCCAGTACGGACGGCTGGTCGAGGCGTTCCGCGAGGTGCGGGACCTGTTCGACGGCAAGGAGCTCCTCAATCCGCGCAAGATCACCGGCCCGGTGCACCTGTCCACCGCGTTGCTCCGGGACCGCCGCGAAAACGGCCAGGCCAGGGAGCTGGCTTCCCTTTGGCCCTGGCAACCGGGGGAGCTCGAAGAACACGTGGCCGCCTGTACGGGGTGCGGTCTGTGCCGGACCCGATCGGAGCGGTTCCGAATGTGCCCTCTGTTCCGCACGGAAGGGACCGAACACGCTACCCCGCGTGCTAAGGCCAGCCTGATCCGTGGCCTGCTCCAGGGCGAACTACCCCCCGACGCCGCACTGTCGCCCGAATTCAAGCACGTCCTCGACCTCTGTGTCAATTGCCGCATGTGCAAGCTGGAATGCCCCGCTCATGTCGATGTGCCCCACCTGATGCTCGATGCGAAGGCCGTCTACGCAGAACGGAACGGGTTGCCGGTTGCCGAGTGGTTTGCGTCACGGGTCGAGCTTTGGGCCACCTTGGGGGCGATATGTCCGCCTTTGACCAACTGGCTTCTGGCCAGACGTCTGGTCCGGCTGGTGCTCGACCGCGTGGTTGGGCTATCGGCGGAACGTGACTTGCCTCGGTTCGCGCACCGGCCGTTCTTAACGTTGGCCGCCCGACAGGGACTCACGAAGGCCCCGAGCGCGCCGTCTGCCCGCCCGCAAGTGGCTCTGTTCGTCGATTTGTTCGCCAACTACTTCCGACCCGCCATTGCGGAGGCGGCGCTGTCCGTGCTCCGCGCCCACGGCGTGGATGTCGTGGTGCCTCCCGACCAGCGCCCCTCGGGAATGCCACTGCTTAACTACGGCGACATTGCAGCAGCCCGAGAAGTGGCTGCCCACAACGCCGCGGTCCTGGCCGAATACGCGCGAATCGGGATCCCGATCGTCTGCACCGAACCCACTGCCGCCCTGATGATCCGCGACGAGTACCCCCGTCTCGTGCCGGGGGACGATGCGCGGATCCTTGCAGCATCGACCTACGAACTGGGGGATTATCTCGTGCAGCTCCGCAGCCGGGGTGAGCGGGCGGAGCTCGGCCCCGTTCCGCTGGCGATCGCCTACCACGCCCCCTGCCACCTGCTGGCACTGGAGCGGGGTAGGCCGTTCCTGGAGCTGCTCCGCGCCGTGCCAGGACTTCGTGTCCTCGATCTGAACGCCGGGTGCTCGGGAATGGCCGGTACCTACGGCCTGCTGCGAAAAAACCTGCACGCCTCTCTGCAAGCCGGCCAGGGAGTCGCCGAAGCACTCAACTCTCGACCGCTTGACCTGGTCGTCAGCGAGTGCTGCACGTGCCGCATGCAGCTCGCCCACCTCGCGCCCACACCCGCCTTCCATCCGGTCGAAATCCTCGCCTGGGCACTGGGACACAAGCCGGCCGCAACGATAGCTCCTCTCTAAGTCTCGCGTAAGGCGGTTGGCCGCAGCCCCAGGTGCGGAGGGTGCAATCTAACCGAGGAGACCCTTGGCCGACGCGCCGCACGCGAACGCTTTGGTCGCGCGTCTCCTTCCGAGCTCCGATCGGTCGGCCCTTCAGGTTCGTGCGCCTCCCCACTACGATGTAGTGCAGGGGCCCGTTGCGCGTGTGCCTTCGCGTTTCAGGGCCGCTCCGTTGCGGTCCCAGCGGCCTACGTTCACAACGCATGCTTCTCGGCGAGGCGCCATGGTAGAACCTGGTCCGCAGACCACGACATCCGGGCAGGAAGTGGCGGTCACGTGTGTCTTGTTCGCGGGCGTTCGCGATGCCGTGGGAACCGACCGGATCGAGCTGACGCTCCCGGCCGGCAGCACGGTGAGGCAACTCCGTGAGCGGCTCTTGCGCGCGTATCCGCGCGCTGCGGCTCTCCTCCGAGTTTCGCGCCTGGCCGTCGACGCCGACTTCGTCGATGACGACGCCGAACTCCGCGACGGGGTCGAGGTGGCGGTGATCCCACCCGTCAGCGGAGGAGCAGGCGAAACCCGGGTCGCTCTCACCGAGGCTCCGATCGATCCCGCGGAGTGGCTGGCCGCCGTCTACACGCCCGCCGCAGGCGCCGTGGTGACGTTCCTGGGGACGGTGCGGGAGTTCACCGGCGAGCGAAGGACGCGGGAGCTGGAGTACGAAGCGTACCGGGAGATGACGGAGCGGAAGCTACGAGAAATCGGTGACGCGGCGCGCGTTCGCTTCGGGCTGACAGGCGTTGTGATCGTCCACCGCCTCGGGCTGCTCAAAATCGGCGAGATCAGCGTCTTCATCGCCGTCTCCTCCCCCCACCGCGCGCAAGCGTTCGACGGTTGCCGGTTCATCATCGAAGCGATCAAGAAAGACGTGCCCATCTGGAAAAAGGAGATCTGGGCCGATGGGTCCTACGAATGGGTGCACCCAGGTATGGAGTCCTCCGGCGGAACGACCTGAAGGCTGCGAGCTGAGAAGCGGCCGTTCGTGCTCGTTTTGGGCCCCCACGATGATCCTTAACGAGCGTTGTGGCACAGCCTGTGCTACGATGACCGACAAGAGCGACGCGCACCAACGCGACCGCGTGGGATAACCGATGATTCCTACCCAAACTCCGGGACAGACGTCGAAACTCGTCGACCGCTTCGGGCGGGTACACACGAAGCTGCGGGTGAGCGTCACCGACAGGTGCAACATCCGTTGCTTCTACTGCATGCCCGAGGACGAGCCTGAGTACGTGCCGCGCGCGGAGGTTCTCACGTTCGAAGAGATCGAGCGGTTCGTTCGGATCATGGTCGGGCTGGGCATCCGCAAAGTTCGGCTGACCGGGGGCGAGCCGCTCGTGCGCCGTGGGATCCCGGACCTGGTCGCCAAACTACGAGGCATTGACGGTCTCCAAGGCCTTTCCCTCACCACCAACGGGCTCCTGTTGCGCGACCTAGCCGACCAGTTGTTCGACGCCGGGCTGCGATCCGTTAACGTTCACCTGGACACCCTGGATCCTGACCGCTTCCGGTTCATCACGCGGCGCGACGGTCTGGACCGCGTGCTTGCCGGAATAGACCGCTGCCTGGAGCTGGGCTTCACCGTCAAGATCAACGCGGTTGCGGTGAAGGGCTTGACGGAGCACGACCTGGTCCCGATGGCCCAGTTTGCCCGGGAGAAGAACGTCGTTGTGCGTTTCATCGAGTTCATGCCGCTCGACGCGTCCAACGCCTGGGAGCGAGACCGCGTGCTGTTCGCCGACGAGATCCTCTCCCGGCTGAATGCGGTCTTTCCGGCGCTGGAGCCGGTTGCAGACCAGGATCCGACGGCACCCGCTCGGGAGTACGCCTTCGCGGACGGGCAGGGCAGGATCGGCATCATCGCGACCGTGAGTCGCCCGTTCTGTGGTCGGTGCAACCGACTGCGGATCACTGCGGACGGAAAGTTCCGCTACTGTCTGTTCGCCACCGAGGAGTTCGACGTGAAGGCTCTTCTGCGCGGCGGGGCGACCGACGAAGAGATCCGCCGCTACGTGCTCGATGCCGTCAGCATGAAGTGGGAAGGGCACGAAATCAACACGGCCCGATTCATCCGACCGTCTCGCCCCATGTACTCGATAGGGGGTTAAACCGTACCGGCAGCGATGGGCAGTTCGGAGTGCGAGGGCCCGGCGCGCGAGGGGCAGCCCTCCTGCTGGAGTGCGATTGAGCTGCTCAGGAGGCCGTCTGCCATTCAGGACCCACAGACCGGGCGGTCTGGTTGTCCGGCGGATATGCTCTTGGGCGCGACAGCGGGTGAGCACGACAGGCATCCGCGGGGGTGAGGAGAGGCTCTGTGAGCGCGGAGAACGTTGCTTCGACCGAAACCAGCGTCTGGTACGCCGATGGGCTTCGCTTCACGTGCACAAGGTGCGGTGCCTGCTGCACGGGGGCTCCCGGCTACGTTTGGGTCACGGACGAGGAACTGGAGCGGATCGCGGAGTTCCTTGGCTGCGATGTGCGCGAGGTCCGCCATCGCTACACGAAGCGTGCCCGGGCAGGGCGCACCTTGATCGAGCAGGAAAACGGCGACTGCGTCTTCTACGACCGCCAGGGGAAAGCGTGCACGATCTATCCTGTTCGTCCGGTGCAGTGCAGGACCTGGCCTTTCTGGCCCGGCAACGTGGCAAATCCTCAGGCGTGGGCGGCTACTTGCCAGATCTGCCCCGGGGCGGGCCGTGGTCGGCTCCACAGCGCCGACGAAATCACCCAGGCCGCCCACGAGACGAAGATGCGGTGATGGCGGAGAAATCTTGTGGGACGGCAGTCTGCTCCTCAAGCCGCCACCCTGCCGCTGTCGCACGCTTCGGCACGCGGCCGAGATTCTGTCTGCACGTACGTAAGCATGGCGGCGCGGGTGGTGGTTGACGGCGCGAACCAATTACCCTCGGCTCCGCCAAGCGCGAGCGGCAGGGTAGGATGGCGGCTTCTGAGGCAGCCAAGCCTGTGCACCGGGTTCCGCTCTGCACAGGCTACACGAGCGTACCGTCGTCGCGAGGGGTGAGATGGGCGTCCGGGGTGACGACAGCGCAATCCGTGCCGATCTGATCGCCCTCTACGAGGCTCTCGATAGGGAGCTTGCTCGGATCGGGCCACGCTGCGAGATCAGCGGCCGGTGCTGCCGGTTCGCGCAGTATGGCCACATGCTATTTCTCAGTACGGTGGAAGCGGAGTATCTTGCCGAAGCTCCTCCCCCTGGTGACGTCGCCCGGTCTTCTCAGCAGTGTCCCTATCAGCAGGGGGTACTGTGCACAGCTCGCGAGCGGCGTCCTTTGGGCTGCCGAGTTTTCTTCTGCGATCCGGCGTACGCCCCGTTCATGCAGGAAATCGCTGAGCGGTACACCCGGGCACTCAAAGCGATTGTCGCTAAACACGGCCGTGAATGGTGTTACGGTCCCCTTCCGGCGATCCTGAAAACGGTCTTGGAAGCGGAGGGAAACGGTACAACGGGCGGTTGTTCCCCCGCCGAAAGCGCCGGTGCGACCGGCTCTGCGGTCGAGGGGGGCGCAGACCGCAGTGGCGGCCCACGCGGGACGCGCTAACCGGACGTGGCCCGTGGGTACCGAAGGCCATCCTGACCGCGGGGCCAGAGGCGACGCGGCATTGGAAGCAACTGGCGACCGAAGTGTGTCGAGGCTGATCGACGTCGGAGTGTCCAGCGAAGAGGGCAGTCTAGGCGTGCGCCTGGCCAACGCTCTTCGACCGGGCCGGTGCGAAAACCTGTGCCGGCTTCTGCACGAGCATGCTGCAGTTGACCGGGCGTTCGTCGTTCGAGCGGCGAGGGGGCGATGGGGCAAAGGGGGACCGTTTTCGCCGGGACGCGGCCGCCGATCGGGGGGCATGGTTGGTGTTGGGGGCTGATTCGGGCAACGAGCGGTGGACAGGACCCTGGGGGGAGGACAGCATAGGGGGACGAGCCTGGTCGCCGGCTTCCGGCCCCCCTGGTGCGGTGGGCCGGTTCTAACAGGCCCTTTCCACGCCGCAGCAACGGTATAGACTTATAGATCGACGGGTGTCCATCCTTCCTTCCCGCGCTCAGCGCTCTTGACATTTGTCCTTGCGCTGCATAGACTTAGGCAAAACCAGCCAAGGCGAGTCCACACAGTGGAGATTCGAAGGTGACCAAGAAGGACATCGTCCAGAAGATCGTCGAAGAGCTGAACCTGCAACCGAGTGTGGCGAGGAAGGCCGTTCAGAGGACTCTGGACCTGATTATCGAGACACTGGCTACCGAGGGGCGGATCGAGCTGCGTAACTTCGGCATCTTTCAGGTCGCGCGGCGTGCGCCGCGGATCGCTCGCAATCCGCGGACTCGCGAACGCGTCATCGTTCCCGAGCGATACGTGGTCACGTTCAAGCCGGGGAAGATCATGGAGGAGCGGATCCAGCACGTGGATCCGACCAAGGCCAGGATCAAGCTAAGCCGCCAGCTTCAGGCCGAGGGAACATCGGGCTCAGGCTTGCAGTAAAGGGGCCCGGCAAGGCGTAGCCCGGCAGTCGGCCTTACGCCACCGTTCGGTTCCCAGTCCGCCTGTGCGCCATCGGGGCGCTAAAGGCTGTCCCTGCGCGTGCCGATGCAAATACTAGCCGCTTCACGGCATCGGTGTGCGTGAGGCGAATTGTGCTCCGGGTTTGCGCGGGGCGGAATGGAATTGTCGTACCGGAAGGGAATCCGGCGGGGGAATCCTATGCGAAAGCTACTGTTCCTGCTGACCGCGGTTCTACTGGTGAGCGGGGCGACAGGCTGCGTCCTCCCGATCTACTCAGCGGACCCGATTCGGCGGACGAATCAGTTGCTGTACACCTCGGAAAACCTGCGGCTGATTGCGGACGAATGGGAGCGCATCTGGTTCCTCGATCAGCCGGCCCACACGACCCCTTACCGTACGCACGGGGGAACAGGCCTGTAGT
Source organism: Planctomycetota bacterium (assembly GCA_026981825.1). Lineage (GTDB taxonomy): Bacteria > Planctomycetota > Planctomycetia > JALXBF01 > JALXBF01 > JALSID01. Next base: position 38,491 of record JALSID010000383.1, read on the forward strand.
GGGATGTTGGGACGGAGCGGCCGGGCTGGCAGACCGGGCCTGGCCGCCTTCGGTGCCCGGGATCCGGGTGGACACCTCATAGCCGCAAGGTGGGCTGGTGGGGCGTCGGCCGACCGTGTGAGGGCGCCGTGGGGCACGAGTTCGTTCTGCTCAACCCTTATCCGCTCGCGCCTGGCCCTCGTCGCTGTAGCGAATCGCTTGGAACGTGCGCGCCACCGCGATAGTGCGCGGTTGGCAGACCGCTTTCGATCTCCTCCGCAACACTTCCACGCGCGGCCCTCCTCGCCCGCCGACCCTACGATTGGGCAACGGGGCTCGATGGCGCGAACCCCTTGCGGCGGCGCCTGCCAAGCCGCCCAATCAGCGCCGTCGAAGCCCTCGGTGGGTATCGTTCCGAGCTGCCACAGCGGTGTGTGGAGAGCAACATGCAAGCCCTTTTCGTGGTGGTCGGCCTGATGTTTGCCCAGGTGTCCGGTTCCGCCGAGAGCGCGGTGGAGATCCGTGTCCTTAGCTTCAACATTCGCTACGGCACAGCAAACGATGGTCCGAACAGTTGGCCCGCTCGAAGAGAGCTCGTGTTCGAGGTCATTCGACGGGGGAACTACGACTTCGTAGGGTTGCAGGAAGCCCTGCGCTTTCAGCTCGACGAGATCGCCCATGCCGTGCCGGGCTACGTAGAGATTGGGGTTGGCAGGAGGGACGGACGCACGGGTGGGGAGTACTCCGCTCTGCTCGTTCGGTCGGACCGCTGGGGGATCGATCAGGCGGGGACGTTTTGGCTATCCGATACCCCTGAGGTTCCCGGCTCCAGGTCCTGGGGCAATCGGATCCCGCGGATCGTCACGTGGGCGCGCCTCGTTCACAAAGGCACAGGCAGGCCTGTGTTCGTGTACAACACGCACTTCGATCACCAGTCGGCCCGCTCTCGCGAACTCAGCGCCCGCCTATTGCTAAGCCGGATCAACGAGCGTTCCCCCAGGGATCCGGTGATTGTGACCGGGGACTTCAATGCAGCGGAACAGGAACCGCCCATTCGATTGCTGAAAGATGCCCGTCTGACCGGCGGTTCACGGCTGCTCGATTCCTACCGCGTCGTCGATGCCGAAGGACCGGCGGGCACGTTCCACGGGTTCACAGGCCGGGACGACGGTCGCAAGATCGACTACGTCTTCTGCACGGACGATTTCACCGTCGTGTCGGCTCAGATCATCAGGCTCCATCGGAACGGACGATACCCCTCGGACCACTATCCTGTCGACGCGATATTGCGGCTCGGATCGGCCCGCAATTGATGCGGGCCGCACCTCGTGCGGGCGGCAATGGCTGCCACGGGTTTTGAGCGACTTGTTGTGGACCGGCCACACGCAGCGCGGCTCGCGGGCGTGCGCCTGAGCGGCGACGGCAGCTCGCTGACAATGCCCAGCAGCTCGGGAGAAATGACGTGAGGCAGCCAGACGCCCGCTACCAGGTACTCCGGGTGGTTTTCCATCCAACGTCGGACGCGATACAAGTCCTGGCCCCACTCCACAGCGTCATCGCCCAGAACCTTTGTGATGCCCATTGGTCCCCCAACGAGGATGTTTCCAGCAGCAAGAAAGAACGGAGCGATCCAGGCGACCTCGACAGCGGCTGCCACCGCTAGGGCACGGGGCAAGACGCGAACTCGCCCACAGCCGAGTTCAGCTAGGCCGGGCGCAGCGGCGGCGATCAGGAAGGGTACCACGGGGACGACATATCGGTATTGCACAACCCCCCGCAGCATGGAGATTGCCAGTAGGAACACCAGGGCCCCCGTCAGTCCGACAACGGAAACGTCGCTTGCACGTCCGCGGAGCAGCCCCACGATCGCCCAGCCTATGCCGAGGATCAACAGGGCCAGCACTCCCACTGTTTCTTTCACCGAAAACGCAACGAGGTAGTAGTAAGGCGCCAGCTCATAGTTTCCACCCCACAGCCGGCACGGTTGGGGATCCTCGAGGCTTCGAGTTGCCTGGAGATCGACTCCTTTGACCAGAGCTCCCGGCAACCAGCGGAGCGCAGCGCGCGATGGTGCGAACCGGAAAAGCTCCTGTAATAGCCCACTTTTCGGTTGCCAGGCGGGCTCTTCGACCGCCAGCGGCAGCGACGGCAAGAACACGAGGGTCAGCGATACCCAAAAGCCGAGCGCCCAGGCCAGCACCGCGGAGACCATGCGTCGCGGTAGGTGGTCTACAGCGGAGAGCACGCAGGACAGGACGCCCCAAAGCACGCTCAGCGGCACAAGCGCTAGCAGCGTCAACTTAAGGCCAACGCCGAGGGCCTGGCTCGCTCCGGAGGCGTGGTGGAGTTCTGTATCGAATGCCGTAATGCGAAGGCGAGCTGTCTTGTCGGTCGGCCGGTCCTGGCATGTCGGAAAACTGGGCAGGTTCTACCGGCCCAAACGAACCATATTCAAGGCCGCCGATGGCGATGGCCACGTCAAGCTTCGTGACCAGGACCCCCACGCGGCGCCCGCTGCGGAGTCCATGGCCACTGCGTGCGCGCCCTTGACCGTGGCTCGCATGCAGTCGTCGAACACCGGATGGCTTAGACCCACCGCGTCCCCGGTTGAAGCGCCCCTCCGAACAGCGACAGCGGTGGGCGTTACTGCTTCTTCGGTTTCACAGTCAAGTAGATCGGGTTGGACGCGTAGTTGGTGGTGATCGAGAACGTGATCGGGACACGGGCGATGACGGCGATCGGGAGGCGCTCGACGGGCAAGGCGTTCGAGGCGCATTCGAGCACAACTTTTCCCTCGAGCTGATCGCCTGCGAGGCGGAGCTGACTGCCGGATCCCAAACGTACGCCGGGGGGCAACTGGTCACCGAGCACGCTGCTGAAGTACTTGAACTGTACATCCAACGTCACGGGCGCCGTGAAGCCCTCGTTCCGCTCGATCCGGACGGCGATCTCGGCCTTCTCCCCCGGGTGAAGGACGATCTCTTCCGGACTAGCCACCACCGCTTTTAGGTCGAGGGGCTCGGTGACACCGACGATCTGGGTGTTGATCGGGTATCGTGCCTGGCCCCCGCCGCTCGATTGCTGTTCGCAGGTTACGATGCCGTAGCGCTTGATCTCCTCCTCCGTGCCGTCCGGTTTCTTGACGACGGCCTTACCGAAAATGCGGACCAGAGAGGCGTTCACGGGAGCGTCTTTGTCCGCCTCGAGGATGATGCTGCAGTGGTTCATGCCCGCCGGAATCCGAGTAGGTACCATGCGGACCCCCTTCGGCAATCCCTCGATTCCGATCTCCACCGGACCGGTGAAACCCGCCAACCTGGTGATCCGCGCGAACCAGATCATGCGGGTGCCCGGGGCGAGGAATGCGTAGTAGTACTCGCCACGCATCTCAAAGTCCGGCCCGGTCGGCTGGACCACCAGGTGGTACAGCATGCGCGGGCCGGTGCGACCATGCAGATCGCGGACCGCGACGAAATACTTGCCGTCCGCCGGGGCTTGCCAGTAGAGCCGGGAGTCCTTGCTGAACGCGATGTCGTCCGTGCTGGCCAGCAACTTCCCATCCGCGTTGTAGATCTCCAACACCGTGTCCACGGCCGCCCGGTAACGGGCAGCTTCCGTTTCGATCCTGTAGTAGGCCCCCTTTGTCGCGTTGAACGCATAGAAGTCGACGTCTTCGGGCTTTTCCAGTCGACCCGAAACGCCCACGGGCAACTGTTCCAGCACCATGGCAGTGGCGATGTCGTCGTTGTCGGGATTCTCCACCAGCTCGTCAAACTCAGACACCCGGAACCAGATCGGGTTCGTTGGTGTGCCGTCTCCGGTTGTGATCCGGTCCCAGTGCCAGCCGGCGTCACGCTCCGTGCCGTCCAGGACGAGATTGGTTCCTTGCGGAAACCCGAAACCGACCGGCTCGACGTCCCGACGCTCGCCTTTCCGCACCGCCATCGGGTACGTAAGCAGGCAGTGCGGTTGATCGGTGATTTCGACGCAGTACGTGTACCGGGGGTTGCCCGCGTACCGAGCGTCCCGCACCTCCAGCGCGTAGACACCGCTTTGCGGGAGCTCGATGTGGATCAAGGAATCCCCTCCGAAAAAGTTGTCGTTTTGAGCGACAACGGCGCCCGTCGGGCCGTACAACGTGAGGATGGGGTCCATCAGGTAGATCGACGGCCCGCGGACCACCATGTTGTGCAGCCGATCGGTAACCCGCTGAGCGTAGACCTGCATCGTGATCCGTTGGCCCTTCCTGCCTTCGAACAGGTAGAAGTCGACGTCTTCAGCCGGGTCACACGTGCCGCAAATCGCAACGGGGATCGTGACCTTCTGGCCTTCGCGCGGTGACCCGTTCTGCCCCGACTTCTCCTCCACCACAGGCAGGTCGGTGACGAGCAACTGCCCTACGCTGGAGACTGCCTTCCGGGTCGCGACCCGGAACTCGTACACTCCGGGTACCTGGTCCTTCGGGACACTCACCTTGAACTTGAACGGAGTGCCCGGAGATGCTCGACCGCGCCGGGGGGCTGCCTTCGGTTCCGTCTCTGCATAGGTCATCGTAATCCCGGGTCGGTCGAAGAACACCTGGTACGCCCCATCGAGCGTGAAGTTGGACCGGACCCGGATTTCGCGTTCCGTGCCGACCTGGATCGCTACGGGGTGGGTCGACGTGAGCTGACGAAAACCGATCTGTCCCTGCGCAGGGGGTGCGATCGCCAGAACAAAGCCTACCAATAGACTCAGCGCCAGGTGCCGCATGGTGAGCTACTCTTGGTCCTTTCTTCTCTTCCGTTGGGGGCAAGATCCAGCCACGGTCAGCCCATCAGCGGAGGGATCGGCCGCCCTTCGCATAGCTTCATGGGCCGACCGTCGGGTGTGTGGTGGATCGTGTCGAGCGGGATGCCGAGCTTCTTGTAGATCGTCGCCGCGACGTCCTCGGGGTAATACTCGTCTTCGACCACCTTAGCCCCCTCCTGGTCCGTCTTGCCCACGATCGTTCCGCCCGGTGTTCCGGCCCCCGCGAAGACCGCAAACGCCGCCGTGCTCCAGTGGTCCCGTCCGGCCGCCGAATTGATCTTCGGGGTACGTCCGAAGTCCGTGAGCCAGACCACGAGCGTGGAGTCGAGGAGGCCGCGGTCCTTCAGATCGACCAGCAACGCGGTGAACGCCTGATCGACCGGGGGCAGCAAGCGGCGCAAAGCCGAGAAGTTATTTCGATGGGTGTCCCACCCGCCACTGGTCACGGTAACGAACCGAACTCCCGCCTCAATGAGCCGACGTGCCAGCAGGCAACTCTGTCCAATTGTCGTGCGTCCATAGCGGTCGCGCAACTTGGGGTCTTCCTGTTCCAGGGCAAACGCACGTTGGGTTGCGGGCGAGGTGATCATCTCAAACGCGTGCCGGTAATACTCGTCCAGCGATTCCAGAGCGGGCGACGGATGGTCAAGGTTGCGATGGAGGCGGTCAAGGGCCAGCAATGCTTCCCGGCGCCGCCGGATCCGCTCCAGCGTGATGCCTCGCGGCGGCACCAGGTCGCGCACGGTGAAAGAGGGGCTGTTCGGATCCCCGGGCACCTCGAAGGGGTTGTACGCAAGTCCCAGATAGCCCGCCGTTCCCCCGTTGAACCGGCGGTCGATGTTCTGGCCCAACTGGATGTACGCGGGCAGATTGTTGCGGTAGCCCTTCTCGTAAGCCACGACCGAGCCGTAGCACGGGTACGTGACGGCGGGATTGAAGCGGTGACCGGAGAGCATGT
>JALSID010000384.1 GCA_026981825.1 Planctomycetota bacterium
ACCCCCTGTTCGAGGGCCGTCAACATGCGCGCCGTCCAGATGTGCGGTTTGGCCCCGTAGCGATTCTCCGCTACGACCGCCTCTCCGTCCCGTTTAGCCTTTCCAGGCACTGTCAACGGTTTTCCTTCCGCTCTCTGAAAGTTCACGCATCCACCTTCCTGGGTCCCTTCGCTCCGCGGGCATTACCCCGCTTCTCGGCTACCATGGACCCTCTGACTCCTGATGGGCCGCCTCTGGGGCGTGCCTGTACCCATCAGGCCTCCCCCCTTCACGTCACCGAGCCTTCCGAGCATTCCGAGCTCCAACCACCCCCCGCCGCCCCCGGGATCGGTCTGTTTTCTCCCCAGGGCTGACCAGTTCCACTCCGGAACTGGCATCTTGGGCTTCGCCATTCACTCGCAGGCTCGCCACGGCGGCAGGCCGAATCGAGTTCGTCATCCTCCGGACTACTCGTTCACCTCCGGTTGCTTCCCACCTCTCCTCACGGAGACGCAGTTACCTTCGGTTACGGGGCTTCAGACCATACCCCGGCAGGGACTTCCACCCTGCTGGCTCGATGCGCTCGGGAGCGCACGAGTGCGGCACTCCGGTGCCGCTTTGGTTCTTTGGAGTGCGGCACTCCCGTGCCGCTTTGGTTCTTTGGAGTGCGGCAGCCCTCTGCCGCTTTGGTTTTTTGGAGTGCGGCACTCCTGTGCCGCTTTGGCTCTTTTGGAGTGCGGCAGTCCTCTGCCGCTTTGGCAAATTCGAGCGCATTACCACCCCCGCGCGACCCAGGCGAGCAGGGCCTACCCACCAGCCAGCGCCCATACCGGGCCGCCTGCGGCGGAAAGGCCGGACCGCCGTCGCACCGGCGACGGCGCATCAGTACCCCCGCCGGGCTCCGGCGGGGAGGAATCACCCGCCAGCCTGCGCCCCCACCCGGCTGCGTGCGCGGAGGCGCTTTCGCGACCAGCCGCGCCTTCTCCCAGCGGCGAGCCGGGGCTCGCCGCCAGCCGGATCCTCGTCCCGCCGACGGCGGTCCGCTTCGTCTGGTCGGGCGGCCTGGAAGAGACCCGGACGCCTTGCCTCTTGGTGGCGGCGATGCCGGCGGCCCTCCGGCCCGCCGCTCGGAGTAGCCACGGCTGGCGAGGAATGCGCCTTTGAGCAGGCGGTCGGGTGCCAGCGCCGGCTGGCGGGTAATCCCTCCCCGCCCGGGCCGGGCGGGGGTACCAATGCGCCGTCGCCGGCGCGACGGCGGTCCGGCTTGTCTTGCGGCTTTAAGTTTTTCAGAAAGCGGCAGAGGGCTGCCGCACTCCAAAGCGGCGGAGCTCCGGTCCCGCCGGGCGGCGGGCTCGGGGCCGCTTCGGGCCAGCGGCCGAAGCGGCGGGCGGGCCAAAGGGGCCGTCGTCGGTGCGACGGCGGTCCGCCGGCCCCGTCCCGCCGGGCGGCGGGCTCAGGGCCGCTTCGGCCGGCGGCCGAAGCGGCGAGGGAGAGCGCGCGCCCTTGCCAAATTAAGCCGCGGCTCGCCCTCTCTTCCGCCCACACGGGTCATTTCTGCGAGGGCTTCCTCGAGCCCCAGCGCTTTGGGGCGGACCCGGGGACGGGTCGCGCTACCACTGCTCCGCCGTCGCAGCGGCGGAGCTCCGGTCCCGCCGGGCGGCGGGCTCCGGCCGCTTCGGTCAGCGGACGAAGCGGCCAGAGGGGGCGGACCGCCGTCGCGCCGGCGACGGCGCATTGGTACCCCCGCCGCGCCGCGGCGGGGAGGGCCTACCCACCAGCCTGCGGCCGGACCCGGCCGCGTGCGCGCGGGCGCTTTCCTCGCCAGCCGCGGCTACTCCGAGCGGCGAGCCGAAGGCTCGGCCGCTCGCTGGGCGGGGCCAGTGGTAGCGCGGGCTTTCCGGGGTTACCCGAGGGGATGGCCCCCCGGGTACCCGGCGTCGGGCCGTCCCGCCGGGCGGCGGGCTCGGGGCCGCTTCGGCCGGCGGCCGAAGCGGCCCGAGAGGGCACGTCCCATTGGCCGTCCCGCGAGGCGCGGGCTGTTTTTCCCTCGGCGCGAGTCATTTTCGCCATCGCTTCCTTCGCGCCAGCGCTTTGGGGCGGACCCGAGGACGGGTCGCGCTACCACTGCTCCGCCGTCGCAGCGGCGGAGCTCCGGTCCCGCCGGGCAGCGGGCTCGGGGGCCTTGTGGGCGATGGTTCGCCTGCAGACGCCGTAGCGCAGTCATGTGTGCAGTCATGTCTGCAAAGCACAACCTGGCCCCCTAGGGGCTTGTCCGGCCGAACGAGAGACAAGTCCCTGCCAATCGGAAGAAACACGCCCATGCCCATCCAAAGAAACAAGTACCACCCAATCCGCAGAAACAAGCCGCTGCCGGCCCGAGGAACCAAGTCCCGGCCAATCCGAAGAGACAGGTTCCTGCTAACCCAATCAACTAAGCCCTCGCCAATCCGAACGGCCCGCAGGCGGAAACAGTTGCCCCCACGCCATTCGAACGGGCAGAAACCGGTCTTCAGGGGCCCGGCAGAGCCGTTGCGCGTTGGCGCCGGCAACGAAACCGACAGAGGCGCCCTAAACCGATCTGGCCTGAGGTTCTGAGCTTTAAGCCCCTCTGCCTTGTCTAAACGACTTTTCATGGACCTCGCGAACCCGGCGCGGACGCTCCGTCGGCGGGTGGGCCCTGGGCAGCTTGTGAAGCCCGCTGGCGAGCCGAACCGCCAGCGCGCAGGAGCAGCCCGCCCGGAGGGCCGCGCAAATTCGGCGAAAACTGGTTTAGCCTGAGCTTCTGAGCTTTGAGCCCTTCTGGCCTGTCTAAACTGAGCTTCTGAATCTTGACCCCTCTGGCGTGCGCTTCTGAGGTTTGCCCCGCTCCGGCGTGAGCTTCTGGCTTTCGGCCCCCTCCGGCTTCAGCTCCTGAGCTTCGAAGTCCTCCGCGCTCAGGTTCTGAGTTTCGGACCCCTTTGGCCCGAGGTCCGCAGCTTCGAACCCCTCCGTCCTGAGGTTCTCAGCTTCAAACCCCCCGGCCTGACGGAAGGGGCGCTTCCATTAGCCCCCCCTCTGCTGCGTCGCGCACGGTGCGGGAAGAGTGGTTCAAGGCGGCGAAGCGCCGCCGTCACAGCCAGGTACGCAAGAAGGCGGTTGGGCATCGCCTCGTGCGGCGTTCCGCCGGGCAGAGCAAAACAGACCCGCCGCCGCGGCTACCACCGCACGCGAGCGCCCGGGTGTGACCGGCCCTAAAGTCCGTGCGCCGGCGGCTTGGCGCCTACCAACAGCCCGTGCTACACTATGCCTCCAGGCACTGTCATCCGGAGGAGGAATCACATGTCAAGCGGTGCAGCAAAAGCGACCAAGGGCACCTGGCGCGCGGGTGCATTTATCGACGTCCAGAACCTCTACTTCTGCACGAGAGCGGCCTTCGGTGAGAATACGCGAACGAACTACGACGTCCTGCGTGACTACCTCAGAGAGCAGTGTTCCGCGGTGAAGCTGGTCGCGTTCACCTGCCACAATCCTCAGGACGAAGGCCAGCAGAAGTTCATCAACGCTCTCGCCCTGATGGGTTACCGAGTGGTCACCAAACCCCTCAAAACCATGCCCGGCGGCAACATCAAAGCTAATGTGGACATGGAAATGGCGCTGGAAATCCTCACATCGGCACCACACCTCGACGAAGTGATCCTCATCACCGGTGACGGAGACTTTGCGCCGCTCGTAGACCACCTATGCAGAATGGGGAAGGTCACCAAAGTCATCGGGCCGGACCGCTTCACGTCGCCAGACCTCATTCGGGCCTGCGACGAGTTCATCAATCTGTCCGACATCGAGGGGGTGCTCACGTGGTCTTGACCTGGCGCGAATGACCTCGCCCCAGCGCCGCCAGCCTCTTATGGACGCGGGGTTGGCTACCTAAACGGCCGCACGGCCTCGCGGCCGGTAGGTCGGTGCGGAAGTCGGTCACTGCGCAGGGGGCGCCGACGTTTCGTTCCGATATCGCCCACCGTCGCAAAAGCGAGGCGCCGCTCGGCGGCAGCCTGGGCAACCGCCCCCCTTCGCGCCCGCACGGTGGGGCAACCACGCATACCAAGCGTCGCCGGCCCCCCCATGAACCCAAGTGCGGGGGGCTGTCGCTCCCAACAAAGGATTTAACCCGAGCGCGGGAATCGGTCAGTCTGTGCGGAGCACGTCGGGTGGCGAGTCTTCGGCCAGCCCGCCATTTCCCGGAAACGCTTCCGCTAAAAGCTGCCGGGCCCGACGGCTAGGTGCCCGGGATGCAGCCAACGTCCCTCAGCGGTAGATGAAACGCACTTTCTCCCGCCGAAGCATGTCGAACGGCGAGAGGTAACGAACGCCGACACCGGCACATACGTCGGGTATCTTGACTCGGTGCACCGACTGCTGGGGACGTTCGTGGGTGACAACGACATGCCCACCCGCCAGAGCCTGCGCGACGAGGTAATAGTCCGCGGTCCCAAGAAACGTGTTCTTGGCCGCCGGGCTGTACCTTGGGTGCTGCTGTATCCACCCTGCCACCCGTCGAAGTGCCCGGTTCGTCGTCGCTGTGGGCTTCTTGAAGAACCCCCTTGGTAGCCATCGCACCCACCGCGCGAGCACATCTTGCTGTTTGAGGAGCTCCTTCCTGACCGCCTCAACGCTGAAGACCCTCCCTTTGCGGTGTGCCACCAGCAACCACTTCCAGAACGCCGGGCAGAAGTCGAACCCGTAGTGCAGGTTCTTGGCGCTGATCAAAACGTCCGCATCCAGTAGGTAAACCATCACCCGCCTACCTCCGGCCCCTCGCCGACGTCCCTCTCGAGGCTCTCGCGCAGGCGGCGGAGCGTTTCGACGCTTCCAACCGATAACAAGCGCCTAGCCTCACTGAAGGATGCACGCCCCTCCCAGACGGCGGACAGCAGGGCAGTGGCGAACCGCCGGCCCACACGCATGGTCACTGCATGGTAGAAGTCCCCGCCCCCGTCTTTCCGCGTCCGGGCCGCCCGAGCCAATTCGGCCTCATACTCCGCTCGGAAGCGGTCTCGCGTGAGCAGCCCGGCGTCGTACAGGCGGCGCAAGATCACCAGCGTGCTGACCTTGAAATCGCGCGCCAATCGCCGCAGCGCGGCGCGATCCAGTTCACTTTCCTTGAGCGATTGTGGCAAGTGTTCCCTGGGCACTAGGAACTCCGCAGCGACGGCATTGCACCACCGCTCGATCGCGAACGCGGTATCGGGCCGCACATCCGACAACGAGGACTGGCCCAGCCAAAGGTGAGCCAACTCGTGAGCAAGGGTAAACATCTGAGCGGCCCTGGCGTCCGCTCCGTTGACGAACACCAGCGGCGCCAGGGGGTCGGAGAGGGCGAAGCCACGAAACTCGTCCGGATCTAGCTTACGACGGGTATTGCTCCCGACCACACCGCTGACCATCACCAGCACGCCGGCGGCATCGGCGTGCTCTACGAAACGCCGGAATGCGTCGCGCCAGCTTCGCAGTTGGCGTCGTTCTTGTACATCGAAACGCAGGACTGATCGCATATGGCGGGCGACGTCGACAACATCGTCGTTCAAGCTGGCGGAACCCACGAACTCGACCGGCGGCTCACCGTTGGCGGCTGCATACTCGCGGTACCAGTCCTGCCGTTGTTGGCAAAGGTAGACGGTGTCCAGCAAGTTTCCCGATGGTTCCCTCGGCCGTTTCCCAGCGGTCGTCCGAAAATCAGGGATTGGCAGCGTCTCGCGCGGGGGCTCTGGTAGGAAAAAGCAACCAATGGGCACTCCGGTTGCCTGCGCAAACCGTTCGAGCTGGCTGAGCGTTGGCTGGTCCGCGCCCCTCAGCCACTCGTCCAGCCTGGGAAACCGCTTCACAAGGGCCTGTTTGCTCTGCCCCGACCGGCGACAGGCCCACTCGAACACTGCCACATTGACCTCTACCTTGAAGCCCCCACGGCCCAAAGCGTACCTCCTCGGCTCGTCACGCTCCCACGCTCCGACCACGCCAGCTCCCTCAATGGAGCGTCGCCGCGACGCCTCGGTTACCGATCATCGCTCCCGTTGCTGCAAACGCATTGGGGGGAAGCGACACCAAGGCGCCTGCTCGGGACCCTCGCACCGGTCGATCATCGACCCGGTTTGTCTGTCCGGCCCATTCTAGTTTCGTGTCCACCTTGTCGGGGACTTTCCCGAGAGCAGCGTGGTTCGGCGCCGGATCGGTTACGGAAGCGGCCAAGGAATGGAGCAACGCTGGGGAGCGCGCTGTCGCCGCCGCGACAGCGTTTCGGTCTCTTGCAGCGGCCTACGGGAAACCCGAACGGGTTCGCTCTTGCGCACAGCGACGGGAGCGGGGCTCCGGCCCGCGGCTCACAGTGGGCGCGGCCGGCGAGGACTGCGCCTCCGCAGTCGCGACCGGCCCCGAGCCCGCCGCCTGGCGGATCCGGAGCTCCGGGGCGGCGCATCAAAAACCAGCCGGATAGGAAGCCCGGACCTCCGTCGCGCCGGTGACGGAGCATTGGGACCGACGTCGCGCCGCGACGTCGGGGGGTCGCTCACCTTCCGCGCCCCCACCCAGCCGTCTGCGCCGAAGCGGATTCCCCACCAGCGTCGGCCACTCCAATCGGCGAGCCGCCAGGCTCGCCCCCAGGGGTCGATCGCTACCCGCAAGTTGGTACAACCTCAGCGCCGCCGGGCCCGGCCGTCGGCAACCATCCGCCGGTGTCCGTTGCGCCTCAGCCGCCCCCACCGCTCCTCGGGAAAGTGGGAGCTTGCGCCTCCGAAAGGGCAACGCCGCGGCTCGCGGAGAAGGCACGCTCGCGCAGGGGGGCTTGCTGGGCCCCATGCGCCGGCCGCCGCCGCCTGGGCGAAGGCGGCTTCCCGGGCGCCCGCCGAGGTGGTCCTTGCGAGTTGAAGGCTCGCCCCTTTTTTTCGGGAGTCGCGACGGGGGCCGGCTGGAGAGAGTGGGGCATCGGGTCCCTGCGGCATGCCTGTTGCCTCAGGTGCGGCGAGGCATACCGCGCGTTCGCGGGCCGAACCGCCCGGTGCGGGAGCTTTCGTTTCGAGTACCGCGCTCGGTGCGGAAAGCGCTGACAGGACGCAGGTCTATACTTCCACCGAGGCGCGGCCGATACCAAGCCGCAAGGAGTCGGTGGGAACGCCGCGGCAGAAGAAAAAAGCCAGGAGCCACCACCTGCGGAGACTCGGCGTGACCAGGCAAGGTAGAAAGAGAAAGGGATCCGCCAAGCGGTCCAAGCGGCGGCGCAAGGTTGGGACGCCTGTGGTGGCCATTGTCGCGAAGCGGATCGCGCGCGAGCTGAAGCGAGCGGGAGTTTCCCGCGAGGAGCTCTTCGAAGGGTTACGCGAAGAACGGGCCAGGTTGTTCCGCGAGCGGTATTCGGACTGTAGCGGTGGCAACGAGGGGTAAACTGCGTGTCTTGTTCGACGCGGATGTGCTGCTCAGCGCGGCGGCTCCGCGATCGCCGGCCAGCGCCCCCTTCATACTGTTGCAATTGACGGAGCTCACTTTGCTCGAGGGGGTCTGTTGTCCGTTTGTCGTGGAACAGGTCCGCTGGAACCTGGCCAAGTTCCTGCCGAAAGTGCCGGAGATCGAGGATCAGTTTCTCCGACTGAAGGCGACCTTGGTGGAGGTTCGCGACCCAACGGCTCGGGACCTACACCCATTCCGCGATCTCGCCGACGAAGCGGATCTTCCGGTACTGGTGGCGGCTCTGAAAAGCAAGTGCCGCTATCTGGTGACAAGGAACGCACGTGACTATCCCGATTGCGCTGACGGACTAAATATCGTCGGGCCCGGATGGTTGGTGCGCCGGATTCGAGAGCAGATCGCCAGGCTGTAACCCTGCCAAGTAGCGGCCGGCCCAAGCACGCATACGGCGCGCCGGCACGTTGCGGCTGCTACCGGAGCGAAAGCTCGCCATTGGCCGTGCGAGCGGCGCAACGGCCTACCGCCCGGGTTGCTCTTCTTCCCTGCCTCTGCCGCACTGCGCCGCCTCACCGGAACTCGCCCTTTCTCGGCGCTAGGCGATCTCCCATAGCCGCAGCACCGAAGCGGGGAGCCCTCGAGGCGCTGAGCTCGGGCTGAAGTTCCGGCGCGGCGCAAGCGCCGGCACGGAATGTCGCGGCCGCCGGTGTGTGTGCGCGGCGCGCGGTGTGACGTCGGAGACGGCCCGGTACGTGGGGGGCCTTCGGCCGGCGACATGCACGGAACAACGGTCGAAAGGCGCTGGGTTCGGGCGGCAAAGCACCACGTGAGGGTGCCGCGGTAACGCCCACACCAGGATGTCCTACGCCGGCAGGACATAGAGATTGGAGCTACGGGTAATACATGGGTGGCAAGGGACGGCTGTAATGGATATACGTCCCCTCCTTGAGTCCGGCCATTTGAGGGTTGTCCGCGATGTAGCGGCGACAACGCCAGAGATGTACCAGGCTTCGTACGAGGCGGTCCCAGAAACCCCGGTGCCAAAAGGCGCCCGTTCGGCCCAACTTCCGATTGATCGCGTGAGCGGTGTAGGACTTCCACCTTCTGACTTGTTGCACCATGCCCGTATTACGCATGCAGAACAAAACGTGCACGTGGTTCGGCATAACGACGAAGTCCAGTATCAGGTAGCGCCGCTCGTCGAAGTAGAGTAAGCTCTCCGCAACAATCTGCCCAATAGACGGGTCGGCTAACGGGCAGGTGCCGCGGCACTCATCAAGCAGCCGTTGGGAGGCTTGGATGAACAGCCGGTGGTACTCCATCCAAAGCTTCACGCTGGCACGTTGAATCTCGGACCGGTAGAACGGGTTACTCACGTCAAAGCCGTGGCGCATCAGCCACTGCAGTTCCGCTCGCCGCAGATCGTCAAAATAGCCGCGGGGGACTGCATCTACCACGCACCAGGTCACGGCGGTTACTACTCCGGGTTGCTCGGCATGCTTGCACTTTCGCTCGACGGTGATCCTTGTAGGCAGCACGTCGCTGGCGAAGCGCAAGGGCCAAGGCAAGGGTCTGAATTCCGGGACCATGATTGCCTACCTCCTTTTCTCATTCGGGCGTGGCGACAATGCAATCTCCGTGCCCGAAGTCGCTTCTACCCAAGTAGCTGCTGGTACACGACTTGTGTTTGCACAAAGGTGCGCATGCGATGATGGGGTGTCTAAAAAACAGCGCTGTTGTAAACCCCTCTGACAGGGGGGCGCCATCGGACGTTGCGTCGGTACCCTCGCGCGCCGCGGTGCTCGGTTTTGCCAGCGCTGCAGACCCTGGCGCCCGGGGCGGTGGCGGGCCCAGGGCCGGGTCGCGCTACCACGGATCGGCCGTCGCAGCGGCGGAGGTCCGGTCCCGCCAGGCGGCGGGCTCGAGGCCGCTTCGGCCGGGGGCCGAAGCGGCCAGAGAGGGCGCGCCCCATTGGCCGTCCCGCGAGGGGCGGGCTGTTTTTCCCTCGGCGCGAGTCATTTTCGCCATCGCTTCCTTCGCGCCAGCGCTTTGGAGCGGACCCGAGGCCGGGTCGCGCTACCACTGCTTCGCCGTCGCCGCGGCGGAGCTCCGGTCCCGCCGGGCGGCAGGCTCGAGGCCGCTTCGGCCAGCGGCCGAAGCGGCCAGAGAGAGCGCGCCATCGAACCGACAATACCCCGACGGGCGGGCGTT
>JALSID010000385.1 GCA_026981825.1 Planctomycetota bacterium
GCATGTGCTCAGAGAGGATCCCGGGCGAGGGATAAAAATCGAGTAGCTTTTTCCATTCCCGCGCTCGGTAGCCGGTTTCCTCTTCCAGTTCCCGACGCGCCGTCTGCTCCGGATCCTCACCCGGCTCGGCAGTCCCGGCCGGCAATTCCAGTAACACCTCGCCCACCGCGTCGCGACGGTTACGCACCAGACAGACCCGGTTCCCGGCCAACAGCGGGAGGATCACCACGGCGCCGGGCGTCAACACAATCTCGCGCACATAACGCTGACCGGCGCCCGTGCGATACGTATCACGTACCACCGTGATCCGTCGCCCCTGGAAGACCGTTTCTCGCAGCTCACGGATCGATTCCATCGTCGTTCCCTTCGCGGGGCTCCGTGGGAAGTCGACTCGTGTTCGCACCCCTATGAGGGGGGGAAAACAGACCGTAGCACTCCGGTTGCGGGCAGGATACGCAGCCGACCGGTGCCGCGATACCCACCGGTTGCCCTAGGAGCGACCACGCGTCACAGATTATCACCTGGACGGCACTTAAGTCGTGCTGGGCTGTCGCGGGCCTACCGAGGGCGCATGAACCAAACGGCTCGTGCCGAACTCCGGCCGGCCCTTCTAAGCCACAGCGTCGGGCTCCTCAATCCTAACCCGAGTTCGGGCTCACGGGCCGGTCTATCGTCGAAACCGGCCGCGCGTGGATCGCTGTTAACGCAACCGGTCAGCTCCGTATAATCCCGTTGCGCCAGTGAGGAAATCGCAGGTCCGAACCGAATCGAAGGCACCTGAGAGCACACTGGGCTGACCATGATGAACGACCGGTTCCAGGAAAACACGTCGAAGTCACGGCGTTCGGGACGGCCCTTCCAACCCGCCACGAAGGAAGAGCTCGTCGCCGAAATGCACGAGACGATCGATAAGCTGCTGAAGGACGGTGCATCTCGCGGAGACATCAAGATCCTGCACCGCACGCTGAAGGAGTTGCGGTACGCTTTCAAGGTCTTTGCGCCTTACCGTCGGCGGCGAAAGGTAACCGTGTTCGGTTCGGCCCGGTGCCCGGCCGATTGCCCCACCTATCGGCAGGCGGTCGAGTTCGGCCGTGCCATGGCAGCACGGGGGTGGATGGTGGTGACCGGCGCATCGACCGGCATCATGGAGGCCGGGCATGTGGGGGCAGGAAGAGAAGCCTCAATCGGTGTGAACATCTTACTTCCGTTCGAACAGGATGCGAACTACATCATCGCCGGTGACCACAAGCTCGTGCACCTGAAGTATTTCTTCACCCGGAAGCTTTTGTTCGTCAAAGAGTCCCATGCGGTGGCCCTGTTTCCCGGCGGATTTGGCACCCTCGACGAGGCGTTCGAGGTGCTCACGTTGGTGCAGACCGGCAAACGCGACCTGATCCCGTTAGTGTTCGTGGACGAGCCTGGCGGCGATTACTGGCGGCAGTGGGAGCAGTACATCCACCGTTGTCTACTGGACCGACGCTATATCTCTCCGGAAGACATTCACCTGTTCCTGGTCACGGACAACGTAGACGAAGCTGTCGAAGAGATCACCAGTTTCTATCGCGTCTACCACAGCATGCGGTACGTCCGCGACCGGCTCGTGCTCCGCTTGCAACAACCGCTTTCTGAACAGTTCCTCCGCCATCTGAACAAGGAATACCGTGATATCCTGGTTTCTGGGGAGATCGAGCAGTGTGGGCCGCTACCCGAGGAAGCCGACGACCCCCATTTGGCTCACCTGACCCGGCTTGTGCTTCACTTCAACCGTCGCGACTTCGGGAGGCTACGGTTGATGATCAACGAGATCAATCGGGTCGAGGTCGGTAATCATCAGTCAACGCCTCCGTCTGCCGAGGTGGATTTTGATGAACAGAACTAGGCGGGGCCGGAAGCGGGCTGGGTTCGGTGCGTGTGCGGCGCGGATGCCTCCCTGCATTCGTTCCGGCAGTTCGGGTTACCGCGGCTAGAATTGGGCGACGACCTGGGGCGTTTGCCGGAGCTGTACCAATGGGGTTCATGGACCGCGACTACTATGGAACGGATGAGGGGGGAGGCCTCGGCTCACCGCTGGCGACGCAGTCGGGTACCACGTGGCTGATTGGCGCGCACCTTGTTGGGTTTGTTCTTGCTGCGGTGGGACCGGATATCGTTGCTGCCTGCGCGTTGATTCCGAACCTCGTCTGGTCCGGGCAGGTTTGGCGACTGCTGAGCTACGCCTTTGTGACCCCCATCTCCCATGCCTGGGGGTTGCTTTGGGACATGCTCTTTCTCTGGTGGTTCGGGCGGGAGATGGAGTCGCTGTACGGTACGAGGAATTTCGTGCTCAATTACCTCGTCGGCGCCGTTGTCGGGGCGGTGGCGGCCGTGTTCGTTGCACGGGCCACCGGTGCGGGGGGGACGCTGGTGTTTGGCGCTTCGCCGGCAATCTTGGGCATGCTGGTTACCTACACGCTCTGGTACCCGCGCCGCCGCATCTATTTCTTCGGGATCTTCCCGATCGAGATGCGCATTCTCGTGCTCATTTACGTCGGTCTCGATTTGCTCGCTTTCTCCCGTCAGGGCGCCATGGTGGTGGCAGCGGCCGCAAGGCTGGCAGCCGCCGGCTGGGGCGCTGCGGTGAAGCTCTACGACATCCGGCCAGGGAGGTGGCTGGCCGGCTGGCGGGGGTGGGGCCGGCGCAGGCCCCGGCTCGAGATCTACCACCCAGAAGAGGATGAGGAGGAGATGGAAAAAGAATTGGACGCCCTTCTGGACAAGGTGCGTGCCGGGGGACTGGACAGCCTCACCTCCGAAGAGAAAAAGCGACTGCAGGCCTACAGCGAGCGGATAAAGAACCGAAGACGAGTGTGACCCCCAGGCCCTTCCCGAAGCAACCGTTAGCGAACGGCTCAGTTCTCAGACCGCCGTGTTTCGAGCTGATCCAGAGCTTCCCGAACGGAGGCGAAGCTGGGGATGAGTTCGTCCAGGTGCGCCAGTCGGAAGAGCTCCTCGATGGGGGCGTGCAAACCGGCTACCGCTACTTGTCCACCCTTGCTTTCGCACAACTTCCGAGCGCGCAAGACCGACTCCAGCATGAGCGTGCCAAAGAACTGCGTCTTGCTGAAGTCAAAGACCACGATCGGCGGTTCGCCGAGGCGGCTCAGAACCGTCTCGATCTTCCGGTCCAGTTCCTGGTAATCGGGCAATTCCAGATTGGAACAGGTAGTCGGAACCTCTACGATGACCGCCCGGTCGATTACCTGCAGTGCGAAAGCCGGCATGCCGAGGTCCCGCTCTGGCGAGTGCTCTTTTCCAATTACTGAGCCATTGTAGCACGCCACCCGGCGGGTGCGGCGGCTACGCCGCAGCAGCCCAAGGCGTACGCTAGAATCAGGACGAATTTCGCTCGTCGCGGTTGTGACCCCCCTGGATTGGGAGTTGCCCAATGGTTCCAAGACAAACGTGGCTGGTCCTCTTCCCAACGTTGCTCTTTCTAGCGGCGATCGTCCCGGTCACGGGCTCGCAGAGAAAACTAGCCCCCACGGAGATCGAGTTGTGGCCGAGGGGGTTGCCGGAGGGAGCCGCCCATCTCGATCCCGAACGGGTGGCTGAGCTGAAGAAACAGAGCAACGAAGAGTGGATCCGTTTCGTGGGTAAACCGACGCTGACGGTGATGGAGCCGGCCGCTGCACACAAGAACGGCTGTGCCGTGATTGTTTGTCCAGGCGGTGGGTATAACGGCCTGGCGTGGAAGAAGGAGGGGCTGGAGATCGGGCGGTGGTTGAATTCGCTCGGTGTGACCGCTTACGTGCTGAAGTACCGTGTGCCGCGACGCGATCCCGAGCAGCCCTGGTTCGAGCCGCTGCAGGATGCGCAGCGCGCGATCCGCTACGTTCGCCACCATGCCGACCGCTTTGGGATCGATGCCAGGCGGATCGGCATCCTGGGGTTCTCCGCCGGCGGTCACTTAGCCGCCATGGCTTCCATGCACTTCGCCAAGCCCGCGTATCCGCCGCAGGATGAGGTGGATCGTGAGTCCGCGCGGCCCGACTTCTCCGTGCTCATCTACGCCGCGTACCTCGGTTCGCCGCAGGATCCAACGCGGCTAAGCGATCTGGTTCAGGTGGGCAAGACTACCCCGCCGGCATTCCTTGCGGTGACGTGGGACGACAAATGGAGGGGGCTTCACGCGGCTTTGCTGCTGGCCGAGTACAAGAAGGCGGGCGTCGTTGCGGAATGCCATGTCTTTTCCAAAGGCGGGCACGGGTATGGGCTGCGTCCGTTCGAGCATCCGGTGAGCCGCGCTTGGCCCCGGCTGTGCGCGGAATGGCTGCGGGAGATGGAGTTTATCCCGAACTAGGTACGTGGCTCGTTCGGTGGCTGGAACAAATAGCTGCTTCTCCCTGGATGGTAGGCGCGCTGACCCAGCGTGTCTCTGATACTGGCCATTGCCCGTTTGTCCAGGTGCGTACGATAGCAGTAGTAGTTCCAACCATTCCCGCCTCAGCGAATAACGATGCGGTTTCTGAAGGGTAAGTTCACCGCCGGTTTGCTCATCGAGTGGCTTTTCGCGGGCCTATTCCTGGCCGGAGGCGGTGCGCTGGCCTGGGGTATCCGCAGCGGCGTTTTGTTCCGCTCCGGGCCAGAGTTGGCGAACGAGCCAGAGCGGATTCGGGTCGAGCAAGCAGGGGGGCGCGTCCTTATCTCCGTCGATCCTGAGCTCATTTCGCTATCGGGGATTACCACGCAACCGGTGCGGTTGCAGCCCGTGGCTCGCACCGCTTCTGCCCCGGCGCGGCTCCGCTTTCCGCCCGGTGGCAGCGTGTGGCTGGCCGCACCGTTAGCCGGCCGGGTGGAGGCGGTTTCGTGCGCGGTGGGGGTGGAAGTGCCGCAGGGGGCTCCGCTGCTGGAGCTGGCGGCGGACGCGGTCGCTCGAGCAAAAGGGGAGCTGCGCGCGGCGGTGATTGAACGTGAGGCGGCGGCCCGTACCTACGATCGGTTGCTGTCGCTGAGCAAGTCTCAGCTTGTTCGTGAGCAGGATCTGATCGATGCGCACCGAGCATTGCAAGAAGCAGAGGCGGCGATTCAGCGTGGGCGTGCGATCCTGGCTGTCTGGGGGGTGGGCGAGGAGGAGATGCGGGCGGTGATGGGTGGGGAGGACAGTTCTGGCGTTGTTCGAGTTCGTTCTCCAATGCGTGCGATCGTGTTGGAGCTGAAGGTTACCCGCGGCGAAGCGGTCCAAGAAGGCGCGGCTTTGGTCCACCTGGTCAGCCCATGGCGGCTGTGGGCGGAGATTATGGTCGAAGAGGAGACGGCCGCCGAGGTTCGGCCCGGACAGCCGGTGACGGTGCGTGTCGAGGGGGTAGGCGACCGGGCGGGCGGCAAGGTCCTGTTCGTTTCGCATCAAGTCGATGCGAGCAACCGCAAGGTCCGGGTGTTCGCAGAACTGCCCAACCCGGATGGCCGGTTGCGGGCAGAGATGTTCGGCACCGCGCGAATAGAACTGGAACCTGCCCGGGAACGGAGGCTCGTTCCTGTCGAGGCGGTCCAATCGGTCTCGGGGCGTTCGTTCGTGCTGGTTCAGACAGGCGAAGATAGCTTTGAGCTGCGGCCGGTTATCGTGGGGGAAGAGTTCGGCAGTGACGTGGAAGTGCTCGCCGGCTTGAAAGAAGGAGAAGCTATCGCGGTGAAGGGGGCTTTTCTTCTCTTCGCTGAGGTGGCACGTCGGGGGCTTCTACCTGGTGGCTCGGCGAAACGAGGCGGCGGGGTGGGCCTCCGTTTGTCTCGGTCCGGCGGTGTAGCTCTGGAGTGACTTCCACCAGGATCGGACCCATGCTGGCACGACTGGTTGCCCTGTGTCTGCGCCACAAGTTAACCGTGCTTGTCTGCTGGCTCCTGATCTGCGCCTCTGGCGCGTACTCGCTTTACGTCTTGCCGCTCGATGCCTTTCCTGACACTACCCCCGTCATGGTGCAGGTGTACACGATTGCGCCGACCTTAACACCCGAGGAAGTCGAAAGCCAGCTCACCTATCCGATTGAACAAGCGGTGAGTGGTTTGCCTGGCCTGAAAGAGGTGCGTTCCCAGTCGAAGTTCGGTTATTCCCGGGTGCAGGTGGTGTTTGAGGATGGAACCGACATTCTGGAAGCTCGCCAGCTTGTGAACGAGAGAGTTACGGGGGTAGAGCTGCCGGATTTGCCTGGACTACAGGGGCCGATGCTCGGTCCGATCTCGACCGGTCTGGGTGAGATCTACCAGTATGCCCTGGTTAGTCCCTTGCGCGACACGTTGGAGCTGCGGACCCTTCACGACTGGGTAGTCAAGCCGCTCCTGCGCTCCGTTCCGGGCGTGGCGGAGGTGAACAGCTTCGGTGGCTACGCCCAGCAGTACCACATCGAGGTGGATCCCGACCGACTGCTGGCGTACGGGCTCACGATGGACGACGTGAAGCAGGCGCTGGAACGGAACAACGCGAGCACCGGTGGGGGATACATCGAAACCGGCGGTTCTTTGACCCTGGTGCATGGTTTGGGCCTGGTGCAGAGCACCGATGCGATCGAGCAGATTGTGGTCCGTGCGCAAGAGGGCGTTCCGGTTCGAGTCGGGGATGTTGCCCAGGTGAGGATTGGGCACGAGATCCGCCGTGGTGCTGTCACCCTGGACGGGAGGGGCGAAACCGTGCTCGGGGTCGTGTTCATGCTGATGGGGGAAAACA
This sequence comes from Planctomycetota bacterium, assembly GCA_026981825.1. Lineage (GTDB taxonomy): Bacteria > Planctomycetota > Planctomycetia > JALXBF01 > JALXBF01 > JALSID01. Next base: position 6,695 of record JALSID010000385.1, read on the forward strand.
GCCGTACGGTGACCGAACGGGTGCGCGAACGGCTCCAGACCGTGCGGCTTGCGTTGCCACCGGATGTTGAGATCGTCGAGCTCTATTCGCGGACGGAGCTGGTAGATGCTGTGCTTGAGACGGCGGCGCACAATCTGGTGATGGGCGCCCTGCTTGTCCTCGCCGCCCTCTTTTTCCTCGGTGGCAGTCTCCGCGCCGGCCTCATCGTGGCCCTGGCGATCCCATTTTCGTTCCTTTTTGCCGGGAATGGGATGTTGCAGCTTGGTATAGCGGGGAGCCTGATGAGCTTGGGCGCGATCGACTTCGGCGTGATCGTGGACAGCAGTGTGATCGTGGTCGAAAACGCGATGCGCCGCATGCAAATCGCGCGCGGAATTGCTCCCAGAGACGCTGTGATTGAGGAGGCCACCACAGAGGTGCTCCGGCCGGCGATGTTTGCCCAGGCCATCCTGATGCTCGTCTATGCCCCTGTGTTGTTCTTGACCGGCACGGAGGGAAAGATGTACCGGCCAATGGCGGCCACGGTGCTGCTCGCACTGACGGGCGCCCTGATAGCGGCCCTCACGATCATGCCTGTCCTGTGCAGCCTTTTCATCGGTAGGGCTACCGGAGAGAGCCACGACCCCTTCGTCGTACGCGCGCTGAAGACGGCCTACGGTAAAGCACTGTCGTTCACGCTCAGGCACCCTGTGCCCCTAGCAGCCCTGCTTGTCGCAGGGGGCCTCGTGGGACTTGCGTTCGGTCTGACTCGCGGAGCGGAGTTTGTGCCCACCTTAAAGGAACAATCGGTGATCGTGAACACCATCCGCTGGCCGGGTGTCTCGCTCAGTGAGTCCATCCGTCAGGTGACACTGATCGAACGTGCCATTCTCGACGCGTTCCCCGACGAGGTGGCGCATGTCTGGAGCCGGACCGGGATGGGGGAAGCCGCAACAGATCCGATGGGGATCGAGCAAACGGACACGTACATCGCACTTCGCCCACGCCGCCAATGGAAGCGGTTCCACAGCCAGGAGGAATTCGAGGGGCAGTTGCGCGAGCTGTTCACCGCTTTGCCGGGAACCGACGTGGCGCTCACCCAGCCGATCGAAATGTTGATGGAAGATCTGGTCGCCGGGGTGCGCTCCGATGTGGCGATCAAGGTCAAGGGGGAGGACCTCCAAAAGCTCGTCGAATACGCCCACCAGATCGAAGGTCTGGTTCGGCAGGTGCCGGGCGCGGCCGATGTGGCCACCCAGCAGGTGACCGGCCAACCGGTGCTTCGGCTCACGGTCGATAGCGACGCGACCGCTCGGTACGGCGTCCCGCGGGAGAAAGTGCTCGATTACGTAGCGGCCCTGGCCGGGCTGACGGTGAGCGAGATGCGAGTTGGCGACCGACGGTTCCCGATCGTGCTGCGTCTTTCCGAGGAGTACCGGCGCGACCCGCGCCGCCTGCTGGACGTGAATATCCTTTTGCCGTCCGGCGAAGCCCTCCGTCTGGGCGAACTTGTGAAGATCGAACAATCGGGGCAGCCGTCGGTGTTCGAGAGGGAGTGGGGGAAGCGGCGGGTAGCGGTCATGTGCAACGTGGTGGGCCGGGATCTGGAATCCTTCGTCCGGGAAGCTCGACAGCGCGTCGCGGAGCTCCAGGCAAGCTGGGAACCAGGCTACACGGTGGAGTGGGGCGGTGAATTCGAGAGCCTGATTCGGGCACGACGCCGGTTGACACTGGTCATTCCGGTCGTGCTGCTGATCATCTTCGCGCTGCTCTACGCTTGCTTCGATTCTGCTCGCGACGCCGCGGTGGTCTTCCTGGGGGTTCCCTTCGCGGGCGTCGGCGCCGCGGCGGCCCTGTGGTTCCGCGACATGCCGTGGTCCGTGTCGGCAATCGTTGGATTGATTGCGGTCAGCGGGATCGCCGTGCTGAACGGCGTGGTACTGGTCTCCACCATCCGACAGGTGCACCAGCCGGGAGCCAGCCTTCGCGAAACCGTTCGGACCGCGGCACTCTTGCGGCTCCGTCCCGTTCTCATGACCGCCGTCACGGACGTTCTCGGGTTCATTCCGATGGCTGTGGCGACAGGGGTTGGCGCTGAGGTCCAACGCCCTTTAGCCACGGTGGTTGTCGGTGGCGTGGTGAGCGCCACGGCTCTCACCCTGTTTGGCCTGCCCATCCTTTACACCTGGTTCGGTAGTCTGCGCTGGGCTGAGGGAGCATCGACGACGTGACCAACCTGCGATAGAGGGCGTTCCCAGCCCCTTTTCGGGTCAATTCGTGCCAACCGCACGGGGTGAGTCACCTGCCCGCAGCGGTATGGCGTGGACGGCAATTCCCGTCTCCGGCTATGAGCAGAGGCGGGCCGTTCCGCCGCATCCTTTTGGTCACGGTGGCTGAGGGCCAAGCGGATCAAGCAAGCGATGGCCAGGACAGATTCCACGCCCGCTCCCTGGCGCGGCGGACAAAGGCGAGCTAGAACCGGTCTACCGGCTCACGTTTCCCCCGCGTTGCCAGAGCCCGCCACACATGGAGCTCGATCGTTTCTTCCACGAACCGCACCGATCCGTCCATCATGGCCACATTGACGCCACCCGGGTGGTAGCTTCGTGCCGTGATGATCGCATACGTGGGATTTCCGGCCAACCCTCCTTTGCCTTCCTGCCAGGAGTTGTAATCGGCGTCGATGACCTCGTCTCCACGGCGGAGCGGAACAAATGTATTGGGGGGAAAGGTGGCGGTGAAGCCAGTATGATGCACCCGGCCATCCGGCCACTCCGTGTGTCCGGTGATTTTGAACTGCACACCGCTCGCAACGATCGGAGCGGCCTCCTCGACCGTGTTCGGGATCCGGGTGGTAGGCGGGCCTCCGTTGCGCTTGTACGGTTGCCATGCCTTGACCTCCGCTGCCATCATGG
>JALSID010000386.1 GCA_026981825.1 Planctomycetota bacterium
CGCACCGAGTCCATGATCTTGGTCTCAAGCGCGTCCTCCGCAACCACATCCGGCGGCTCGTTGTACTCAAACGAGTACAGGTCGCGGTGCCGGCTGAACCACACCGTCTGCGGGGGGTAGTCGTCCGTACCCCCGGACGGATCAAGCTCCATGCCACCAATCGCAAGGCGCTGCTGGTACAGAGCAAGTGCTCTGGGCGGCGCCGTCGAGTAGATGGGGTCCCGCCCAGCGGGCGGCTGGCGAGAGTAGTCCGGCCCGCTTCCCCGGTCCGCCCACGTCTTCGTGGCGCCTACCGCCGTGTCTCCGACGTACAGCTCCCCCACGAACCCGTAGGGGCCACCCTCCCGCTCGCTACGATAGAACCGATAGAACTCGTGCTGCGAGTCCTCCCGCTTGATCGTGAAGAGGACATGGGACGTGCCCGCCAGGACGCAATCAAGGCTGTAGAACGGGTTGTTCACCCCCTCGTATGGGGTCGTCTCGTTCCCGTCCGCATCCACCGCCGTAATCACCCAGTGCCAGTTGCGCTTCAGCTCCGGGTTGTTCGTCTCGGCGGTGTTGTTGGTCGTCCCCGCAACGGCAAAAGCCGTAGGCGCCGGGACGGTATGGCCTGGGGGCGAATAGTCCTCGATGGTCCAGTTGGCATCCCCAAGGCGCTTAATCACCTTCATGCCTTGGGCTGTGCCGACACCGGCGCAGCCGTCCGTGACGAACATGATGTCATGGACCTGCGCGGTCACCAGGTAAGGGATCGAAGCCTCCGGGTAGGCACCCGTGGTGATGGTCGCCTTCAGTACCTCGCCAAGGTAGACCTCAATCCTTTGGTCAGAGAACACGAGCAGGTAAGACTGGCTGCCCGTGTACTTGAACGGAACGAGCCTGTAGTTCTTGTTGCCAGTGAGAGCAGCAACAGGCTCGAAGCCTCCACGCCGAACAAGAGGCCCCTCCCGCGTCGGGATGAAGTTCCGGCACTTGTACAGGGCACGGCGCCGAAGCTCCAGGTCAATCCTGGAGCGCAGGCTTGGCGAGATCTCACCGCCCGTGAAGCTCGGCTGCCTGATGATTGCCATCTGCTGCCCCGTTTACCATCCCGGCGGCTTGTTGTTCCGCGCAAGGATCCAGGGCGGATCCTGCGTCCGCATCTCGTGGATTCTGTTCTCCTCCTCCGCCCGAGCGCGCCTCGTGTTGAGATCCGCCATCTGATCCGCGCGGGCCTGGAACGACGGCTCCATGCGAAGGCCCTTCGACATGGCCGCAGCTACGGTCCATGCGAGCGCCTCGATGAAGAGCGGGGTGTACTTCGTCACGTCCGACTCGTCCTTCACGTAGACCAGCCCCGCATCCGGAAGGTTGGTCAGAAGGACGTTCTTGGCGTTGGCCGTGTCGTACTCGATCACGAAGGGCGGCTGGTACTTGGGGAGCACCGTGGGCCGCCAGTACGTGACCGTCGTCTGGTACAGCTTGAGGGGCACGAGCACCCCGGAGGGCACGTCATAGACGTACTTCCACTCCTTGTGCTCGATGCTCGTGTCCTCGGTCAGCGCCTCACGGACTACAGCGAAATGCGGCTGCACCTCCTCCAGGGTCCTTCGGTACGCCTGATCCCAGACCTTGGACGCGACCACCTCCTCCGCACTCGTCGGAGACGACAGGCTGGTCACGTACCGGGTGACACCTAGAAGCGTCAGGGCGTAGTTGACCACATCTTCCTTTGTGGCGAAGGCCACCACGCCCTCCTTTCAGCTCTAGATCTTCACGTCAACCGGAGACGCGGGGCGCATGTCCACGAGATCCCCGCCCTCGTCGTACTCCACCAGCACAGGCTCCTCGTCCTCCGCAGGACGCGGAGGCTTCTCCACAGCAAGCCGCTCCAGCCGGGCCTTGAGAAGGTGATTCTTGGGATTGCGCGCAAGCGCAGCCCGAATCTGCTTCTCGATCCGCTCCCGAGCAGCCTCGTTCAGCGGCTCCCACGCGAGCGCAGAGGGGGTGCCCTCGTACCCGTCCAGGATATGCGGCATCGCGTTGGACGCCTCGATGAACACCCCGCCGTCAAGCAGCGCAGGCTCCTTGACGAGATACTTCGGCTTCTCCGGGGCCACAGGCTCCTCCGCCTTGTCGGCAGGCTCCTCCGCCTTGTCGGCAGGCGACTCCTGCCGACCCACGATCTTACGAGCCATTCTTCACCTCCTAGAACGCGTCAGCGTCCTGGCGAGACGAGCCGGCGGGCACCAGCTCCGCAGTTACTGAGATCGCCTTGCTCGTCCAGGTCCCAGCGGTCACGTACTCAAGCTGGTAGTACCGCTTCTCCGCGATTCCGGAGGGCCTCAGCACTGCGTAGAAATCGGTGTCAAGGTCCTCCGCAGCGGTCTCCGCGATCACCTTTGCGTTCGCGGTCACGTCCCCGCCACTCGTCGAGTCGTCGCCCTTCAGCTTAACCTGCAGGGTCTCGTCCAAGTAGGAGCCGGACGTGAACTTCGCGTAGACACGAATCTCCACATCCGAAGCGCCCAGATTCCCGGCAGCCCCAAGGTCCAGCGTATAGGTGGACTTGGTGGTCGTCGCGGACGAGATCGCCTGCCCGTCCGAAAACTTGGTCTTGTCGTCACGAATCGCCATTCTTTCCTCCGCTACTAGCTGATGGCCGCCTCGGTCTTGGACATGCGGTCCAGCGTCACGACAGGGATTCCGAACACCTCCGTCCGGAGCACCCCGTTTTCACCGCGGACCTGACGCACCCGGTCCGTCGCACTCTTGTTGACCGCCTGGCGATTGAGCATCGCGAGGGTATCCCGGTGCATGAGGAACGTGGGCCGACCCCGACCCTGCTGATTGATCTTGTGGATCAGCTGGAGGCAGGTGTCAATTAGATCGGCACCCGTCGAGATGTCGGCCGACAGGTCCGACACATCGATGTTCCGAGCCACCGCGACCTGCCGGTAGTCGGCCACCGCAAGCCCAAGCGTCCAGTCGAACTTGGTGGCGTAGAGGGGGATGTAGCCACCGTTCGCGGTGTCCGCCACAAGCTGGATCCCAAGGTCCTCGGTGTCCAGACCCGCCCGGCCTCCGCGAGGGAACACCCCGTACACATCGTTGGGGTGCCAGTGAACGAGCCAGATGCTCGTGTTGTCCGAGCCGAAACCCCCAGCGTTCACAATCTGGCCAGCCGTCGAGCCGGACAGAGACCCGAACTTGGCCGACAGCCCCGTGAACTCGTCGGGATTCACCGCGGAATTGCCGTAGAGGAAGGTGGTCACCGCCTTCTGCGTCTCCGCCTCGATGAAGGCAGCGTCCTCCTGCGCCCGATACTTAGCCCGAGCATCCGCGGGACCGTAGCGGTCCACCTTGTCCTTGTCCACCAGGGAGAGGCCAGTGAGATGCGCGATCTCCACGGTCTCTTCCTTGCGGGCGCTCTTCGTCGCGATGATACCACGATTGAACCGCCGGAAGGAAACCGCAGGCAGGGCCGACCGGACAGTCAGGCGATGGCCAAACACGCCGTTGGCTTCCCGCCAGGGAACCTGGCCGATCAGGTTGTTGCTCTCGTTCATGATCTCGACGATTTCTTTGAGCGTACCGTCGGGCTCAAAGACGGTAGCCCAATCGGCGAGCGTCATGTACTCGGTGGAAAGAACAGTACCCATAGTCGTCAAACCTCCGACTACCCCTTAAACATTGATGGGTACAGCCTGGCAAGGGGGTCTCCTACGGACGCCCCTCCGCCAAGGGAGCCGCCAACAGAATCCTCCTCCAGGGAGGCCCCGACCGCAGCAAGGAACTTCACCACGGCAGGATGATTGCCCACCCCAAGGGCCGGGTCGTTCAGGACCTCCAGAAGCTCCTTCGAGCCGAACTGCTTGACGGCTCTCCCAATTCGGTCCTTGACCTTCTGCATCTGGCCGGAGATCTCCGGGTCGGCCTCGGCCACCGCGCGCCACTTCTGCGACCGCTCCAGGAGGCTCTTCTCCACCTGCTCGGCCCCAGCCTTCAGAGCCTCGATCTGCCGATCCAGAATCCACTGCGCCTTCTCCGAGTCGAGCCCGGACGACTTCGCGAACTCCAGTACCGAGTCAAGGGTGGCCTGGTCCACCTCCACCCCCTCCGGCACGTTCAGCTCAAGCGCCGGCGTTGCGGCCTCTCCCGCCAGCGTTGCGTCGCCATCCTGGCCCTCCGCGGGCTCGGTGCCAGCGTCCGAATCCTGCGCCCCCGCATCGCCCGCAATCGTCTCGGGCTTCGCGTCTGTGGGCTTGGCGCCTGCCTGCTGCGCCGGCTCCGCAGGGGGCTTCTGGGCCGGCGCCTGGTCCTGAATCACGTCCTGTTCTAGTTCACTCATCCTTCTCCTCCATGATCTGTGCCTCGGCAGTCTCATCGATGATCTCTATCATGACCTCTCGCCATGCCGTGGGGTCGACCTTGCGCAGAATCGAAAACAACATAATGCCGACACTCCGAACGCCCTCCGCGTACTCACTCGGCTTTCCGTTTCTCATGCATGAGCCGGCAACATCACACGAATGATAGAGGGACTTGATCAGCTCCCTGCCGCCGTGCTCTCGCACGGCTTCCTTCAGCGCGTCCTCAATCTTCACTGCACACCACCTGCTACAGGCGAGACGTTCGAGACAAGCTCCCCAACCTGGCCGCCAGAGCCTGCGGCGCTGATGTCCTTGGCCGCAGCAGCGGCCTCCCTCGCAAGCTGAAGCTGCTGCGCCTGCGCCTGAAGCTCTGCGCGCCGCCTACGAATCTCCGCGACGGCCTCGTTCGAATGCACCACCGACGGGTCCACGCCAAGGATGTCCGCCGCAGTATCGAGCATCCGGTCGGTGTTGATCTTGTCCACCACCGCCGGGTCAACCGCGGCAATCTGCTGCGTGACAACCAAAAGCTCCTGCAGGTTCGTGTACCCAAGCAGCTTCATGGCCTGGTGCATTGGCGACACGAACTCCGCCTGGATCGGGATAGGCTTGTTCTGGGCGGCAATGCGGACCTCCTCCGGCACCTCCGGCATCTTGCCGGTGCGGAGGCCAATCGCGAAGAGCCGGTCCACGAGCGGGGCGAGAAACTCACGGTCGAGCCGTAGGATCGGGGCGCCAAGCTGCTGCATCTTCTCCGAATGTCGCTCGTCCACCTCCCGGGCAGTCAGCGGCTGGCGAGTCTGGACGCCAAGCTGCATGGCGAGCACCTGGTCCGCGTACAGGGCAGAGCGGATCCGGTACTCATGCTCCCGAATGTCCTCCGTGATGATCCCAATCGCCTCCGGCGGAACGGTCAGCATCGGCTGGACAGCATCGTTGTCGGAAAGCGGCACGTAGGTGATGGATCCCGGATCAAGCGAGACCTCCGATCGACTCATGCTTGCCGGAACCTTTATGGGGGGCTCGGAGATCTGATGGGCCATCCTCGCGCGCAGCTTCGTCAGAATCTGGAGGCTCTTGGCGTCGTTCAACGCCTCGACTGCCTGACCAAGCCCCCAGTGCTCCCCTGCGGCAACGCTCCATCTTGGCACCAGGTGGGGGCGCTCGTGGTATCCGCTCTCAAGCAGGATCTCGTCCTCGTTGGACTTCTTCTCGAACCAGAGGCTCCTCCACGGCCTCGAAGTCTTCTCTGCTGGCTTCGACAGGTCGTAAGTGTCGCGAGGCTCGATCACATGGACGAGATCAACCTCCTCGTCCAGAGCGCCACGGTCATATAGCATCCTGGTCTGGAGGGAGCAGGCTTCGTAACCAAACTTCCGCACCACCCCCTCAACGGTCATGGTCACGTCCCGATAGACCGTATCGACCACCCCGTCCTCGTTCTCGGCGATGCTGTACGTCCCAACGAGCGGAACGTGAACCCGGATCACCTCGTCCGGATGCTCCTCGACGATCATGAGAGACGTTCCGAAGGTGGCAACGTCCTCGTAGACGTAGGGGGATTCCGTGTAGAAGTTCGACCGCTGAAGCACCTCCAGCATCCAATCCTCGACGTCATGGAGCCACTGCTTCACGACGGAGGACTCGGACAGCTCCGGGTCACGAATGGCCAGGTTCAGCCAGCGTCGAGCCGGGGAGGCATGTGCCGTCATGAACATCGAGACCAACACCCTCACCGCCTGGCGGGGGGTGGAATTGATCATCTCGTCGTTCCACCCCTCCTCCGACAGCTTCCGGTTCTCGTGGAAGCGATAGCGCCGGGGGGTGAAGTTCGAGGCGATCGACCGATACAGCTTGTCGACGCCCTCGCGATTGCGCTTCAGGGCCTCGTAGCGACGGACTGCGCGCTTCTTGATGCTCTCTTCAGGCACTGCCACCTCCTAGCCGAAGCGGCCTGCCGGTAAGCAGCGCATGGGAACGGTCGCGAAGCCGGCTCCGCGGCCCCATGGTGGTAGCGAGAGACAGGCCGAGACCACCTCGCCGAAGGCCCGCCCTCTGGAACGTCGAGCCCCTGGAGAGGGTTGCGCCTGCGCTCTGCCCGGTCAGCTTGAGCGAATAGAGGCCAGGAAGCAGCGGGCGAAGCCCGGCGGCGGCATTGACGCCAGCGGCCACCTCTGCGCCGGTAGTGGAGGCACGAAGCTCCGCCTCGACCTCGCCGCGCTCCCCGATGGCCCCGCCGATGATGGTCTTCGTGAAGCGGCGCTCCGGCGCGACCGGGGCCGCCTCCGCAACGATGGTGGGGGGCGGCTGGCCGGGTCCGGCCTCAACGGACTCCGCGAGGGGCGGCTCCTCCGTGTCGGCCCCAGAGAGCGGGTCCCTGGGGTTAAATCTTCCGGTCAGCTTCTTCGCCATGGCTCAAGGGGGTTGTACCTGTTTGCCACACGCCTGGCAACAGGAACCTCGTCTGCAAGCCTCTTCGACGCAACAGGTTGTGCGAACGTCAGCGCAAGGGCGTCTGCCGTATCGGGCGAACGAATCTGCCTCTTGCGCAGGTCCTCTTTCGACTCAAGCACCATCCGACCCGATGAATCGAAACTGTAGCGGGGGGCGCAAAGCTCGGTGATGAGGGTGCGTTCCTCGGGAGGCAGGCAACCCTCCTCCTTCACCCACTTCGCCATCTTCGCCCACATCTCCTCCCGCCTTCGGCGGTATAGGTTGGGCTCAAGGGCGGAGGCGCCAAACTGAACCCCGGTGGCCGGGACGCCCATCTGGAGGAGAACATCCACCACGCCCGCACCTACGCCGCCCTCGTCGACGAAGACAGCATCGGCCTCCCACTGCTGGTAGACGCTATGGACCGCACGGGCAACCCTCACCACGTCGGCCTTCCTGCCCTTGATCGGGGGGAAGGCCATGCAGCCCTGGCGCATGAAGATCACGGTCTGGTCGCTTCCGTAGCGGGCAACATCCACCCCCACGATCTTCGGCGCGTACCCGAACTGCTCCGGGCTCGCCACGCGCTGCATGGCGGCAATCACGTCGTCCGGAGTGAGGAGCGCATTGTCGGCAGAGGCGCCAAAGTCACACAGGAACTCCTGCGCGAACGCCTCCGGACCCATGCTCTTGCGAAGGTTTTCGATCTCCTCGGGCGGGATCACGTCAGTGTCGTAGACCGTGCGGAGATCCGCGAACCAGTCTTCCAGCCTCTTCGCGTCCTCGTAAAGTTGCTGGAAGACGTTGACGCCCTTGGGGGTGCCGATGAAGAGACCCCAGCCGCGGCGGTCGGCAAGGGCCGGTCGGATGATCTCCCCCCATGTCTCGGGCCGCATGTCGGCAACCTCGTCGACCACTACCCCGTCGAAGTATCGTCCACGCAGATACTTTGGCTCGTCCGAACCGAACATCGAGATTCGCGACATGCCGCCGGAGGCGTTCGGCACATCGATGGTCAGATCGGACCTGTTGATCTTCGCGCCGGGGATATTCCCCGCCCAGTCCTGCAGGTATGGCCATGCGAGATCCTTCGCCTGGCGTAAGGTCGGTGCGACGTATGCGAAGCGGGGCTCGAACTTGTCGCAGGCCAGCGCCGACGTCAGCAATTCGACACAGGAAAACACCGTCTTTCCGGCCCGCCGGTGCCATACCAAGACCCCGAAGCGGTTGCTGCGCCGAAGCTCGGCCGCCGCCCGCTGATGGGGGAACGGGTCAATGGCAAGGCGAACCGTGGTCACTAGTTCTCCTTCCGAAGCTCGGAGAGGATTGCGTTGCAGCAGTCCGCAAGCATCCACAGGAGAACGTCGCCCCCATGGCGGGGGCGGTCGTCGACACCGGACACCAAGGAGAAGTCTTCCTTGGGGCGGCGGAGGGTGGCGCCTATGGCGGTCTCGGAGTCAAGGCGAAGCTCAACATCCACCACCACCTCCTCGCCGTCCTCATGGTCCACGCGAACCCTGACGCGCACGTCAGAGGGCGGGGCTTTCAGCATGAGGGCCGCCGGGAGTCGAAGCTTCTCAACGTCGATGTAGGTGCCGCCCATGGCCTCCTCGGCGGTCTTGAGCTGGAGATCATGCTCCTCTCGCTCTTCCATGCCACAACCCTCTCCGGACTAACCCAGTCAGTCAACCCCGTTTGCGATCACCAGGACAAGCTCGCGATGGCCTTGATGCGACAAACCGCATCCCATAGGGCGGGGATGTAATCGGCGCAGCCGACCGACTCGTCCTCGACCAGCTCGATGAGCGGCTTGTTGTTGGTCATCGTGGAACCTCCTTGGTCTCGTTTTGTGGCCACCGGATCTGGCCGCCCTCCTTCACGCGGTCGTACTGGATCACCGCCGCCCTGTACGCCTCATCCATCTTCTTTGCAGATGATCATCGTTTCATCCTCGGGTTTGGGTGGATGAGTGGAGAGACTACGATTCCTCGTCGCAGGAGTTAACATTTTCAGGCTCTTGGAGGGCCTTTCGCATGCCGCCGCCGACCTCGATGGTCTGGCCATAGGGGTCCTCGAAGCGAAACCTCACGTCGACCTCCTGCTTGGGGGCGAACTCTGGATGCTTGGCTTCTAGCAGCTTGACGAGGAGCCGGTCGGAGTACCGGCGCTTGAAGCCGACAAGTTGCCCGTTCTGGTAGACGGGCTCATCCCAGCCGTCCCGGCCTCTGCGTACTGCCTCGGCAACCAGGGTCTCCCGGAAGAACTCCTCGGCAGCCTTCAGGCATCGCTCGAAGCCCGGCTTCTCGCGCCATTTGGACAGGCTGCTATGGCTACAGCTTGAGGCCTCTAGGGCGGAAGCCTTGGATCCGGTTACGGCATAGGCAGCGAGGAAGGCCGTTTGCTTGGGGGTCAGGTCACCAACCGGGAGGATCATCTCCCGAAGCCTCTCAAGCAACCTCTCCGGGATCCGGCCCTCAAGGCCGGAAAGGATCTCCTTCCCAACCTTCTTCGTGGGAACCTTCGGGGGTTCTCCCTTTGGACCCTTCTTGTAGAAGCTCATTGAAAAACCCCTCCCACGGCAAAGCCAGGGGAGGGTACCCAACAACCCCAAGGAGGAAGCACCGAACACGTCCGACACGCCGAACGTTACGGCAAGAGAGAACCTACACCCGCAGAGATCCCATGTCAACAACACCCGGGCTTGCTCCGCCACGCCCGGCATGATCTCCCCCTACGTAGATCTACCTCCGTATGTGGTAGATCTACCCACATGATCTAT
>JALSID010000387.1 GCA_026981825.1 Planctomycetota bacterium
GCATGGTCCTGTAGACGTAGATGGGTTCCCCCTTGTGTTCGACCTGGAACAAGAGCCTGAAGTGTTCGGGCCGGACCTTTTCCATGAAGTCGGGACAGTCCTTGCGGAAATGGTGGTCGACCACCAGGACTTCCACACGGTGTTTCCGGACGAACTCGAGCATGCTCTCGTAGGTGAACGGCTGACCGAAGCCGTGGCCGGGAACGATCCCTTCGAACGGGTCCCACCGCTTGACCCGATCGGCTTCTGCGTAGAACGCCTCGATCGTGAACGCCAGTACGCGGCGTCCCGGTCCGACGAGACGGCGGATCCGCTCCCCAATCTGGCGTTTGTAGGTGCGTGACGATTCGATCGGTTCGCGTGCCTGTACCGCGGCGATCGTGAGGTTGGTCGCGAGCACGACGATTACCAGAGCCGACCCGATGCGGCGGGTCCGCAGATGGGCAAGTCGCTGTTGGAGGCTGACAAGCCCGATCGCCGCAAGGGGGCCCGTGATCGGCAGCGCCTGCATGAAATATCGTTCGTATGGGTAGAGCAACGCGAAGCCGAGAACCGGTAGCAGGCAAGCCAAAAGGGCGCTTCGGAGGAATCGGTTCCGCTTCAGAACGCCGGTTCGCCTGAGGCGGACGAGGCCGACGATGGCAAGGGGGAGGATGAGGTACCCGTTAGCTTTGGGCAGTTCGGTCAGGGTACGCCGCAGGTGGGTGGGGAGCCAGTCGATGAGATCGTCCGGGTTTTGCCAGAGGGCTCCCAGCACGCCGGCCTTCAGGGCACGTTCGGGATGTTTCTTGTCGGGCAGGAACTTCAGTGAGAGCGTGCGGTCTTTGCCGCTCAGTGTCCATCGCCCCAGCTCAGCGCGCAACCAGCACAGGTAGGGCAAGCTCAGGGCGACGGCCACAGCCAGCACGGGCAGGCCGAGACGGAGTCCGCGTGCGGTTCCTCTGTACAGCCCCACCAGCCCGAGGGAGAGCACGATGCAGACGATGAGGCCTTCGGGCCGGGTGAGGTACGCGAGCGCGAAGCTCACGCCCGCCGCGATTGCCCAGGCAAGCTGGTATCTGCGCACCGTGCTCGCGTATGAGCGGTACGCACAGAGCAGCGCGAACGAGAGCAGGCCGAGGTAGGGGACGTCGATTTCGGCGGTGACGGCATGTCGGATCAGGGCGGCGTGGGTGCCAACCAGGGCGGCTGCGACGGTTCCGATTCGGCGGCTGAACAGCTCGGCTGCCAGCGCGTGAACGCTCAGGACGAACAGGGCGGCGAACGCCAGTCCAACCAGCCGACCGGTCCACTCCAGCGAACCCACCATCGGGTAGACAGTTCCGACGATCACGGGGAATATTGGCCCCGAGTACCAGTCCAGGGCACCGTGCAGCCCGCGGAGGTGGAACGCTCGGGCCAGTTCCAGGTACCTGGCTGCATCGAAGCTCACCGAGGCGGCCTGGTTGGCTTCGATGATCGCCAGGCCGAGTGCCGCGGCGAGCGCGCCGAGCGTGAGCAGGGGAGTGTCAGGTATGCGAATCAAGCGTGCTGCGCGAGAAGTGGCCTGTGTTGGGCTGGACGTTGCTGGCATCGCTTCTTCGCACTCGGATCGCGGTAGCGGCCTCTTCGCCTGTTATGCCCCCGTTGGCTGGTATGCTCTTTGCTAAGGCTGCAATAGCATAGCTGTCCCACGCAGACAAGCTCAGAGTGGGGCGTGGGCGTAGGTGGGCGGTGCGGAGGGGGTGGGAGCGCGATCGTGGTGTGGCTCGGGTGGTGACGAGCGGTGGGGCGGGTCGTGGAGTCGGACTGCCCTATTGAAGGCGCGAGTATAGTTCGTGTACACTGATTTCCCTTTTCGGCGGTTGCCACCGGCGGCGGGTTTGACCGTGCAATTCGCACCGAGGAGGTGTGAAGTTGGCAGAACTACTCAAGCATGATGTGGTCATTGTCGGGGGTGGTGCTGCGGGGCTGAGAGCGGCCATTGCGGTGGCGGAGCGGAACCCCTCGTTGTCTGTGGCGGTGGTGTCGAAGATCTATCCGATGCGGTCCCACACGGTGTCGGCGGAGGGGGGAGCGGCGGCGGTGATCAAGGGCAATGATTCCCGCGAGCACCACATCTACGACACGATTTCCGGTGCTGATTGGCTCGCCGATCAGAACGCGGTCGAACTGTTCGTGGATGAAGCGCCCCGAGAGCTTACGTTGTTGGAGCACTGGGGCTGTCCTTGGAGCCGTGAGCCGGACGGTTCGATCGCCGTTCGGCCCTTCGGGGGGATGAAGATCGAACGCACCTGGTTCGCGGCGGACAAGACCGGTTTCCACATGCTGCATACCCTCTATCAGACCGCCCTGAAGTACGTGCCGATCACCTGGTACGACGAGTGGTTTGCGACCAAGCTGCTGCTGGACAAGGACCGCTGCTACGGCGTGGTGGCGATTGAGCTCCGAACGGGGGCCATACGCGGGATCGTGGGCAAAGCGGTCATCCTGTGCACGGGGGGGGCGGGTCGCGTGTATCCGTTTACAACGAACGCGATTACGAAGACCGGCGATGGGATGGCTTTGGCGTTTCGAGCGGGTGTTCCCCTGAAGGACATGGAGTTCGTTCAGTATCACCCCACCGGGTTGCCGGGGACAGGGATCCTCATTACTGAGGCGGCGCGGGGCGAAGGGGGGATTCTTGTGAACAAGGACGGCTATCGCTACCTGCAGGATTACGGCCTGGGCAAGCCGTTGGACGTGCACGATCCGCGCCATCCGGTGAAGCGGACGATGGAGCTGGGGCCGCGGGACAAGCTGAGCCAGGCGTTTGTGATGGAGATGCGCAAAGGCCGTACCCTCAAAGGTCCGTATGGCGACTATGTGTTGCTGGACATTCGTCACCTGGGCGAGAAGAAGATCGACGAGAAGCTTCCGTTCGTGCGTGAACTGGCGCGGAACTATGCGGGGATCGATCCGGTCTACGAGCCGATTCCGGTGCGGCCCGTGGTGCACTACATGATGGGGGGCGTGCACACGGACGTGGACGGCAAGACCCCCTTGCCCGGGCTCTACGCTGCCGGCGAGTGTGCCTGTGTGAGCATCAACGGCGCCAATCGACTCGGCTCCAATTCTCTGACCGAATGCCTCGTCTTCGGTGCCCGGGCCGGGCACCACGCTGCTGAGTACGTCGGCTCTGCACCAGACCCGGACAGCTCGGCGCTGGAACAGCAGGTGCGGGATGAGGCGGACCGCATACGGAAGCAGTTCCTGGAGCGGACCGAGGGCGAGCGCCTTGTGTCCATCCGCAAGGACATGCAGAATGCGATGGAGGAAGGGTGCGGCATTTACCGTACGGAACAGTCGGTCCAGGCGGCGCTGAACAAGGTTGAGGAGTGCCGCGAGCGGTTCCAGCGGGTCGTACTGGACGACCACACGAACAGTTTCAACACCGAGCTGATCGCGGCTTTGGAGCTGGAATGCATGCTGGACGTGGCGCGGGCGCTGTGCCAGGCAGCTCTGGAGCGGCGAGAGTCTCGGGGGGCACACCAGAGGGAAGATTACCCCGCTCGCGACGACGAGAAATTCCTCAAGCATAGCCTGGCTTACCGGACGGCCGACGGCGTCAAAATCGAGTGGCTCGACGTCGTTATCACCAAGTGGCCCCCGGCGGAACGGAAGTATGGCGCGGATTCCGGGTTACCCAGCGAAGGGGGCAATAAGTCGTAGCCACCCTGGGTGGCAGCTTCAGGCAACGGCGATGGACGAGGAACACGATGGCCGAAGAAACGATTGTCCTCAGGGTACAACGGTATCGACCGGAGCAGGACTCCGACCCCTACTTCCAGGACTACGAAGTGCCCTACCGGAAGGACTGGGTCGTTCTGGACGCTCTCAACTGGATCAAAGAGTACAAGGACGGCACGCTCTCTTTCCGATGGAGTTGCCGGATGGGCGTGTGCGGTTCCTGTGGCATGATGGTGAACGGGCGTCCCCGGCTCACCTGCAACACTTTCCTGCGTGAGTTCTACCCGAACCCGATCACGGTGGAACCGCTGGTCAATTTCGACATCGAGCGGGATCTCGTCATCTGCATGGACACTTTCCTGGAGAAACTGAAAAAGGTGAAACCCTGGATCATCCGTCGGGAGGTGAAGTCACCGGAAGAGGGCCCGTACAACCAGACTCCCGCCCAGCTCTACCGCTACAAGCAGTTCTCCATGTGCATCAATTGCATGCTCTGCTACGCGGCCTGTCCGGTGGTGGGGATGCATCCCGAGTTTCTTGGACCTGCCGCTCTGGCCCTCGGAGTGCGGTACCTGCTCGATTCTCGTGACCAGGGCTGGAATGAACGAATGGAAGAGGTCGGGTCGCACGAGGGGGTGTGGGGGTGTACGTTCGTGGGGGAATGTAGTGAAGTCTGTCCCAAGCACGTGGACCCTGCTGCTGCCATTCAGCAGGGCAAAGTGCTGGCGACGCTGGACTGGTTCAAACGCTGGCTCATGCCGTGGGGGCAAAAATGAGGCGACCCTATCACCGATCGTATCCCAAGGACTGGTGGCTTCGGCATCCGCATTACCGGAGGTTCATGCTTCGCGAGCTAACCAGTGTCTTTGTCGCGTATTTCGCATTCTGGACGATCTGCCTGCTGTTCCAGGCGTCCCGCGGACCGGAACAACTGGCCGCGTTCTTGACCACCATGCGTAAACCCGGCTGGTTGATCTGGCACGCCATCGGGTTGCTGGCCGTCTTGTTCCACACCTACACCTGGTTCGAGACGGCGCCGAAGGTGTTGGCCGTTCGGATCGGCGAGAAAAGGGTGCCTGACAGGGTGATCGTGGGTGCTCAGTGGGTTGCCTTCGTGGTGGTCGCAGCCGTCTTCTTTGCTCTGCTACGGCTGGCGGGTTAACAGAATCGGGGACCGGAAAAGCAGTCGAGAGAAGATCGATGGCGCGTTCGAACGAACCAGCAGTTTGGTCGCTCTTTGCCGCAGGTGGAGCTCTCACGGCACTGGTCCTGCCCATCCATGTGTTGCTGTTCGTGTTCCTGGTGCCTTTCGGGGTTCTTGCCGGTGATCCCGACGCTCTGTTGGCATTCCTACGGCACCCCTTGTTCCGGCTGTACGCCTTTGTGCTCTGTTGCCTTGGTCTGGTCCACGCGGCCCATCGGCTCCGCTTTACCCTGGTCGATCTCGGCCTGCATGGTCTTGCGGTCCCGATCGCGTGGATCTGCTACCTGGGTGCTGTCCTGGGCACCGTGGTTGCGCTGTACGCGGTGATCGTTCTCTAGGCGGTCGGGATCTGGCGGCGAACGAAGGCGGACCCCTGCTATGGCACAAAACGATCTACTGAAGACCCCTCTGCACGATTGGCACGTCGGCGCGGGGGCCAGGCTCGTTGACTTCGCGGGCTGGAGCATGCCCGTGCAGTACCGGTCGATCGTCGAAGAGCACGTGGCCTGCCGGTCCGCAGCCGGTCTCTTCGACATCAGCCACATGGGTCGGCTCTATTTGCGGGGAGATCGAGCGGGCGAATGGCTGGATGGCCTGGTTACCAACCGGGTGGCGACGCTTCCTGTCGGACGGGCACGGTATGCGCTGATTACGAACGAAAGGGGGGGTACGAAGGACGATGTCCTCGTGTATCGGCTTACCGAGGAGCAGGGCTACGGCTACCTGGTCGTTGTCAATGCGGCCAATCGTGAGAAGATCCTGGGCTGGTTTGCGGAGCATGGGCCCCCTTCGGGCGTGGACGTCGTGGATAGGACGTTCGAAACCGGGATGATCGCGTTTCAAGGGCCGAAGGCGGTCGAAGTGGCGCATAGGCTGACCGAGCTTGAAGGGGGGCTTCCTCTGGCCGAGCTTCGCTATTACCGGTCGGCGCGGGGGCGAGTTGCCGGCGTGCCCGCTCTGGTGAGCCGGACCGGCTATACCGGGGAAGATGGAATCGAGGTTATTGTGAACGCCGACCGCACCCAGGAGGTCTGGGAGGCGTTGCTCGAGGCGGCAAAGGATGTGGGGGCACGTCCGTGTGGGCTGGGAGCTCGCGACACGTTGCGGTTGGAGGCTGCGCTACCGCTGTATGGCCACGAGTTGACCGAGGAGATTACCCCGCTCGAGGCCAGACTCGACTTCGCCGTGAAGCTGGACAAACCCGATTTCATCGGCAAGGAGGCGTTGGTTCGTCAACGGGCCGAGGGGGTAAGTAGGCTTCGCGTTGGCCTGGTTCTGGAAGGGAAGCGGATTGCTCGTCAGGATATGCCGGTGCTGGCGTCCGGCCAGAAAGTTGGCTTCGTCTCGTCCGGGACCTTTGCCCCTACACTCCAAAAGAGTATCGCAATGGCCTTTGTCCAGCCGGGCTACTCAACCCAGGGAAGCCAGCTTGCCGTACAGGTTCGCCAGCAGGCCGTGTCGGCTACGGTGGTGGAGCTACCGTTCTACAAGCGGCCCCGTAGCTGATCGCTCTGGCGGCATCGAGGACCGTGAAGCGGGGCCGCGTCGTTCCCCCCGGCAAAAGACGGGTTCGATCCAGGGCCCGTTACCAAAGCAGCCTCAGCAGCACCGTTTCTCGGACTGCGGTCCGGCTCCGGCTATAATTCGCGTCTTAGGAGCTTCGGTCCGCTCCGTTGCTGCGGGACGAGCGGCCGTTGCACGCGTCTATCGCGCAATTTGGGAGTTCTCTGGTCATGGATCCCAGCCAACTGCGATTCTCCGAAACTCACGAGTGGATCGCCCTGGATGGTGACATCGCCACGATCGGGATCACCCAGTTCGCCGTCGAGCAGTTGACCGACCTGGTGCACATCGAGCTACCCGGACCCGGGGAGGAGGTTCGGGCCGGGGAGCCATTTGGGGAGATCGAGTCGGTGAAAGCGGTGAGCGATCTCTATTCCCCTGTCGATGGTACGGTGGTGGAAGTGAACGAGCGGGTACGCGACGACGTCAGTGTGGTTTCCAACGATCCCTATGGTGAGGGCTGGTTGATCAAGGTTCGGGTCAAGCCGGGAACGAGTCTCGACGATCTGCTTACCCACGAGCAGTACCAGCAGCAGATTGCCGAGGGTGCATAGGGCGTGGGCCAACCCTGAGTGGGGGTAGGTTCTTCGATGCCGTATATCCCGAATACCGACGATGATCGCCGCGAGATG
This sequence comes from Planctomycetota bacterium, assembly GCA_026981825.1. Classification (GTDB taxonomy): domain Bacteria; phylum Planctomycetota; class Planctomycetia; order JALXBF01; family JALXBF01; genus JALSID01. The sequence goes on from JALSID010000387.1 coordinate 7,108, forward strand.
CTTCGAGCGATCGGCCTCGAATCGATCGATGAGCTCTTCCGCGCCATCCCGGCCTCCGTCCGGCTCAGTGAGCCTCCGGCCATCGGCAGGGGGCTGACTGAGCAGGAGTTGGGCGCGCTGGTGCAGGGGGCTGCGAAGCAGAATCGTTCGACGGCCGAGCTGATCTGTTTTCTAGGGGCTGGGTACTACGATCACTTCATCCCTGCGGTCGTCGAGCAGATGGCAGCCCGAAATGAGTTCTACACCGCTTACACACCGTACCAGCCCGAAGCGAGTCAGGGCAGCCTGCAGGCGTTCTTCGAGTACCAGAGCATGATCTGTGAACTGACCGGCATGGAGGTGTCGAACGCCAGTCTCTATGACGGAGCGAGTGCGGCAGCCGAGGCGGCGTTGATGGCGATCAGTGTGACGCGACGGTACGGGCGCGTCCTGATTTCCCGCACGGTCCATCCGCATATCCGTGCCGTGGTGCGCACGTATGTGCAGCATCTGGACCCGGAGCTTGTCGAGTTGGCCGATCGGGATGGCGTCACGGATGTGGACGGGCTGGAGGAAGCGCTCACCGACGAGTCGGCCTGTGTCGTGGTACAGCATCCCAACGCGCTTGGCCTGCTGGAGCCGATGAGCGCGATTCGGGAGCGCGTCTCTCAACGGGGGGCGCTTCTGGTGCAAATCTTCGATCCGATTAGCCTCGGAATCCTACGGCGTCCCGGTCCGCTGGGAGTGGACATTGCGGTCGCCGAGGGGCAATCGTTGGGGATACCGTTGCAGTTGGGGGGGCCGGGACTGGGCATCCTGGCCTGCAGGCGGCAGCACATGCGGAGGATGCCCGGCCGGCTCGTGGGGGCCACGTTGGATCGAGACGGCCGGCGCTGCTTTGTGCTGACGTTGCAGACGCGTGAGCAGCATATACGCCGTGAGAAGGCGACCTCGAATATCTGCACCAACCAGGGCTTGCTTGCACTGCGGGCGGCGATTTACCTGGCGGCGTTAGGGCCGCACGGGCTGCGGGAGACCGCCGAGCGGTGTACACGCCATGCCCATTACCTGGCGCAGAGGGTGGCGTCTTTGCCGGGGGTGGAGCTGGCGTTTCCTCGTGGGCGGTTCTTCAAGGAGTTCGTCGTGCGCTTTCCCGGCCAGGATGCCGGCGCCGTTGCCGCCCGGATGCTGGAACAGGGGATTCTAGCGGGGCTGCCGCTGGGAAGCTGGTATCCGGAGCTGGGAGATTGCCTTCTGGTCGCGGTGACGGAGAAGCGCACGCGGGCAGAACTGGATCGGTACGTAGCAGCGCTGCGCGCGGCCTTGTGATGGGATTGTGTGCAGCGCGAGAGCGGGTCGAGAAGCGGATCAGGACTATGGCCATTCCATTACGCGACCGTCGATCGGTTGCCTTGTTGTCCGAGTTATCCCGTGCCGGGCGGAGAGCAACGCTGGTCCCGCCGCCGGAGGTGCTCGACGACACTTCGCTGGACGAGTTGCTCGGGAGCGAGAATCTCGATACCGCACCGCCCCCGTTGCCGGAGGTGAGCGAGCCGGACCTGGTCCGCCATTACGTCAACCTGTCCGCGCAGAATATGTCGGTGGACAGCGCCTTCTACCCCCTCGGCTCCTGCACAATGAAATATAACCCGAAGCGGCATGAACACCTCGTGAACGTGTCAGGCCTGCGTGACGTACACCCGTTACAACCGCCGGAGACTCTTCAGGGCATCCTGGCCCTGCTCTACGAGCTCCAGCAGATGTTGGCCGAAATCTCGGGGTTACCCGCCGTTTCCCTTCAGCCTGCGGCGGGGGCTCAGGGGGAGTTGACCTGTCTGCTGATTGCGGCCGCCTATTTCCGGGACAGGAACGAAGATCGCTCCATTGTGCTCATCCCCGACAGTGCTCACGGCACGAATCCGGCAAGCGCCACTCTGGCCGGCTTCCGGTGTGTGACGGTCGCCAGCAATGCGCAGGGCACGGTCGATCTGGATGACTTTTCCGCGAAGCTGTCCCCCGACGTGGCTGCTTGCATGATCACGAATCCGAACACCCTGGGGCTGTTTGAGCCGGAGATTCAGACGATCGCCGAGCGGCTGCACGAAGTGGGAGCGTTGCTCTACATCGACGGTGCGAACATGAACGCCATTCTGGGCAAGTGTCGCCCCGGCGACTTTGGGGCCGACATGATGCATTTCAACGTACACAAGACGTTCACGGGACCTCACGGGGCGGGTGGTCCGGGAGCGGGACCGATTGCCGTCCGTGCGGATCTGGCCCCCTACCTGCCGGTGCCGGTAGTTGCCGCGGAAACGGATGACCGCGGTCGGCCTGTGTACACGCTCGATTGGGAGCGACCGAAGTCGGTGGGCAAGGTGCACGGGTTCTATGGCAACGTGGGGATCCTCCTCCGTGGTTTCTTCTACTTGAAGACCTTGGGCCAGGAGGGG
>JALSID010000388.1 GCA_026981825.1 Planctomycetota bacterium
TCGTCTATTGGGTGCCCCAGGCGTGGCTGGACGATCCCGCTAAGCGGCGAGTCCTGCTCGACCTGCTCAGCGCCGCCCACGGAGAGGGAATCGAGCCAGAGGAGTTACCGGAGGATCCCGCAGAGGCCGAGCAGGTTTACCGCTCCGGCCGTGACGATCCGCTTGTGTTCGGTCGGCCCGTGATCGCCGGGGACAAAAGGCTCAATGAGCTGAACGCCGGCTTTCTGGACACTCCCGACGTCCAGACCGACGACGAAACCGGTCAGTGGCGCGGCCAGAAGAGCCGGCTGGAGCTAGTGGGGGAAGCCGCCGCTCTGTGCTCGGCGATCCTCTTCATCGTCGACCATGCCTACCTGCGTGACGCACGCATGAAGAAGTTCTTCGACCGGGTGCGTGGAGCCGTCGGCAATGTGCCCCTCTTTTTCCTGCTGAATAAGCTGGACGCCACCGAGGCGCACTCCCTGACGGCCCACCTTCAGAACTGTGACCTGCAGCCCTATCAGGGGGCATTCCAGGAGCTCTACGTGGCGTACAACTACAAGATCAACGGGTGGCAAGATCAGCTACCCACTGCGGTGCGTCACCGTGCCGAATCGGAACACGACGGCGATGGCTCGCCTTTCTTCTTCGCGGTGTGTCCGGATCAGAAGCGGCCGATCGAACCGGTCCAGAGCCTGCGAGATCTGCCGGAAAAGCTGTCGTGGGGACGGCTGCAGCGTGAGCGAGCCGAGGAGCTCGGGGCGGACGTGATGCGGGCGCTCCAGAGAGTCTTGGCTGCCATCGAAACCTGGCGGGACAGGCAGGCGGCAAGGCTGGAGCAGGTCCGCGACAGGCTGCTGAGCTTTTGTATGCGACAGTTCCGATCCGAAGAAGAATACCGCGTGCCTCTGAATCCCAAGTTCCTTGAGGAAGCAAACGAGGCGCTGCGACGAACGGCCCCCTGGTACGCTCGGCCGGCGCTCGCCGTACGAGGTCGCTTATCAGAGTGGGTTAAAACCCCTTCCGCTCGGCAATGGGTGGAGAAGGTGCGTACCGGGTTGACCAACCTGACCGAGAAAACAACCGGTAAAGAACCGACGGTGGTTCGAGCCCGGGAGTTTGCGGAAGAGCTGCACCAGATGCGGTGGGTCAACGTGGATGTAAAGCTGGAGGACCTTGCCCGGGGGTGGGAGAAGGTCTTTGAAGAACTTCACAAACTCCAGGAGGAGTTCGTATACGACACCGAAGAGTTGGACCGAATCGCGCGGGAGATGTGGCAGGGGTTGTCCGTCCGGGAAAAGCTGCAGTATCTGCTTGCAACCGTCGCGCCGGTGCTGTTCGCTATTAGCATTATGGACGGTGGGCTAACGGCTGCAGGCATCTGGGCGTGGCTGACCAGCCATGTTCCTGGAACGCTTCTGTTCATCGGTGCTGCCGCCAGCTATTGGGTGGGCCGGTGGAAGGAACCGGTCCTGCGTGACGCTGCACGGTTCCTTTCGATCCTTTACTACCTGGCCTGTGACGTGTTCGGCCTGGCCCGGCCCGAACGCGGTCCACACCTCCCAGACGATTCGGCTGGAGAAGATCAAATTCGGCTGCGTAGCCAGGCACAGGTCCGGCTGCAGGACCGCCGTCTGCCGGTCGTGGCTTCGATCGATCCTGAGGCGGGCCTGTACGAGCCGCTGGAGAACTACAAGGAATTGGAATCGGCTCTGGGTATGCTGAGCGGGGACGGAACATCGGGCCGCTGAGGAGGCTGTCGCGATGAGAATCTCCCATCAACTCGTCCAGCAGGCTCGCGAACAACTCGACCGTCTCCGCCACCTTGCTGAACGAGCCTTCGGAAAAGGCGACCTTGCCGACCGGATCGGCCAGATCGTGCAGGAGGGCCAGAGTGAGCTGGAGCGCGCGGACAAACGGTTGAGCACGGTCCCGACCGTCGTGGTGGTCCCTTACGGCGACGAGGAGACCGAATGGGCGCGGCGTCTCTTCGTACGGAGGGCGTCTCGCCCTGAGGCTCCGCGGTTCGTGAGCAAGAGCCTGCCCGGCTCGACGCGGCGCGCTCTGGTCGATCATGTAGAAGCCGAACTCGCGGACCTCGGCTGCCCGTACGCGATCCATTTCGTGCCCCCCTTGTACCGGGAGGAAAGGGGGGCGGTGGACGCCCCGAAAACTGCTTTGGCCGCTCACGTGGTCCTGTGCGTCGTACCCTACTCTCGGTTGCGTGACGGCAGGATCGCCGGCGCGCTGCGTTCCGTAGCCGCGGGCTGTGCGCTGCCCGTCGTGCTGGCGGACTCGCGGGCCGACACGGTGGAGGAATCTGACCTGGAGGCTTACTGGCTACGCTGGTCGGAGGAAGCAGACAAGGTGGACGTGCGGCGGCCGATCCTGGTTGACGTACACGCTGCCAGGGGCAACAACGGCGAGCTGCAGAGGCAGCTCGCCGAGGTGCTCGCCGACAGTGGCAGCACGGAGCAGCGGGCGGAACGGGCGGTCCAGCGGGTCATGGAGCAGGTTGGCGAACGGTGTCTGCGTGCGTTGGAGGGGGTACGCGGAGCGTTGAAGGAGCCTCTCCGTGTGATCGAGGATGCCAAGGAAGAGGTGCTGGCGGAGGTCAAAAAGGAGCTTATGCCCCCACGCGATTGGCTGAGGGTCCAGATCCGTCACCGGCTGCGCGTGCTGTTCCTCTCCAATGTCCCGCCGTGGGCCTTTCCGTTCCGAACCATTGTGGGCACGTTGGTGCTGACTGCCGGTGCCTGGGATCGGCTTGTTTTATCCGCGTTTGGTCTATGGCGGTCGGCGTTGCCGGCCCTTGGGAAAGCGGTCACGAACGTGAAGGAAATTGCCGAGTGGGCGTCGTGGTGGCGCCGCGACGTGAAGGGACGGTGCACGCAAGCGGTGAACACGCGGCTACGCCACGCCGTTCGAGAAATGCGGCTGAAGCTCTGGAAACTCAGCGGACCAGAGGAGCAGGAGGAGCGGTTTTCGGAGCCGATCGAGGATCAGGTGGCCGAGGTCAGGGGGGTTGAAGAGCTTGTGCAGCAGGCTCGGGCGAATCTGGACCGGAGCATCGCGAGTTGCGCGACGAGTCCGGTCACGGCGTTTCGCCTGGCCGTCGTTGCGACCGTTCTTTTTGCCGGTTTGATTGTCGGTCCACTGATTGCGGCGTACACGGAGTACCTGGCGGCGTGCAAGTTAGCTCTGCAGGGCCAGACGCAGCAGGCCCTTCAGCGGCTCCCGTCTGTACCCTGGATTCCCCTCTTCTCGGCCTTTCTGTACTCGGTCTTGCCTGTCTTCGTGTTAGCTCTGGCCGGCGTGGGCCTGGCTGCCCGGTCGCGTCACGTGGAAGAGGCGGTGGATCGCGCGCTCGAAGCGCAGGAGGAGATGTTCAAGAATCGGCTCCGCGACGAGCTTCACATCACGATCACCGATCCGAAGCTGTGTGCTCTGCAACAGCTTATCGGGGCGCTCGAAAAGATGGTCCGCGGTGTCGTCTTGCCTTTGGGCACCCGGGCGCCTGTGACGGCTCGGGGGGCGGAGCAATCGTAGTGGGGACAAGAGAAGCCGGGCCTTCGTCGGTGCCTTGACGAGTAGTGCGCGTCGCCAGGCCGGGGCAAGGCAATGCGCGTAGTTCGACCGGAGCGCGCCCGCTTGGCAGCACGCGATTGGACTGATCGGACGGATCGGGCCGATCGGGCCGATCGGGGTTCGGGCTAGCCGCGGTTCCCGGCTGTTGCGCAAAGTCGCTGGGGTGACAGTGCCCGTATGCGGGTGTTCGCCATCGGCGGGCCTCAGGCTTGCGCCCATGCGCCCGGCGAAGGATCGATCCGTGCGAATCCCTTGGAGCGCGCCGCCGAAAAAGTCGGACCGCAGTCGGGCCGGCGACGGTACGCCAGTTCCCCCCGGGCCCTGGCGGGGAGGAATTACCTGGCAGCCCGCGTCCTGCCCCGGCCGCACCCGCGGAGGCGCGTTCCTCGCCGGCCGCGCTTCCTGCGGGCGGCGAGCGGAGCTCCGCTGTTTCGTCGGCGGCGCATTGGTAGAGCGACCCGTCCTTGGGTCCGCCCCAAAGCGCTGGCGCCAAGGAAGCGCCAGTGCTAATGGCCCCCGCCGAGCGAAAGAAAAGCCCGCCCGTCGCAGGATCGGCGAGGGGGCGCGCTCTACCTCGCCGCTTCGGCCGCCGGCCGAAGCGGCCCTTGAGCCCGCCGCCTGGCGGGACAGGGGGAGCGGCGGACCGCCGTCGGGCCGGCGACGGCGCGTCAGCGCCCCGCTGCCCGGTCGCCGAAGTCCGCGGTACCATTCTTGCGCATCGACTCGCTGCCGCGGACTGCGGCGAGCTGCTGCGTACCCTCCCGACGGGCGGAGGAATCGGCTACAGTAACGCGGCCGGTCTGCCGATCCAAGTGTGTGCGGTCCCGAAAAAGCGGCGCAGTCTCCCCACAACCGACCCGATCGGTCGGCCTGCGGCAGCGGGACGAGCCGAAGATGACCGGCCCCGGGAACTTGAAATCCGCGAGCAGCGTCGTAAAGATACAGCAGAGCGAATGTCGATCTCGGGCCCCCCTAGCTCAATTGGTAGAGCAACTGACTCTTAATCAGTGGGTTCCAGGTTCGAGTCCTGGGGGGGGCACTCGGCGGGTTGCGCAACTCTCGGCGCAACCCGCATTTTCGTTGCGCCGCAACGACTTACGAAAATCGCTGCACACACCTGATAACGCCTGATCGTCACTGATAGCAGCGCGTATGGCAGCGCGCTGCTGTTCGATCCCGAAGGCGTCATCCACCCCTTTGGCGTAGTCGTCGTCCGTGGCGCGCAGGTAGAACTCGCGGGCCACGTCTGCGGTGTGGCCCATCCACTCCGTGGCAAGGTGCTGCGGTCGCGCCCGCGCTAGGTCGATCGCGCACGAGGTCCGCAGGTTCTGGAAGAGTTTCGGCCAGGGTTTGATCCCCGCCCGGTCCAGGATCTTGTACGCGCGGGTGCGGAGGTTGGCGTTGCGGAAGAGTCCGTCCGGCCGCGCGACCAGCTCCCGGAGTCGCGGTAGCACCCAGCGTACGTGCTGGTCTGGATACTGCGCCCCGAGCCAGTCCCAGAGCTCTTCCAGGGCGGTGCGTAGGGGTGTGGCCATCGGCACCACGCGGCGGCGGTCCGTTTTCGGCGCGTAGATCACCAGCACCCCACGGTCCCACACCACATGTTCCCACGCCAGCGACACAATCTCACTCGGGATGCGAAGCCCTGCGAAGCGGGCCAGAGCGAAGAGCGCCCGCCACTCCGGGTTTGGACAGGCATCCATGACGCGGAGAACGTCCGCGACGGGCACGTAGACAATCCGCTCATGGTTCGGTCGCACGGAAAGCCCGCGCATATGGGAGAACGGGTTGTCGGCGATGATCTTCGCCCGCCGGGCCGCCTCGAAAAACTGACGCGAACGCCCGAGTATCCGGTTGACCGTGTTCAGAGCCAGGCTCGCACGGAGGTGGGCCGCGAAGCGGTCCGCGTCTGCGGCGGTGATCTCCGTAATGGGTGTATCCGCACCGAAGTATCGGAGCAGGCGTTCGCTCACATCCTGGTAATGCCGCCGGGTCTCTGGCTTCACATCCTTTCGCCCGGCGATATAGTCCGCAAGCCACTGCCTGAGTGTGATCACGGCGCGCCGGTCTTCCCGCGGCGGCACGAACCCGAGCTCCGCAAGCTTGCTGTATACCTTGTCATCGAGCTCCGCAAGCCACCGCGCGGTCTCGGCATCCACGGAGACCCCAACGCGCCGGCACTCCAGCAATCGCTCGATGTAGACCCGACACTGCTCCGCCGCACGCTTCGGCAGGCGGCCCAACCCCACAGTGAGACGGTCCCCCTTCCAGTAAAACTGTACATACCACGACTTACCGCGTTTGTGGATGCTGGCCATCACGCGCTCCCCCTTTCTGCTACTCCGTCAGCAATCGCAATCCCAACGTGCGCAGTTTACCGTCGCGCACGCGGCGTAACAGGGCGGCCAGGCGAAGCAGGCGCCGGCGCCGGTCACCATCGGCCTGTTCCGCGGCCAGGCGTTCTACAACGTCCGCGGCCCCCCAGAACTTCGCAATGATCCAGGCCCGCCTAAGCAGCTCGCGGCGCGGCAGGTCGGGCCGCTTGTGGCGTAGCCACGGGTAGAGCTCCCCGAACCGCCGCAGCGCCGGGACGAAGTTTCTCCCGACGGCCACCACGCTAGTACCCGTTGAGCAAGCGTTCGAGTTCCTCTTCTTCCTTGGTCTTCGGTGGCGTGATCGCCTTCTCACGAGCCTTGCGTTCCGAGAGTCCCAACTGCCGCCGCAGGGCCGTCATCGTTGTGGCGAGCTTCGCGGCCACCTGGACCCCACGCTCATCACCAGTCGCTTCCACTTCGCGCAGGGTGCGATCCAGTAGCAACACGGCGCGGACGTACTGGACGACCAGAACGCGGTCGCTTTCGAGAACCCGGTTCGTGCGGGCCAGTTCGTTGGCCACGGTCCAGAACAACTCGCGGGCCTCCGCATCAAAGTCGCTCGGAGGCTCCCAGTGCGCCACCAACCTTTCGCGCTCTTTCGCCTCCGCCGCCCGTTCGCATGGCAGTTTTTTCTTTCGGCCTCTTCGCATAGCAATCCCCCTGTTTCAGTGCGTAACCTTGCAACGGTCATCGGACACTTTCGCAAACCTGCGGCGTTGCGCAAGTCATTGCGGCACGATGACTTGCGTTGCGTAAAAAAACGCGCGACTGCCGCCTGCGGTCCGCTTGCTCACCCGGAAAGTTTCCAATCCCCCCTACCCCCCATATGGGTCCGGTCTTTGTCAACTGACAAAACTTAGAACGGTGGCCACTCATCAGCATCGGTACTCTGCGGAACGTCTGCGAAGTCGAGCCGTTCGACGCGGCTTGCGATAACTTGCACGCGGCCGTTGTAGCTGGCCAGGCGGCCGGTTATCACACAAAATCCATCGGTAAGCGGTTCGCGGTAGGACACCACCGGGATCCGGGCCTTCCCGCAACGAAGTGACCCGCGGTAGGCGGTCCGGTCGTCCGGCCCCCATGTGAAACGCTCGCAATCCTCCAGGCGGCCGATCGTGACGACAAGGCTGAATCCATTGGTCATGGGAATCCCTCCGCAGGGTTCAGAACGGCGCTGATTCGAGGTCCGGTTCCGGTTCAACGGTAGCCGGTGTACCCCCGTAGTCCGCGATGATCTTTGTTTCCACGTCCACCGGCACGCGGCGGAGAAACTGGGCCATCCCCTGCCGCATGCACTCCGAGAGCCAGACGGCGGCCTGTTCCGCCTCCGCTACGTCGCATTCGAGCACGATTTCGTCATGCACGACCAGGACGGGAACCGCGGATGGGCAACGGTCCCGGGTCGTCCAGAGTAGCGCGAGCGCGGCTTTCAGTCCGTCCGCCCCCGTTCCCTGCACGGGTGTGTTGAGCTTCTCGGTGAAAGACTTCACACCGATTCGTTTGCGGCCCCCGAGAGTTCTGGTTTCCGCCTCTCCGTCCGGTTGGGCACGGTGCCATCTCCGCACGCCCGGGTACGTTCGAAACCAAGCGCGGCGGAGCTCCGCCGCCTCTTCGAGCGAAAGTTGCACGCCATAATGAAGCTCGGCGTAGTCCCGGAACCGCTGTACCCCCATCCCATAGAGCAGCCCGAAGTTGAGCGCCTTCGCGGCCTGGCGGTCTTCGGGCGTTACCGCCTCGCGTCCCAGAACCAAACGAGCCGTCAGGGTGTGCAGGTCTTCCCCGCGTTGGAACGCCTCGATCATCCGGCGATCTTTCGCGATTTCGGCGGCGATACGGAGCTCTATCTGGGAGTAGTCCGCCTTCACGAACACCCGCCCGGCTCCGGGCCGGAAACAGGATCGATAGGCCGGGTCCCGCGGCAGATTCTGCAGGTTCGGGCGGGTGCATGCCATCCGACCGGAGGCGGCCCCGATCTGCCGCCAGCTTGCGTGTATGCGGCCAGTCCGGGCATGCACGTGCTCGGCCCACCGCTCCCCGTAGGTGCCGACCCGTTTTGACGCCTCGCGGTAGGCAAGGATCAGTGGGACCAACGGTTCGCGGTCCTGGATGGATCGGAGCGTGGCTTCGTCCGTCGAGGTTACTTCGTGGCCACGCCGCCGGAGCACTTCGGCCACTTGCTCCGGAGACGCCCAGTTCACGGTACTGTTCCCGAAAAGGTCTTCCGCCCCCGCGGTGGCCGTGAGTTCGCGCGCGAGTTCGTCGCGGCGGCGCTCCGCGGCCAGGCCCAGTTCCAGCCAGCGCTCCGCGTCGAAGCCAATCCCCGTGTGTTCCATCCACGCCACGGCAGGCAGAGCGCGATTTTCCAGCCCGGCGGTGTTCCCGAGTCGGGCGGTCCGTAGTTCCTCCCGGAGCGCGTCGTAGAGGCGGAGCAGGATCGCGGCGTCGTGGGCCGCGTATTCCAACTGACCCGCGGTGAGCTCCCCGGACCAGTCCGAGGTTTGCTCTGACTTATCAACAGTCTCCCCAAGATAACGGGCCGCCACATCCGCCAAACTTACCTGCCGCGCTTCGGGCGTCCCGGCGGCCAGGATCTGCGCGGCAAGCATGGTGTCGAACAGGCGCGGTGGCACCGGCAACCCGGCCGCCATCAGGAATTGCAGGTCGAACTTCGCGTTATGCGCGACAATGAGCGGCGCCCCCGGCCCCTGGAAGAGCCGCGCGAGCTCGCAGGGCCGTACGCGGAAGCAGTCGACCAGGCAGACGCACCCCCGCGCTGCCAACTGGATGAGCCGGAGGCGGTCCCCATGCGGGTCTAGTCCCGTAGTCTCGCAGTCCAGCCCGATGACCGGCGCACTGCGGAGCTCCCGGACCGCTTCGACCAGTGCGGCGGCGTCCGTGACCAGGCGGACGTCGGGCCGGGTTTGATCTGCGCTTGTCACGGGATTTCCCGTGTTGTCCGCGGGTTCCCCGCATAGCGCTCCGAGCACGCGATCCAGAATTCCGGTGTGCGTTATTTTTGTGCTCGTATTAATAGGTCTCCCCCATACGGTGTTACAAGTGTTACGGTGTTACAGATTACCGAACCCGTTACGGCGCAAGGACTTGTGTGTAACACCCGCGCGAGTTTACGGCGTCGCTGGTGTTACTGACGGTGTTACAACCGGTCCGGAATGCTTCGACGGCCTCTCGGCGCAGGCGTAGAACGCGCTGGATCCCCGTCGCGGTGCGCGCGCAAACTGTTGTCTTCGATGTCCCGCCTGCCACAAACCCGCCGCGTGCGAGGTTCGCGTAGAGCGCGCGACGCGACCAGACCCACGGAATCCCGGCGTCCCGGCACCGCCGTTGTATCAAACCCAGCGCGGTCGACGGGTTCAGGTCGATGGCGTCTTCGCGTAACCACCCGATTCGAACCGCGCCGGGTCGCGGGCGGCCGCTTTCCGGGTCTTCCCACCCCCACAAGTGGGCGTCAGGCGGCGGTCCGCCATCAGGATCCTCAAGGTAGGCGTCACCCGTCGCAATGAGTTCCAGAAGCGTTCCC
>JALSID010000389.1 GCA_026981825.1 Planctomycetota bacterium
TCAGCCCGATAAACAAAGCAAGTCCGATCAAGGTGGAGAGCCCCAGCGGAGCTCCGAGCCGGTAGGTGGCAACCCCAACAATCATGGCCACCAGCATGAGCCCGATTGAAGGCAACACCGCATCGGGCCGAAACATGACGAACAGCGCTGCGATAGCGTTCACGAACGCCCCCATCGCAAGGGACATCAGGAAGAAGATGATGACCAGGAACAGGAAACGTGCTCGATTACCCACTATGTCCGCGCACGCATCGCCGATTGACCGCCCACGGTGCCGTAGGCTCACGTACAGCGCACCAAGGTCATGAACCCCGCCGATGAGGATCGACCCAAGGACAATCCAGAGAATTGCCGGCCCCCACCCCCAGATCACAGCAATCGCTGGGCCAAGAATCGGACCAAGCCCAGCGATCGAGGCGAAGTGATGGCCGAAGAGAACCGGCACAGGGGTGGGAACGAAATCGATCCCATCCCGGTACACGTGAGCCGGGGTCGGGCGACTGGGATCCAGGCGAAGAACCCGGGCCGCTAGGAACTTGCCGTACAGCCGGTAAGCGATGAGCAACGCGCCCACGCAAACGAGTGCAACAACTACCGCGTTCATCGTTTCTCGCCCTCACCCATCGGGTCTGCACGTACCCCATGCTGCCCCCCCACCGAACGACTAGCTGCTGGGCAACGGCCTAGTCGCCGGGGCCGGACTGCTCCGACGGCACATCCAGATTCCCAGCTCGTACAGCCCAATCGCAGGCAACAACATGGCAAGCATGCTGCCCGGATCCGGGGGAGTCAGCATCATCGATACAAAGGCCAAAACCAGGATAGCAACCCTGCGTTTGGCCCGATAGTCATCCACCGAGAAGATACCGACCCGCTCAAGGGCGAGCATCACAATCGGGAGCTGGAAGCTCAAGCCAAACATCAACGGCAACAGGGTCGCAAACCCCATCCACTCCGACAACCGGATCTGGGGCTTGATCCCAATCCAGCGGTTGAAGGAAAGCAGGAAGTTCAGGATCACGGGCAAGACCACGAAGAAGCAGAAGGCAACGCCGCCCAGGAACAGACCAACTGCAAGGGGTAAGAACCGATAGACAACCCGTTTCTCATAGCTGTACAGTCCGGCCGCGATGAACGCCCAGATCTGATAGAACACCCACGGAGAGGCGATCACGAACCCCGCCAGGAGACTGGCGCGCAAGAACGCCGTGAACGTCTCATAAGGCCCCAAGCTGATCACGGCCGAGTCGAGATCAGGTAGCGACGCCGCCGACTCCAGTGCTGCCCGCGGCGTCAGCAACGTGACCTCCACGTAGTCGCGGGAAAGCTCCTCCTTAGTCAGCGACCGTTCACGTACCAGTCTACCAGCCGCATGGACCGCTTCCCCCTGTTCCGGAACACGGTCCCAGCGGAGCCCGAGCTTACGCAGAACCGATTCGTACCAGAGGGTCTCGTCGGACTCTTCTCCGGACGATGCCCCCCTCGACTTCTCCTTGCCCTGCCCCTTCGCGTCCCCCTCTTCCCCTTTTGGCTCGGTGGTCGAACGGCTCCGTGGTTCGTTCCCTGGCAGCGTGGTCGGTGCAGAAGGTGTCTTCGCCTGTTCCGCACCGCGGCTAGCCCCCTTGGCTGCGGCATCGCTGGAACTTCCCCTCTCTTTGGCCCCCTCTTTGCCCGCACCGTGCGACCCGTCTTCTGGCCGCTCACCCCCACGCTCCGCCAGATAACCAGCGACCACCTGTTCCAGCACCTCGCGGGGTACGTACCAGGTAACTTCGACCACCTCCACCGGCTCGCCGCTCGCCATCGATTCGCGTGCCCGCTCCTCGCGTGCCTGGAGCTCCTCCCGGTAGTACGCCAGCAGAGCGTCGCGAGCAGGCTCACGCATGTACCGTACGATGGGGGCACCGAAAAAGAGACCGATGATCAAGGCGGGCACAAAGCCCACCAGGGCGCGGAAGAGGTGCCGCCGCAGGTCCTCCAGATGCTCCGCAAACGTCATGCGGACCATCTGCTCTTCTTCTTTGAAGAGATCGATATCGTGTGGCACGTGGCAGCGCTCCGTCCGAAGGGCACCGGCGTTGTGGGCACTTTATGCCATTCTATTGGTCACACGGAGAACCCTTCGCCCCGGCACCGAACCGCGCTGCCTGCACGTTCTGCCCAACGCGCCGGTCCTGAACTACGGGAAGCCGGATGCGACCGCCCCGAGCTGCTCAATTGCTGCGCGCAGCCGCCGTGCACGGCCGAAGCCCAAACCGATCCACAGCTCCTCGCCCGATCCCCCGGCTTCGTGCACCGGTTACGATGACCGGCCGCTGCTCTGCCTTCCCTCTCCTGTCACAATGGCTCCCCTGCGCCGATGCCCTCGCACGGTACCAGCGACGAGGAACCCAAGCCGGTCGACCGGGTGTCGCCCTCGGGAACGAACCGAACGCCGCCACGCAAAGGAGCCCCCGGGGAATCGCCGCGCAGAGCGCACCTCGATCGCCCATCGGAGCACAACTCGGCGTCCGCAGAGCGGTCAACGCACTCGTGCCCTACCCTGCAAATCCCAGGGCCTGGGCGATGATCGGAGCGTACTTGACAATAACGCCCGCGAACACGACCGCAACCATACTCATCAACTTGATCAGAATGTTCAGCGACGGTCCGGAGGTGTCCTTGAACGGGTCACCTACAGTGTCTCCGACAACCGCCGCTTTGTGCGCTTCGGAGCCTTTCCCGCCGTAGTGCCCCTCCTCAATGTACTTCTTCGCATTGTCCCACGACCCTCCCGCGTTCGCCATGAAGATGGCCACGGCGAACCCTGACGTCAGGGCACCGGCGAGCAGCCCCATGATGCCACCGACGTCCAGGAGCAACCCGACGACGACCGGTGCAATAACGGCCAGTAGCGATGGAAAGATCATCTCGCGCTGGGCTCCGGCGGTGGCAATGCTTACGCAGCGTGCGTAGTCGGCCTTTGCGTTCGGGTCGGACAACAGGTTCAGCTCTTTGAATTGCCTGCGTACCTCCTCGACCATCTGGCCGGCAGCTCTACCGACCGCCTTCATCGTTAGGCCGGTGAAGACGAACACCATGAGAACGCCCGAGAATGCCCCCACAAGCACCTTCGGGTTCATCAGGTTCACCCGGTAGAACTCCATGAAATCGGCCAGGGTTGCATCGGCCACATCCACCAGGCGGACGATTCTCGGTGCATCGGGGCGTCCCTGCTCGGCTGCGAGCACATCTTCCGGCGTGGCAGGCACGAGCTTGTTGTCCGCTTCGAACTTGTAAGGCTCACCCCGGGAAGCCTCGATATAGGCGACGTGCGCGAACTGCCCTCGTGTCTCGCCAGGAGCAGCGGTGCGCACGTACTTGCCAAAGCGGATCGGGGTGATCCAATCGCGTCCGACCTCTTCGGCGTGCGTCGCCACAAACGTTGCGGCCTCTCGTTCGATTCCCACCCGCACTTCCTCAACGAAGGCGGCAAGTAAAGCAAGCGCCGTGAGGGCCGCAGAACCGATGGCAAACCCCTTTCCAGTAGCAGCGGTGGTGTTGCCTAACGAGTCCAGCGCGTCGGTTCGCCTGCGCACGTACGGAGGCTGCTCGGTCATCTGAGCGTTGCCGCCCGCGTTGTCCGCCACCGGGCCGTAGGCGTCGGTGGCCAATGTGATCCCCAGAGTGGACAACATGCCTACGGCCGCAAATCCAACACCATACAGCCCCAGAGCAGGGTTACTGAATCCTCCCGCGATTCCGTAGGCAAGCAGGGTTGCGACACCGACGACACCGAGAGCCCCCCAGGTGCTCAGCATCCCCTGAGCCACGCCGCCGATGATGGTTGTTGCCGGTCCGGTGAGGCACTGAGTGGCCAGCCAGCGGGTTGGACTGTATTCTGCCGAGGTGTAGTACTCGGTCAGCCAGCCGATGAGCACGCCCGCTGCTAAGCCGGAAACGATGGACCCGAAAATACGGGGCCAGAGCACGTGGCCATCGAGCTCCACGCCCTGCAACGAAAAGTAGAGCGCACCGGCGGCCAGCACGGCAAACGCCAGGCTCGCGCCCCAGACCCCCTTTCGCAGTGCCCAGAGCAACTGGCGCTGGATGTGTTCGTCCTCGCCCCCTTCTGACTCGCCCGTGCGCACCGCGTAAATGCCCAGAATGGAGACCGCGATTCCGAGCGCCGCCAGCAACATCGGAGCGGTCACCAGCCGGACCTGCGTGCCGATATCCGTAATCCCGATGAACACCGCGGCAGACGCTCCAAGGGCGGCGGTTGCCAGGATCGACCCACAGTAGCTCTCGTACAAGTCTGCCCCCATGCCGGCCACGTCGCCCACGTTGTCCCCCACGTTGTCCGCGATCACGGCGGGGTTGCGCGGGTCGTCCTCGGGTATCCCCGCTTCCGCTTTCCCAACCAGGTCGGCCCCCACATCGGCCGACTTCGTGTAGATCCCCCCGCCGACACGAGCGAACAGGGCCTGCGTGCTTGCCCCCATACCGAAGCAGAGCATCACGACCGTGATCTGCTCCAACGTCATCGGCTCAATCAGACCCAAGGCAGGCAGAATCCACGCGAGCAGCAAGAACCAACCGGTGATGTCCAGGAGGCCAAGCCCAACCACGACGAGCCCCATCACGGCTCCGGCACGGAACGCAACCCGGAGCCCGTCGTTAAGCGACTTCTTTGCCGCCGCCGCCGTTCGATTCGACGCCTGGGTCGCCGTGTTCATCCCAAAGAACCCGGCTAACCCGCTGAAGAAGCCCCCTGTGAGGAAGGCGAACGGTACCAGGGTGTGCTGCTGCTTTAAACCAAACGCCTGGAAGCCGAGGAGCAAAACAAGGACCACGAACACCACCGCCACCACGGCGTACTGCCGCTTCAGGTAGGCAAATGCCCCCTCGCGCACATACGCCGCAATCTGCTGCATCCGCTCGTCCCCCGGATCGGAAGCGAGCACTTCGCGGTAAAAGACGTATGCAAACACGAGAGCCAGTACCGATCCCGCAGGCGCAAGCCACCACCACCACGGGATGGGAATCGAGCCCCCACCCGCTGCCGCCGACTCGATGGCCGCTAGTAGGAAACTTGCTACCTCTGCCACTCGCGTGCCTCCCAGCGGTCGAACCAGGTTACACCGCACTCGACCTAGCCGCTACAGCACTCACCACAACCGGGATGAGACGCAATTCTACGCGATTGGAAACCGAAGGGGTACTCCACCCGTGCCCCAACCATCCAGCGAGAAGCGATCCCCTCCTGCCGCCTCTTCACCCACTCTGTGCGCGTTTTCACCGTCCCTGTGACGCAGATCCATTCGCCTCCGCTGGCCCAAAACCCCCGACTGCCCGTTTCGCACCGGTGCCAAGTCAACGCGCCGGGGGGGCTGACCACAGCAACGCCATCTTCGAATAGACTACTAGGCAGAAGGTGCCATCCGGGCCGCAAAGGGAGGTGGTCCCCCCACCGCACCGCCTGACCCGCGCCGAACCAAACTGGACGCTGTTGCGAGGGCATTCCTTGATGAACGAGACCGAAGAAAGGAGCGGTGGCGTCCGGCCGACGGAAGCCGAGGCAAGTGAGGAGCCTCCGATCATACCCGAAGGTCTGCACTGGCGCGTCCTGGCCGGACTGGTGCTTGGCGCGGTCGCCGGCATCGCAGCTAGCCTCCTGCTGAAAGGAACCGCCTACGAACCCACATTGGCACGGGTGACGGAAACCGTCATCGACCCCTTCGGCAAGCTCTTCCTCCGCCTGATCTTCATGGTCGTCGTCCCGCTGGTGGTCTCCGCCCTGATCGTTGCCGTGGCCACCATGGGGAATCTGCGCCAGCTCGGCCGCATCGGACTGCGAACCCTCGCTTTTACGGTCTTGCTGTCCGGAATTGCGGTGGCCGTCGGATTGACCGCAGTCCATATGCTCCGACCAGGCGAACGGATCAGCGACGAGCGACGCCGGGAACTGCAAGCCCAGTACCGACTGGATGAAGCAAAGGGAGTGGAAAGCAAGCCCTTACACCAACTGCTGCTTGACCTCCTGCCCGAGAACCCGTTGCAGGAAATGGTTGGAGCCCTGGACGGCTCCTCCAAAGGCAACGGGATGCTCGCGGTCATGGTGTTCGCGATCATCCTCGGAACGAGCATGAGCATCGCGGGCTCGAAGGCAGAACCGCTGGTGCGCTGGTTCGATTCGCTCTTCTACGTTTCGATGCTCGTCGTCGGGTTCGCCATGCGTTTGGCCCCCTACGGCGTAGCTTGTCTGACCTTTGCCCTAAGCTCGAGGGTCGGTGCGGAGATTTTTCTCACCCTGGCCTGGTACGTGCTGACCGTCGTCGGGGCGTTGGCCTTCCAGATGTTTGTGGTTTACCCGCTCTTTCTGCTCGTCTTCGGCCGGCGCTCTCCGCTGCAGTTCTTCTCAGGAGCTTCCGACGCGATCGTAACAGCATTCGCCACCTCCTCGTCCAACGCTACCCTTCCCGTAGCCCTACGAGTGGCCGAAGCAGACCTGCGCCTTCCCCCATCCGTGGCGAGGTTTGTCCTGACGGTGGGAGCCACGGGCAACCAGAACGGTACCGCCCTGTACGAAGGCGTAACCGTGCTGTTCCTTGCCCAGGTCTTCGGCGTGGAGCTTACGGTACTCCAGCAGATTACGGTGGTGCTCATGTGCATCCTGGCGGGGGTGGGCACGGCCGGCGTGCCGGGCGGTTCGCTCCCCCTTGTGGCCGTAGTGTGCCGAAGCGTCGGCGTTCCTCCTGAGGGAATCGGCATCATCCTGGGCATCGACCGCGTGTTGGATATGTGTCGCACAACCCTGAATGTGACTGGGGACCTGGCAATCGCGTCCGCGGTTGCAAGCGGTGAAGCCGGGCCAGAATCTCCGCCACCGCAAGTACCACGTGAGTAAACGGTTGCTTCGCCACCTCTACAGTGAGGTTGCCGCCATGTCGCCCGCTTTCTCCGTGCTCCTCATCACGGAACGGCCCGAACAGCTCACCGGAGGGGGTTGCTGTGGGCGCCTCGAGGGGGACCTGACCATTCTGGGCTGCCGGGAGGAACTGTTCGAGCTGGCGCGCGAACGGCAAAAAAGTCTCGCCCGTGTGGAACAGTACCTGACCAAACTGGTCGAAGAAACGGGCCTGGAAATTGACGTGGTCTGGATCGATCCGCGCAATCAACTCTACCTCGCCACTCGCCTGCTGAAAGATGTGCTCCGGTACCGCCCCGGGCTTGCTGCGGGTCTGCGCGCGCTGACCCAGTGGTTCCGGCTCCCTGCGATCATCATCAACGGCACCGTCGTAGCCCAGGGCGCCGCCGCCGACGATGAGCGGCTGCAAGCCGTGCGGGCTTTCTTCGAACACAGAGCAAGCGCCGCCTGACCACTTCCCGTTCGGCAAGCCCGGTCAGAACCTTCCCGTCATCTTGTCAGCTCATGCTCATGACGCTCCCTGGAAGTCACTGTTGCTGTTGGCGCCGTTGGGTCCCAGGGGTACCATTCCCCGAAGCCGCCATGGGATGGCTCGTGTGGGCGAAGACGCGAGATGGAGCACTCTTTTCAGGAAAGTCGCCAGGGATGCCAACCATGATCCAGGCCGGAATCTCCCCCCTGCGTCGCTGGTTCGCACTCGTTGTGCTGCTGTTCTTTAGCGTCACCACAGCTACGGAGGCGACGGCACAGCCACTCCCCGCAGTAACCTCAGCCGCGACAGCGTCGGTTGCTGAGCTCGCCAAGGAGGGTGAGCACGGTACCGAGGGGGAATCGTCCGGTCACAACGCTTTGCTCGAGCTGGGCGAGAAACTACCGGAGTGGACCATCCTCCCATTTCTCGGTCTACTGCTTGCCATCGCCATACTCCCCCTCGTCGCTCACCACTGGTGGGAAAATAACGTGAACCGCGCCATCGTGGCTGCTCTTTTCGGCGTCCCGGTCGCGTTGTACCTGCTCATCGTGTGGGGACACGCCGGAGTCGAAGCGCTGCTGGAGAAAGGGATCGAATACGTCTCGTTCATCGCCCTACTGGCGGTGCTGTTCATCATCACGGGGGGCATTGTGGTCGAAGGGTCGCTCGCGGGGACTCCCCTGGTGAACACCATCATGCTGCTGATCGGGGGCTTACTCGCCAATGTGATCGGCACGACCGGGTCTGCGATGTTAATCATCCGCCCGTTGCTGAAAGCTAACGTCGCTCGAACGCGCAAAGTTCACCTCGTCGTCTTCCTTATATTTATTTGCGCCAACTGCGGGGGATTGCTTACCCCGTTAGCCGACCCCCCTCTCTTTCTTGGCTTCATCAACGGAGTCCCCTTCGAGTGGACGCTTCGACTGTGGCGTGAGTGGATTTTCGTGAATGGGATCCTTCTGCTCGTGTTCAACATCTGGGACCAATGGATGCTCTCCAAAGAAGAGAAGGAAAAACCCGGTGCTCTGCTTGAACAGGTGATCGAACACGAACCTCTCCGTATCCGGGGTTGGCACAACATCTTCTTCTTGATCGGAGTCGTGCTAGCCATTCTCGCTTCAGGACGAGGTATTGGTACCGGCGGCGAACCTTGGCCATTCGGCTACCGGGAACTCGTCTTCCTCGCGCTCGGACTAGCGGCCTGGTTCACGACCCCTGCCCAAAATCGAGTCAAGAACGACTTCACCTTCAACCCGATCATCGAAGTGGCCGTTCTCTTTGCCGGCATCTTCGTGTGCATGGCACCGGCGCTGCTCATCTTGAATGCCTGGGGACAGGGGCTCCGGACGGTCTTTGGTGTACCGTTCGGCCTTACCGAGCCCTGGCACTTCTTCTGGGCCACGGGAATCCTATCGGCCTTCCTCGATAACGCTCCCACCTACCTCACATTCGCCGCTACGGCGTGTGGTTTGGAAGGCATCAGCCTTCAGGGCCCCTATCTATACGAGTTGATTCATACCCATGGTGGAGCGAAGCTCCTCGAGGCAATTAGCTGTGGCGCAGTCTTTATGGGGGCACTCACCTACATCGGCAACGCTCCCAACTTCATGGTTCGTTCGATCGCGGCCGAGGCAGGTGTGCCGATGCCCAGCTTCTTCGGCTACATGGTGTACTCGGTGGGCATTCTGGTGCCTCTTTTCGCCCTCGTCACATATTTATTCCTGCTCTGATTCAGGCGGACGCAGGGCTGGCAACGGACTGGCCTGGTACCTGGTTGGCGGCCAGACGTCCTCCCGATGGCCGCCATGGGGGTGGAAGGCGTCGAAAATGACGTGGAACCTCACACGAGAAGCCGGCAAGCAAAGCCCGGTGCTACCACGCGTATCTGGACATCCGACAGCCCAGCAGGAATTCGCGAGGCTCCACCACAAAAGGAACCGTCACGATCCCCCCAGAGGGGCGGCTATCAGGGAAACCCCTGGAACGACCGGCCGGCCGCGCAACCATCTAAACTGAAGACGGGAGAGTAACCGGACGACGGACGAAGCTGACGGCCGACCACCCAGCATGGAGCCCCAAGCAAAGGCTC
>JALSID010000390.1 GCA_026981825.1 Planctomycetota bacterium
GGCGATCGTCCAGGAGCTGGATCGTTTCCTGGCCGGCTATGTGATGCACGCGTTGCCCGCTCCGCCGTTTCGCCTGCGGCTGAGTCGCTTCACGCAGCGAAACCGCCGGCGTTTGCTAACGGCGGCCTTGGCAACTCTCGTCGCCGCCGCTCTGCTGGCGCTTCCTCTGTCGCCACTTGGCCGTCGCCAGACCGAGTCGAAGGAGACCCCGAGAACATCAGACCAATGGTTTGCCTACGGGTACCAGCTCTATGTGCAGCAGAAGTACGAACCTGCGGCGAACGCGTTTCGGCGAGCGGCTGAGACCGCCACCGTCGATGCTCGACGCACGACCGCCTACATCTATCTGGCGACCACGCTCGCTAAGCTCGATCGCGATCAAGAGGCCCTGGATGCCTACAACCGTGCGCTGCGTCTGGCTCCGGAGAATCTGTACGCTCGGGTCGGCCGAGCGTTGTTGTTGGCGGGTTCGTCGAAAGTTCAGGACCTGAACGAGGCCAAACAAGAGGCTGAGGCGTGCCTGGATCTGGTCAAAACCAGGGCAGCCGACGAGGTCAGCCCCCTGACCCTCATCGATCTGGCTCGTTGCCTGGCCTACGTCGCTCGGAGCAGCCCAGACGAGGACGAACGCAAGCAGCTCTTCGGCCAGGCGGCAGAGATGATCCTGTTAGCGATGGAGAGAGGGTTGAGCAAGCAGCAAATCGAGGCCCTGGTGGAGAACGACGAAGAGGGCGTTCTATCAGAGGTTGCTCGCGACCCGCGGTTGGCCGAGCTGCTCGCCACCAATGCTGCAGGTATGCCTTAGCCTGTTCGACCCCGCTCACGTTGTCGTTTCGACCGCTGCCCCCTTTACTCTTCTGCTGTCGATCGGTTCGTCGTCCGCCGTGGTGCTGTCCTCTGGGAAACAGCATGCCGTAACGGGCGACCTGCCAGTGCGCCCGTGTAACGGCCCCGATCGATAACCAGCTCCCCGTTGACAAACAGGTAGAAGACCCCCTCCGAATACTGGTGGGGCTGCTCGAAGGTGGCTCGATCCCGAAATCGATCCGGGTCGAAAACCACCAGGTCGGCTACCTTACCAGGCTGGATGTAGCCCCGGTCCGTAAGCCCTAAGATGTCGGCCGGCAAACCCGACGACGACCGCACGGCGTGTTCGAGCGAGATGATCCCCCACTCCAGTGCGTATCGCCCGATCTTGCGTGGGAAACAGCCATAGGAACGCGGGTGTGGCTTCGTGTTGTCGGGAATGCGGGCGCTTCCGTCCGAGGCGGTGGCAACCCAAGGCTGGCGCATGGCCAGACGCACATCTTCTTCCGACATCGTGAACGCTACCGCTCCCGCACCGCCCAGTTGCTCAATCTCGAGCACCACATTCACGGGCGACATGCCGGCCGCTTTGGCGATCTCATCCAAGGTCTTGCCCACCCAGGAGGGCCGGCGATCGAGCGAGGCTACCATGATGGTTTGCGGCCCCCCTCGCTTCTGGAGCCGCTTCTCGATGCTTCGCCGGACCCGCTCGCCGAACTCTGGGTCCTTGAGCCGCTGGAAAAATACGTCCCGTCCCCCTTCGCGGAGTTCTTCCGGGATGACCATTGCCGCCACGGATGTGCTCGACGCCGTGTACGGGTACTGGTCGGCGGTTACGCGCTGCCCTCGAGCGCGCTGCTGCTCGAGAAAGCGACAGATCTCTCCCATCATCCCCCAGGCGTCAGGACCGGACGCTTTGAGATGGGAGATGTGCACGGGTGCTCCGGAGGCGGCACCGATCTCAACCGCTTCTCGTAGGGCGGCCATGACCCGATCGGCTCCTTCACCTCGTATGTGGCTGGCATAGATTCCCCCCATGGATCCGACCACTCGGGCCAATGCGATGAGCTCATCTGTCTCCGCATAGCAGCCCGGCGTGTAGATCAGTCCGGTGCTCAGGCCCCATGCACCGGCGCGCATGCCGCGTTCGACCAGCCGCTTCATACGGCGGAGTTCGGCCTCGCCAGGGGGACGATTGACATTGCCCATCACCTGCTGCCGCAAGCTACCGTGCGGGATCAAGTGGGCCACGTTCAAACCAATTCCCTGCCGCTCGAGCCGCGCGTAATAGCGCGCCACGTTCACATGGCCCGATCCGCAGTTGCCCGTCACAATCGTGGTCACACCCTGGGTCAGATAGTTGAGCGCTACCTTCCCTCCTTCGGTGAGGATGCTCCGGTCGCTGTGGTTATGCAGGTCGATAAAGCCGGGCGCCACGATCATGCCTTCAACGTCAATGCGCGTCGCGTTTCGCACCTTGGGTACTTGGCCCACGGCGTGGATCCGCCCGTCCAGGATGAGAAGATCCCCACGATAGGCCGGTGCCCCCGTCCCGTCAACGATTGTTCCCCCTTCAAGCAAGATGGCGTCCCCGGCGAAGGTGCTCCCATCCGGCAAGGAGAGGACGAGCGCCCATGCTACGCTGGAAACAACGGCGACTCGGAACATCTCTTTTCTCCCTGGCCAGGTCGTCTCCGCTCTGTTTCGTCCATGATAACCGTCGACAGCCTAAGCGATCGTCGGTTGATCGCACACAATCGGGGGGCAGGTGCGGCAAGAGAGACCGTGGCAACGGAAGGGCGAGCGTCTCGGATCGGGTGCGGGAACCGGCTCGTGAGGGGGACATCTGACCCGGTGGGGCAGGTGCACGGCTCAGCGATGGGCTTCCCTGCCGGCCAGGTTCCAAAGGGGGCGCCAGCCGTCTTCCAAGGCTGACGACGCCCCGGTTCCCGCCGATTCGTCGGCCTCAGGAATCGCTCGACCGAGTCGCCCGGGCTGTGAAACCGTTCCAGAGCGAGCAGGAACCACCGACGTGGCCGGGCGCCGGCCCGCGCGACATCCTGCTGGGCTGCCGGTTTGCTAGGGCCGCCCATGTGGAGCTCAGGACGGTTGGTTTTGCTTGCCGGTGGCGTTTTCCTTGGCCTCGTCCGTGGTTCCCTGGTGAGAGCTCGTCCTGTCCGTCTGCTTTTGTCCAGATGAATTTGAGCTGCCTTGCTGGCCTGAGGCTGAAGATGTCCCCGGCTTCTTGGTTACCTTCTGCTGCATGAGTTCGTAGAGGCGAAGGCCGATCTTGTCCTGTGGGGCAAGTTCCTTCAGGTACCCCAGTTCTCGCGCTGCATCGGCGGGATAGCCCAGGTAGCCATAGTGGTAGCCCAAGAGGAAACGCAACGCCGGGTCTCGCGTGTTCTTGCGAACCGCGTCTTCGAGCGCGCGGAGTTGACGGGTGTACTCGCCGGCGTCGGGGTAGAGCTCGCGCCAGTTCTCCACGACGACCCCCCAATCCTTCTCGTTTAGTAAGGCCATCCCGGCCTGGACCGCACCAGCGGCCTCGCGGTACTTGCCCGCTCCGAACAGCGCCTGGCCCATCAGCAACAGGAGAAGGCCGTTCTGCGGATCTTCCAGGAGGGCGTGCCGCCAGTATTTCGCGGCCAATTCGTAGTCACCCCGTTTGAATGCTTCCTCGGCTAGGGCGTCGAATTCGTCCAGGAGAGATGGGGCAACACCCCCTTGTTGCTGGGGGGAAGTGGCTTCTTGCTGAGCAGGACGCGGAGATGGCGGGCTGGAGGCCGGCGGCTGCGCTGCTTGAGTCGAGGCCACGACCTGGCCATCGACCGAGTAGGTGGCCTGCGAGTAGGTGGGGCTATAGACGTAGGTCGGCCCTAGAGCCAGAATTGACCCAAAAACGACAGGGTAAACCGCAGGGGGCATCAGAACCACGCTGGGGGCAGCCCACCAGTACGTTGCTGTGCCCACGGCGATGTCCAGGTAGAAGTGTTCGTCAAAGTAGGATGTCCGGTAGATGGGCCAGCCATGCACATACCACGGTTCGTACAGGAACGGTTCATAGGGCGTCGGGTAGTAGTACGGCCAACCGTGACCGTAACCGAAGTAGAAGCCGTTGTACGGATAGTGCAGGTCGCCAATCCCGACCCCGACGAAGAAGTGGTCATCGTGGTCGCGATGGTGAGCGAACCGGCGGCCAAAGCCATGGTGTTCGTCATGCTCGCGCTCCCGGTGAATCTCCCGTCGAAGGGGGGTGTGGCGCGGTTCGCGGCTGACCAACCTTCTCCCCTCCCGGTGAAGTCCGCGCTCATGGCCTTGTTGACGGAGCTTTCTGAGCACCTGTTCGTTCGTGATGCGACGCAAGCCATCGTCGGTGATGCGATAGAAGACGTCCCGGCGTGTGTCGTGCAAGACCGTGGGGGAGTGGCGTTCGAGGAAGGTATTACGAGCTGGCCGGCGGGTTTCGCTCAGCCCTAAACGAGACAGTCGTCCGTCACCGGCCGGAACTCGTGGGATATCGGCGGTGCTGAACCGCCGTAACCCTCGCGTGTGCTGGCCGCGATCGCCGTTGTGGTGCTCGATCGCGGAATGGGGGCGCCTCACTGCTGTCCCCAGAGCGGCGCCCTCACCCACGCGTCTCGTCAGTCGCTCCCGCAGGGTGCGCAACTCGCGGAATCGGCTTCCTTCGTGGGAGGGATGGCTTGCGCTGGCAGGGCGAGACCGAGGCGAGGAGTGTCGCGGTTGGGTTGATGGTCTGTGCGTGCTGGCGGACCGACCGGCCCGCGGTGTTGGCGCTGGGCGTCGCAGCGGCCGCTGACGAGACGGTGGCCGGGTAACCGATGGCGAGCTTGTGTGGGGCTTTAGGCGGCGCAGCGCGCCTTGAGGCTGCTTCCGTGCCGACGGGGTGTGGAGGGAGCGGTGCGGCAGAGAGCGAGGATGACGTCCGTGACGCTGCGGTACCGCCGGCCTCCGGATCGTCGCGCCCGATCGTGGCGGACGAGCGGCCGGTGGCCGAGACCGCATCGAACGCGCCGCCGGTGGACGAGGCGCGTGGTTGCGGAGATGCCGTTGGACACCATGACTAAACGGCGACCGTGCGGCGCGGTGTGCGCCGGCACGATGATGCCCTCTCCCCTGGTCTGCCATTACACGTGTGCTGGCCGCCAGCAAACACATCACGACTGCAAGCAGGGATACGAATCCGATCCTGGAAGATGGCTTTCGTTTGCCGACCATGGTCATACCCACCAATCTTGCCGGGGAACGTGTCCGATAGAGCCTGTATCGTGCGCCGGGGCGCTTCTGCTGGCGGATTGTCCTGCAAATGTCGTTCCCTTTGCCCGCAGCATCCGACGTGGCGCTAGGTCCGATAGGGCTCGATCGATTCAGGCATCGCTGAGCCGCACTCTTCGCAGCCGCAGTGGGGCAAGCCGGCCTACGCGGGGACGTAGCGACAGTCGGCCACGACCGAGCCCGGCGATTCTCGTTGTCGTCCGACGCCTGCGTCGGCTCGAAGAGCCGCTCGCTCGTCCTCATTGCATTGTAGGGAAGCCAGTTGGGTTCCGTCAGAGCGTTTCGTGCGTGGCCTAGTCCACAGAGCTTTCGGAGCGGCGTCTGGGGGGCCGGGCCGTCCTGGGGCGAGGTGCCGTCAATCCGGCCCGGTCACGCGAACGCCGCCGACACGCGCTACTGCATCTGTCCGAGAGGCCGGCGGCCACGCTTGGTTTTCACCAACTGGCGGAGGTAGTCGACGCTTCGAGCGACCGCTTCGTCCTCATCGCTGTAGTCTGGATGGAGGAAGTCCACTTCGATCGCAAGCAGACCGTGGTACTTTGCCTTGCGGAGGAGTCGGACGATTTCGGGTAGTGGGATGATGCCGTCCCCGAGCGGGACGCTTGCCCAGAAGGAGAACTGCTTGGGATCGCCGCGCCACGGCTTAACGTCCTTGACGTGGGTGGCTCTGGTCCAGGGCGCGAGCTTTTCCGCCACCACGAGTGGGTCCTCGAACATGCGGATGTTGTTCGCCGTGTCAAAGCATACGCCGAGCCAGGGCGAGTCGATCGTTTCCATGATCTCGACCATCTGGTCGGCGGTCAGGTCGATGTGGTTTTCCATGGCCAGCACGACGTTGTACTCTTCGGCCACCGGTACAGCTTTGTCGAGCGCGCGGAGCAGAAGCCTGCGGTGCCGACTCCATCTGGGCGGACGGGTAAATCGGCTGCCGCCGACGATTCGCATCACGCCAGCCCCTAACTCCTTAGCGATGGGGATATGCCGGAGCAGGTCCTGAAGCGCGGCACGGTCCGTGCCCGACTTCAGGCCGGCCGGGTGGCCCCAGGCCCAGACCGCTTCGAGTTGGTAGGCGTTCAGACGTTCTTTCAGGCGGCTGACAAGGTCGTCGGAGATCGGTTCAAGGAAGCAGCTTTCGATGGATACGCCTCCAACGCCCAGTTCATGGGCACGGTCCAGAAATCGCCAGATGGTCAGTTTCCGCCTAGGCTTTCGCTGAATTTCGGGGTAGACCTCGCCGAAATACCTGTGATAGCAGTACGAATCGATTCCGATCTTCACGGTCGCTTTCTCCTCTTTGCAGGCCGTTGTCGGATGTCGGTGATGCAACATCGCGCCGTCATTGTCACATCTGGCGCCAGTCCTGTCAGTAGCGGTCGGAATCGTTGCTCCGCCGTGGGCGGGACCGGCGAGCGAGGACCGGTCGGGTCGTGTCGGCGTTGAGGCACGATGCGTTTTCCAGCGTCTCCGGCATTGGCTGCCTGTTGCAGTTGTAAGGATCGGGATGCCGATACGGAGTTTAGGGCAACCGCAGGCGATGCAACGAGGTAGTCCGTTGGCTTCGAAGGTTCGCAACGTCCACTGTATCGGAATTGGCGGGGCGGGGGTTAGCGCCGTTGCCGAGTTGTTCAGGGCGTTAGGAGCACGTGTGACGGGATCGGATGTGGCGGAGAGCCCCGTGGTCCGTCGTCTCCGCGAGCGTGGGATCACGGTGGTCATCGGGCATCGCAGGGAGCATGTGCCCAGGAATTGCGATCTGGTTGTGTACAGCCCGGCGATTCCGCCGACGAACCCGGAGCTGCTGGCTGCTCAGGCAAACGGGATCCGCCACATGAGCCTTCCTGAGGCGCTGGGGTGGCTGATGCGAGACCGCGTTGGGGTGGCCGTGGCGGGCACGCACGGGAAGAGTACGACCACCGCTTTACTGGGGGAAATTCTGTCCCAAGGGGGGCTGGATCCCACCGTTATCGTGGGGGCGGTTGTGCCGGCCTGGTCCGCCTCTGCTCGGGCGGGCCGGGGGCCGATCGTGGTTGCGGAGGCGTGTGAGTATGCCCGTAGCTTCCTGGCGCTGCGACCGCGGATTGCTGCCGTCTTGAATGTCGACCTCGATCATATGGATTACTACCCCAACCTCCGCACGCTCTACCGCGCGTACACGGAGTTCTTGCGCCTCCTTCCCGAAGAAGGGTACGCCCTCGTGGCCGACGCGCCTGAGGTACGCAGGTTGGCCGAGGGGGTGCGCTGTGTTGTGGAAACGTTCGGCGACAAGGTGAGCTCGGACTGGCGATACGAGATTGTGCAGACGGCTCGTGGGCGGAGTCGCTTCCGGGTTTACCACCGGGGCCGTTTCTTGGCGGAGGCGCGGTCCGGTTTGATTGGCGTGCACAACGTGGCGAACGTGGTCGCTGCGGTCGCGCTGGCGAGCAGGGTCGGTGTGCCGGTGAAGCGAGCGGTGCGTTGTTCCGAGACGTTTCGTCCGTGTGCGCGGCGGTTGGAGTTCGTAGGGTACCGGAACGGCGTGGCTCATTACGACGACTATGCTCATCATCCTGCTGCGGTACGCGAGTCGCTGAAGGCGATTCGTGCCGAGGCGGGCAGCGGGCCGTTGTGGTGTGTGTTCCAGCCGCACCAGTTGTGGCGAGCGGTACAGTTGGGGGCCGAGTTTGCCGAAGCCCTTTGCCATGCGGACGGCATCGTCCTGTTGCCGGTCTATCCTGCGCGGGAGCGAGCCTCGGCGGCGGCGTGCGCCTTGGCGGCTCGTCGGATCGCGCGCCTTTGCCGCCAGCGGTGCCGCCGGGTATACTTCGCGCCGACAGTGGAGGCTGCAGCGCTCATCGTGGAGCGTGTCGTGCCGCCAGGTGGCGCGGTGGTGACGATGGGCGCCGGTGATGTATGGAAGGTGCGCGATGCCGTTTTTGCAGGGCCTGGAACACGTCGTCAAGCAGGATGAGCCGCTTGCTCCCTATACCTACATGAAGATCGGAGGGCCAGCACGCTATTTCGCTCGCCCAGAGAACCTCGAGCAGCTTCGGGAGCTGGTGGTGCGCGCCCAGAACGAGGACATCCCCGTCTACGTCCTCGGCGGTGGTTCCAATATCCTCGTGCGCGACGAGGGGGTAGATGGTCTTGTCATCTACACACGCGCGCCGGCGTTTCGCTACGTCCGCGTGGAAAAGGAGCTGGTTACGGCAGGTGCAGGAGCGAGCTTATGGTCGGCGGTGCGCGCCGCGGCCCTGCATGCGTTGAGCGGCATGGAAGTCCTGGCTGGTATACCGGGCACGGTCGGGGGAGCAGTCCGGATGAACGCCGGGGGACGCTTCGGCGATGTGGGGCAGTTCGCCCACCAGGTGAGTGTGCTCGATTGGTCCGGTGAGGTTCGGACCCTCGCTCGGGACCAGATCTCCTTCGACTATCGCGAATCCAGCATTGAGGAGCCGGTCATCCTGGAGGCGTCGTTTCGCTTGGAGGAGGACGACCCGGTTGCGATCGCACGTCGCATGAAGAAGATCTGGATCACCAAAAAAGCAACTCAGCCGCTATCGGTCCAGTCCGCCGGTTGCATTTTCAAGAACACCCGGGGGCTGTCTGCCGGGGTGTTGATCGAACAGGCTGGCCTGAAGGGCTATCGTGTGGGGCTGGCTGAGGTGAGCGACCGCCACGCGAACTTCATCATCACTCGCCCGGGTTGTACCGCTCGGGACGTTCTCGCCCTGATCGATCTCATCCGAGACCGCGTGCGGGCGAAGTTCGGGGTCGAGCTGGAACTGGAAATCAAGATCTGGTAGGAAAGGCGGCCACGCGGGAGGCGGCGCGCAGCGTTGCGAACGGCGACGATGCCGTCGGGGGACAGATCCGAGTGGTCAGGTGTCGCAGAGGAGAGCCACGGATGGTGAGCGAAGCGAGGCCAGGGGGATCCACGAGCAGAGTGGTAGTGCTGGCCGGAGGGTGGTCGGAGGAACGGGAGGTAAGCAAAGCGAGCGGGAGGGCTGTTGCCGCGGCATTGCGAAGTTTGGGCTATGAGGTCGTGGAGATCGACCCGGCCTATGTCGACTTCGCCACGTTCCCATGGGAGTCGGTGCGGGCCTGTTTCATCGCTCTGCACGGCGGCTGTGGCGAGGACGGCACGATTCAAGCTCTGCTTCAGCAACGCAAGGTACCGTTCACGGGCAGTCCGCCGGAGGCATGTCGCCTAGCGATCTCGAAGCACCTGAGCAAGGAGCGGTTTCGAGCGGTGGGATTGCGAACGCCCCCCTGGTTCGTGTGCATGCCCGAGACGTCCTGGTACGAGGTGCGGCAACAGGCCGGTCGGATCG
>JALSID010000391.1 GCA_026981825.1 Planctomycetota bacterium
GTTCGGTTTCCCGTTCGGTGATCAGGATCCCGTTCAGGCCCACATCGAGCACCCGGACACCGTGCGGAAGCCCCCGCACGTCCAGGGGAACTCGGCCCTTGAACCCGTTACGCCGCTCGATGGTGACCTTCAGCCGTGAAATCGAGCCCGGGTTGATCACGAGTTCTTCAGAAGCGACCGCCGTCACGATATCGCCCGGATCAACCGGTCGAGGACGCCCCAAGTTCACCCGTTTCTCTACTGCCTTGCCGTTGATGGTTGCCCGCGCGATCGCCGTGATGGGCTTCGCGTTCTTGGCCGGTGGCTTGGCGTCTGCCGCGGCGTACAGGGGAACGGACATGTCATAGGTCTCCGCCAGCACCACGGTGTCGGGCAGCACGAAGCCGTCGGGAACGTTCACAAAGTGGATCGTCACATCGCCCATGAACCGGTCGATCCGCTCGCACGTGATCGAGATGGGCACGGAGCCGCCCCGCCATACCTGCGGATTCGCCGGGCTGAGACGCACGTTGAACGACGGAGCAGGTGGTCGGACGTGCAACCGGTACGCGTAGCCCTGGCCACCTTCCCCCCTCACATCGCCGATGGCGACGATGTACCGTCCGTCCCGCGGCACATCGAAATAGACCCGGGAATCGGGCCGGTATGGCGGCCCCGCGTCATCGTTGCGGAAATAGAGCGTAAACTGGGGCATGCCGTTGGGCGGGAGAGACGCATCCGGCGGATGAATCTCGACCTTGTACATCGGTGTGCCCATGGGTTTGTAAGAGGGGGTGGTATCCAGGTACGCGATGCGTTGCCCGGCGAAGCTGAAGAAGCGGACGTCGTCATCCGGGTTGCGGGGAAGCTGCACGATCCTGAGCAGCTCGTCCCCCACGTAGACGTAATCGTTCACCGCCAGCTCCGACCACGCCTCGATCCGGAAGCCGGTCTGGCGGGAGTTTCGATCGTTGAACGTGGTGTACGTTTGCGCCAGGCAGCGTAGCAGGGCCCGAGGCACCGGCCGGAAATGTTCGTCCAGGACGGTTAGATACGAGTCCAGGCGGGATCCGAGCGTAGCGGCTTCCACCTCGATCACCCACGTCTCGCCCGCCTTCGCTTCCAGCACGTAGTAATCCACGTCGCCCGGCTTCTCGATGCGACCGTCGACGGTACCCGGAAGAGGACTTAACCGGTACTGTTCGACGTTCTCCCGTGTGCTGTCCTCCGCCTCCAGCAGTTGTCTGTACTGGCCCACCTTCACTCGCGGTGGGTTGACGGGAGTGGCCCCCTGGATGGGTAATCCAATCCAATCCCCGGGCTTTCGGCCCTTGGAATCCACTTCGAGGCGTATACGATCGGCCCCCAGGTTTACGCCTCGCACCTCCACCTGGGTGACCGACTCCGGAGGAACCCCCAGTGGGAACACTTCCGTGACCACCGGCAGGTCGCCCACCGCGAGGTAGTACGCGTACTTCTTGCCCCCCCGGAGCTCGGCGTCCTGCACCTCGATCGTGTAGTCGCCTTCCTTATCGGCTCGGAACCCAATGGTCGCACCCGCTGCCCTGGCCAGGGGCCGGCCGTCGGGGTCGTAGATGCGGACGTATG
This sequence comes from Planctomycetota bacterium, assembly GCA_026981825.1. GTDB lineage: Bacteria > Planctomycetota > Planctomycetia > JALXBF01 > JALXBF01 > JALSID01. Next base: position 1,588 of record JALSID010000391.1, read on the forward strand.
GGGCGAGTTCGGAGCCGATTTCGGAGGTCCGCACCAGCAGGCCAACTTCCTGGCCTTTTCGCAAGCGCAGCTTGTAGAAGTCAACGTCGCCGGAGGTTGCGATGCCCCCCGCAACGGTGCGTCGGTAGTCGACTTTCTGCGCACGCGTCCGGCTGTTGTTCGGTTCTGCCTCCGCCACGATGGGGTAGCGCACGACCACGAGCTCAACGCTCGATTGCCCCCCTTCGCCTGCGACTAGCAGCTTTGTTTTCCCGGCCTTCAACCGGTCAGGAACAGCTAGTCTCACGACCAGCTCGGTGGCGGAGCGGCGGAGGATTTTGGCTGCGTCGCGTGGCGTTCCCGGGAAGAAGACGGCGTCGGTCCATTGCAGTTTCTTGCCGCGTATGGTGAGCTCCACCGTGGCCCCCCTGGACACGACCTTCGGAGCGACACTTTCCGCCGCCGGAGCAGGCGGCTTGGGCAGAGGGGCCTTCAACAGGTCGGCCGCAGCCCAGGCCTTCGGTTGGCCCCCTGGACCGACACGGACGATCCGGCCATCGTAAAGGGACACCAGCGCCGTCTTACCGGCGGGGAGCAGGGCAAGATCGTAAGGCGTCTCCCCGAGCTCGACAAGCGACTGCTCGGTCGATTGCTCGGCATCCCAGACCTTGAGCTGGCCGTCCTCGGAGGCGGTGTAGAGCCATTTGCCGTCGTTCGAGTAGGCAAGCGCCACGATCGGTGCAGCGTGAGCAAAGGTGGAAGCCACAATGCGGCCTTCGGATTCCCTCACTTCCCAGACTCGAATGCTCTTGTCGACCCCCGCCGCCGCGACCAGGTTCTTCTGCGGATGCCAGGCGACGGCGTAGAGCCAGTCGGTGGACTCGGTTAACGAGTAAAGTCGACGGCCGGAGTCGACGTGCCAGATCTTGACCGTCCGGTCAGCAGCGGCCGTGGCCAGATAAGTACCGTCCGGACTCCACGCAATCCCGTAGACTGCATCGCTGTGATCCTTGAGATCGCGGATGTGCTTCCATGCTTTGCAGTCCCACAGCTTCACCAGCTTATCGTAGCTACAGCTCGCCAGGACGTAGGGGGCCGACGGTCGGAACGCGAGATCGTAGATTAGGTCCCGGTGCGCATCGAAGACGTGAGCGGGCTTGGGCGCGCGATACAAAGGCTCGTCCCCCAACCGGAACACGGCGATTTTGCCCTCACGAGTGGGCAGTCCGTAGGCCACGGCCAGCAGCTTCCGGTCCGGGCTGATGGCAAGGGCGCTCACCGGATGCTCGAACGGCCCCAATCGCCCCCAGACCGAGCCGGACCCGGTCAAGAACAGCACCACCTCCTTGTGCACCGCGGCTGCAGCCAGCTTGCCGTCGCCGGAAAGGGCGAGCGCGGTCACCGGAGGCGGACTCTGGACCCGAGCGGCGACCGTCGGGATGACCAGCTCGCCGCTCGCCTGCTCGGTGTCATCCCTGGCACCTGCAGCAATCCAGCGGCGGATGAGCTCGATCTCCTCGGGACGCGGTTGTGGTTCCCCTTTGGGGGGCATGTGCGGCTTGCGGCGTTTGAGCACAAGCTGCACGAGCAGACTCTCGTCCGGCTTGCCCGGCACGATTACATCGCCGGAATTACCCCCCAGGGTCAGCTCTTCGTAGGAGGTCAGATCCAGGCCCCCTTTGGGCTCGTCGCCATTATGGCAGTGCACGCAGTACTTGGCCAGGATCGGCCGCACTTCTTTGTAGAAGCTCGGACTCTGCTGGGCGACCGCAGGCAGAGCCCATACGCAAGCGAGCAGCGCGGTCAGTACGCAGTAGGATCTGCTCAACATGGCTATTCGTGTCCCCATCTACTGGGGCTATTTGCGTCGGCTCAGTGATTGAAGGCGAATTCCTTCGACGTCAGCACCGCCCAGAACAGGTCCTCCAGTTGCTCGCGACTGGGCGGTTGATCCAGTTTCGCCGGTTGCTCGTCACCGTCGCCCAACAGGCGCGCAAGCGCCTGCTTTTCGGCGTCAGACGCCGGGCGAGCCAGGGCAAGCAGGTATAGTCGATCGATTGCCTCGGCCAGCGTCACCCCCTCTTTCAGCCATTTCTCTACTCGCCCGGCGTTGGAGCGGAGCTTCTCGTTCAAGGCGGACCCGTTGAACAGGTGCAGAGTCTGCGCGATACTGGCGTCGTTCATCCGTTCGCAGGCGCAGGGCTGTTCTCGCTTCGGCCGCCCGAAGACGTCCAGGAAGTAGCTGGCCACCCTGACGTCCGGAAGCTGGATGGCTCGTGTCCCCTTGGGGTAACCGGGATAGGTGTCGGGAACTCCGGTCACGTGCGCGATGGCATCGGCCAGGACCTCGGCAGCGAGCCGTTTCGGGATGTAGTGCGAGTTCCAGCGGACATCGAACGCGTTGAGCTCCGTCGGGACGCTTGATCGCTGGTACGTGGCCGAGCTCATGATCGTCTGGATCAGCCAGCGCATGTCGTAGCCGTGGCTGACGAACTGGTCCGCCAGCGCGTCCAGCAGCTCAGCGTTCGCAGGCGGGTTCGTGGCCCTCAGATCGTCGGGCGGATCCACAATGCCACGGCCGAACAAAGCGGCCCAGACCCGGTTGACGAATGTGCGCGCGAACAGCTTGTTGTCCGACGAGGTCATCCACTCGGCAAGGTACTCCCGTCGCGTCCCCGGATAGTCAGGCGGGATCGGGCTTGCGTCGAGCGGCGTGGGGGGCATAGGAACGCCACGCCGGGGATGACGCACCTCACCGTCCGGAGCGTCATAGACGATCACCTCACCGGAGCGTTTCCCGTCCTTCAGCCGGACACGAGCGAACAGGTTAGCGAACCGGTAGTACTGGTCCTGGGTCCACTTTTCGAGGGGGTGGTTGTGACAGCGGGCACAAGTGATGGAGGTCCCCAGGAAGGTGACGGACGTGGTCTCGGTGAGATCGACGACGTCTTTGTGTTGCACGAAGTAGTTCGCTGCACCGTTTTCCAGGTTGCTGCCCGTGGCGGTCACGATGGAGCGAGCGAATTCGTCCCAGGGCATGTTCTCCGCCACGGCTGTGCGGATCCACTGGTAGTAAGCAAGCAGTGCGGGCCGGGATAGCTTGGCGGAGGACAGCAGCAGGAGGTCGCTCAGCCAGTAGCTCCAGTAGTCGACGAATTCGTCGGACTGGAGCAGCTCTGCGATTAGCTTCTCCCGCTTGTCCGGCGAGCTGTCCTTCACGAACGCTTGTACACGCTCGGGGGGCGGCAATGTGCCCGTGCAGTCCAGGTAGGCGCGCCGAATGAATTCCCGGTCAGAACAAAGCCCCGAAGGGGGAATGCCGAGCGTTTTCAACTTCTTGATCACGAGCTCGTCGATGAAGTTCCGGGTCTCGGCCTGGGTGAACAGCTTTTCATCCAGGTCCGTGCGGAAGGGCACCGTAATCGTGGCTTGAGCCACGAGGTTCCCGAAGGTGGCATTGATGGTCGCTTCACCGCGGCCTTTGACGTTGGCCACGCCGTCCTGCGACACCTCTGCAACGACAAGTTCGGTGGAGTTGAACTTGCACCAGCGGGTCACGTCGCGCACCGTGCCGTCGGAGTAGAACGCCTGGACGACGAACCGTTGCCCATCGCCCGGTGCCAGGACGACCTGCTCGGGCAGGACGGCAATGCGCGTGGGCATGGGATCTTTGGAGGTGGGGGCAGGAGCCCCGGCAGCGATCCACTCGGCCAGGATCCAGTACTCCGTGCTGCCCACCTCAAATCTGAGCCCCCCGCCGTGGGGGAGGGTCAGGGTCGGCTTGAGCAGGATCAGGCTGCGGCCCGGTTCGCGGCGATCGACTCTCCGCGCCCGTGCCTGGCGGGTGAGCACGTGATAGTCGAGCATCGGGTCATAACCGCGCAGGGTTAGTTTTAACCCCCCCTTACCCGCGGCCGCGCCGTGGCAGGCTCCGGAATTGCATCCGGCCTTCGTGAGCACCGGAATCACGTCGTTGCGAAAGGACGGCACGTAGGGCTGCGGACCGGGGTCAACCCGAACGGGAACTTGAACGGTCATACTGTCGACGGAGACGGCCAGCGTGGTTTCGCCGGGGGCCAAAGCTTTGACAATGCCGCCTTCCTGCACGATGGCTATGTTGGGGTCGGCGATCTTGAGCTGCGCGCGGGTGGTCAGATCGGCCACAAAGGTTCCATCCTCCCGCACGCCTTCGACCACGATCCGCTCTTGCGTTCCGGGCCGCCAGATCCGGACCGGGTTGGGCAACACGGCCAAGCGGCTCACCGCAGCCGACCCGGTGTCCGCTCCGTAGGACGACGCCAGCAACAGTGCCAGGACAACGGCCGTCAGCCCAGTCGTTCGTGCCGCTCGCATCGCAGCGTTGCTCCCAGGATTAGCTTTGTACATTCCGTCACGTCCGCTTGGCTTGGCGGGGACCGTTTGGCCTCGCTCAGGTTCCGACCGTTTCTTCATCCGTCGTTCTTTTGCCCCGTGCGTGCCCCATGGCTCCGCCAGACCACGCGCCCGGGCTGCCGGCCCCGCGCGGAAACACTCGGCACCACATCCGTACGGCGCGGGGGGAAGTAGGCAGGCTCAACCGGACGAAGCCGATCGGCTGCCCGCGGGTGACCTTCCGCCTAGAGAAGTTCGCGTATCGGCTGGATGTTGTAGTCGACCAGCGGGATCGGTCGTCCCTGTGGTCCGGGTAGTTCGTGGTGGATATCGAGCCCCAGGGCGGCAAGGATGGTCGCCACTACTTCGGCCGGCTGCACGGGCCGGGTCTTGGGCACGTAGCCAAGTTCGTCCGATTCACCCACGACCTGACCGCCACGGATGGGGCCTCCGCCGATCATGATCGTCCAGACGCCCGGATGGTGGTCTCGGCCACCGGCGGGATTGATTTTCGGAGTGCGCCCGAATTCGCCCATGGCAGCCACGATCGTGTTCTTGAGCAGCCCCCTTTCTTCGAGATCCTCCAGCAGCGTGGAGAACGCGTTGTCGAAGTTCGGCGCGACGAGATCTTTCATCTGAAGGATGTCTGTGAACGGTCGGGAGCCGTGGATGTCCCAGGTTACTTCGTTAAACACCGTTTCGAACATGTTGATCGTGACGAACCGTACGCCACGTTCGATGAGCCGCCGGGCGAGCAAGCAACACTGGCCGAATCGGGTGCGGCCGTAGCGGTCACGAATCGAGTCTGGTTCCTTATGGATGTCGAACGCTTCACGTGCTTGCCGGCTGGTCATCAGCGTGTACGCCTGCCGGAAAGCGTCATCGAACTGAGCGGCCTGGGGGCTGGCTTCGAAGTTCTTCAGCGAGGCATCGATGGCCTGTCGCAAGCGCTGGCGGCGTTCGATCCGCACCGCGGTGATGTAGTCGGGGGGAAGGAGGTCGCGAACTTTGAACTTCGGGTCGTTGGGATCGGCGTTGAGCACGAACGGATCGTAGGCGCGGCCCAGGTAGCCTGCGTCCTGGCCATGGGGCATGTTTCCCCCGGTTGGGCCGATCGGACGGGGCATGAGCACGTGGGCAGGTATCGCCCCCTTGGATCCCTTGAGGTAGCTCAAGATGCACCCCATATGGGGGTACTGGATACCGCCCGAGAAGAGGCGGCCGGTCTGCATGAGCTGATGGCCGGTGTCGTGGACGGCGGTGGCGGTGTGATAGACGGACCGGATGAAGGAGAATTTGTCCGTGTGCTTGGCCATTTTGGGAAAGATTTCGGTGATGTAGACACCGGGGACTTTGGTGGAAATCGGCTTGAACGGGCCGCGGACCTCTTCGGGAGCTTCTGGTTTGGGGTCCCAGGTATCGATGTGGCTGGGACCGCCGACGAGGAAGAGCAGGATGCAGTTGATGTCTTCGTTCGATCGAGCAGCGCCGTGTGCTCTGGCGGCCAGCAGGTCGGAGAGCGTAAATCCGAACAGCGAGAGCGCCCCCACGTGCAGGAAGTCACGCCGGGTGAAACCGTCGCAGAATCGGACCGGCCGTTCGGCATCAAACCGGATCATTGTGCCCAACCCTCACCAGCGGTGCTCGGGGCATCGACGCGTTGGGCGAACCGCCAACGGGCGTCGGCTAGCATCAACGCATGTCAATGTATCATAAACCCCGGGAGGCCGAATCTGCAACGCTGGTAGATCGAGTCCCCAACGCGGCTGGGTCGAAGCTGCATTGCTGGTCGCACTATGGGGCCGGACGGTCCTCTGCGCCGGTCTGCCCCACGGACTGGCAAAGGTATCGCGCTGTCTGGCGGCTCTGGGGCGGTTGCGGTGGGCAGGCGTAGAATCAGTGGGCTGGTCACGGGAGCGGCTCATTTCGCCGGAGGCCGACTGGGGTCAGGTGGTGTGGGCACCAGGGGGGAAGGATGGCTGAGCCTCGAGTCCTGGCTACGGGGAAGCCTTACGTGGAGGCTGAACCGTTTATTCGCCCCGTGCTACAGGTGGTTGTGGGTACGGCAGTTGCGGCCACTCTGCTGCCACACATTCGCAGCCAGTATTGGTGGTTGGTCCTCCTGACGGTGCTTTTGGCGATCTGGGCGGTGTTTGTGGGCGGTTGGTCGCTGCTGCTTGACCGGTGTTGCATTGCGGTGGACAGTCGTGGGGTTTGGTTTCGCGGTCGGCACTTCGTGCCGTGGCAAGAGATTCGGCAAGTGCGTTCGATCCGCTGGAGCACCGAAAGGCGCCACCACGCTGCTGTGCTGATCGCTTTGGCCCCCATTCATGCAGGTGCGCCGTACACCGCATCGCGCGCGGTCCTACAGGCGTTAGCGGTGGAGCATCTGTTCCCCGGGTCGCTGGTTGCTCCGGAGCGCGACTCGTGGGATCCTGGCCCCCTGGAGCGAGTCCTACGCGCGGCTCTCCTGGACGAACACTTCCGCGCTCGGCTCGGGATCTGGACGCCACCGCGGTTCAGCGGCCTGGCGGCGCGGGTTGAGTCGATGCTGGAGTCGCTGCGTTTACCGTAGGCGGCCGGTGTGTGCTGAGGGCCTGCGCAGCGGCCCCGAGCCCGCCGCCTGGCGGGACGAAGGGAGCGGCGGACCGCCGTCGCGCCGGCGACGGCGCATTGGTAGCGCGACCCGGCCCCGGGTCCGCCCAAAGCGCGGGGGTCAAGGAAGCGCTGGCAGCAATGTCCCCCGACTACGGAAGAGACGCCCGCCCGTTGCGGGAAGGGAAAAGGGGGCGCGCTCTCTCTGGCCGCTTCGGCCGCCCGGCCGAAGCGGCCCGGAGCCCGCCGCCTGGCGGGGCTGGGGGGCGTCGGACCGCCGTCGCGCCGCCGACGGCGGCAGCCCCCGCGCTATTCTCGGCGCAATCGCTCGCGAAAGCCAGCGACGCGGCCCGCCGCCCGGCGGGACCGGAGCTCCGCCGCTGCGACGGCGGAGCAGTGGTAGCGCGACCCGGCCCCGGGTCCGCCCCAAAGCGATGAGCGCCGAGGCAGCGGCGGCAAGCAAGCGATCCCCGCCAAGGGGAGAAACGCCCGCCCCTCGAGGGAAAGAGAATGGGGGCGCGCTGTCTCCCGCCGCTTCGGCCGCTGGCCGAAGCGGCCCGGAGCCCGCCGCCCGGCGGGACGAAGGGAGCGGCGGACCGCCGTCGCGCCGGCGACGGCGCATTGGTAGCGCGACCCGGCCCGGGTCCACCCCAAGGCCGCTGGGGCCAAGGAAGCGCCGGCCGAAATGACCCCCGCCGAGCGCAAGAAAAGCCCACCCGTCGCTGGATGGCCAATGGCGCGCGCTGTCTCCCTCCGCTTCGGCTGCCCGGCCGAAGCGGCGCCGAGCCCGCCGCCCGGCGGGACGAAGGGAGCGG
>JALSID010000392.1 GCA_026981825.1 Planctomycetota bacterium
GGATTAGTCACCACAAAGGTCGATCCTTCGTTCAGCTTGCTCTGGACCGATATCGTGCCGCCGTGTAGATCCACAATTTCCTTGGCCAGGGCAAGGCCGATCCCAGAGCCGGTGATCTCGCTCACTCGAGCATCCCGGGCACGGTAGAACCGGTCGAAGATCTTGGGTAGATCCTCCTCGGAGATTCCGATTCCCGTATCCGCCACGATGAAAGTCACCTCTTGCTCCGTCTGACTGACGCGGAAGGAAACCTCACCTCCGGGCGGCGTGTACTTGATCGCATTCCCGATCAGGTTGACGAGCGCCACCGATAGTTTCTGCTTATCGACGCGTATCGGGAAGTACTTCTCCGGAAGTTCCACGGTAAACTTAAGCTGTTTCTCCTCAGCTCCAGGTTGCATCTTCGTGACCACATCCTCTACCAAGCGGCGCAGATCGGTTGGCTTGCGTTCGATATACATGCCTCCCGCGTCGAGCTGACTCAGGTTGAGCAGGTCGTCGATGAGGCGACCAAGTCTTATGGCTTCAGTTGTGATGATGTTGCAGAACTCCTTCTGCCGCTCGATGTTGATCTCCTCCAGAGAGGCGAGTGTTTCCGCGTAAGCGCGGATATTGGACAACGGCGTGCGCAGCTCATGGATCGCCGACATCATGAACTGCATCTTCATCCGTTCGGCAATTCTCTGTTGTGTCACGTCTCGAACGATCCATACCCTGCCGGTCGATGCCCCGTCGGCTGGTGATCGGAGAGGCAATCGGCGGATCCGCAGAATCTGCTCCATACCCGCCTTTGTCCGAACCACCTCGATCGTTGCCCCACCGGCGGTACGCTGGCCCCCTTGGTCTATGTTCCTCATCTGCTCTTCGGTGAGGCCCATCACCTCGGTGACCTGCTTGCCCTCGATCTCGCACGAATCCAGCGCACAAAGGTGTCGGAAGGCGGGATTGGCGTAACGGATCTGGCCCGCGCTGTCGGTAACTGCAATTGCGTCCGGCAAACTGTCCAGCACATCTGTGGATCTACCTGCCTGATACGCTTTGATGGCCTCTTCAACGCGTGCCTGCGTCGACCCCGGCTGCAGGCGATGGATCGCGGCGACCAAACGGTTCCACCCGATGGCCACGGGATCGGTTGCTGGAACGGTGGACAGCCGGTCCGTGTCCAAGTGCTCTTCGTCGCAAAGGCTGCTCAATTGACGCCCCACGGATGCGGCACCCGAAAGGCTCCGGGTGAGCCACAGACCGCTGCCCAAACACAGGAGTACCGGAATGGTGAGTAAGAGGGGCGGTTCCGCGAGCACCTCCCGTGCCACGGCCATCAGACCAGGCAGGCGCAGCCCCACCGTTAAGAGGCCAACTACCTCCCCCTTACTTCGGATCGGCACAACGAACTCCGCCAGCGCCCCCCGGATGCGCACGTGGGTGTAATCGCCCTGCTCCGCGGGAAGGCTATCCCCGACAGGCGTCCCCTGCCACCCTGCAGGCAAATCACCCGCAGTAGCTTCCCACTCGCCCGCCGTGCCCCGGACAACACAGAACTCCGCCCCTAAGGAACGACGGACTTCCGCAAGCCGCTCCTCGATCGCCTCCACGCCCCCGGCCAAATATGCCCTCTCCAGCGTTCGGCTCGCCCAGCCCAACCGATTGATCGTGCTCTCTAAGCGGCGACCGGTTAGGACGCGACGGGTTAGCTCGATACCAGCAGCCGCACTGGCCAAGCCCAGTACAGCTCCGGACAGGAGAAAGGCGATCAAGACCCTCCGTTGCAAACCCGTCGTCTTACGCATGGCGCGATTCCTGCTCGACCACCCCGGTACTCTCGGTTAACCGGCGTACTAGCTCCGTCACCTGTCGCGGGCTGAACGGTTTGGGCACCACGGCGGCCACTGAGTGGACATCACGAATTCGCTCAACGTCCAGCTCACGTTCCTTCGCCGTAAGCAGAATGATCGGCACCTCCCGGTTCCTCTCACTCCGCCGTGCCGCCCGAATCACCTCATCCCCCGAAGCCCCGGGAAGCTGGTAATCCGTGACGATGATGTCGAAGACGTCACGATCGAGCATGCCGATCGCCCTGTCCCCGGTGTTCGCCCACGTAACCTGCGCGGGCAGCCGCTCCAGGTTGAACCGAAGCACCGCAGCCAGAGCAGCGTTGTCCTCAACCACTAGTACGCGCATTGCGGGCCTCCAAAGCCGCACGATAGCCCCAATCCAGTCAAAACTGGTCGTAGGTTGTAACTCCGTCACTCGACAGATCGTTCGTGTTTGCAATAAACTCCCCTGTGATGTAGTCATACATCCATGCCGTCGTCTCGTCCGGCACCAGCGGCTGCCCATCCCCCTTCACAGCCACAGAATTCGTACCGCGATTCGGGCCCACGGGAATCGACGGAAAGTTCTTGCGCAGATAGGGCCCATAGGGGTGCGCCGCGTCCCGCACCTGTGAAACCGTTCCGTCCGCCGAGGAGTACATCAAAAGCTGGTTCAGGAACGCCTGCTCGCTCCCGGCCGGATTGGTGCCATCGCTCGTAGAACCAGGATAACGCCCGTCGTGTTCCAGTGCATACAGCTCAATCGCATCGCGAATGACGGACAGATTCTGCCGCAGCGCCGTCTCGGCAGCGTCATCGCTGCCGCGGAACACCTTGGGTGCAGCAATGGCCGCCAAGATGCCCAAAATCAGCACAACGACAACCAGCTCGACCAACGTGAATGCTCGACGCTGTCGCATAGGTCGTTTCCTCTTAACCGCTGTGGTCATGCTAGTTCCTCACTCCCCAGTAACAAGTGAGCACGAGCACGCTTGGGCTAACCCTGTTCGCCAGCTACGCGTAGCCGTCCCACTGAAAACCTAGTTCGAGTCACTTAAACAGGCAAATCAGGTGGCTTAGTAGCCTGAACGAAGACACCGCTCAAAGCTCTCCTAACCCACATAACAGCACCAGCCTGGCAGCTTTACACCTGCCTCCATAACCTGGCTTCAGCCAGTTGGAGGTCGACGGAACGAATCACGAGTAGCCCGGAAGTCACGTCTGCTAACAGCCCATTCGATCACCGCGATCACTGGTAGCCGCGCCAGGCGGATTGGCCTCAGTGTGCAAAACCATCGGCTACCCTGGGCTGCTCTGTCGGTTCATCCCCCTCCTCAGCAACGCAACTTCCCTCAACGGACAGTCGGCACCTCCGCGTCGACCGACGCTGCCCCTGTCCGTCCCGCGCCACCTTTTCCGCCAATGTGTGACCTACAGTTCGAATAGAGAGGAAACCTTTGCGAGGCCGCCGCGGGGAACGAATCCAAAGGGGAGGCGCTGTGTTGTCGGCTGAAGAAGCGTCCCGGACCATTTCACCCCATACGCTGCTGCAGGCACGTCGCCTTCGCGACGCCCTCCCTGGCGATCTTGCCGTTCTCATCGAGATCAATGGTGAGTGGGTGCAAGTCGATAAGACGTTGCAAGCGATCGCGGGCGACGAGGTCGGGCGTATGCCCCCTTGCGTTCGCTTCAGCACCGGTCCCCAGGAGGCAATCGAGATACGCCGCTCCGCATCGCGGTATGGCGCGGATCGCAGCACACTGCCCATCCTCACCTTGCTCGCCGACGCACACGAACAGCTCAATCTGACGATGGAGCAGCTCGACACCCTGGCCGACCAGACCTCCCACTGGCTGGAAGAGAGCTGTTTCCTCCGCCGCCTGGCCTGCATGCTCGACCTGACGAACGGACAGGATACCGAGAGTATTCTCGACCAGATCGGAGACGATCTCTGTACCCTCTGCAGTGCCCAGTCCCTCGTGGCGCTGGGCTCGAGCCCGCGAGACGATACGCAGCCCCCCAGAACATTCGGCCACCCGCTGGAACCGGCCACGATTGAGGCGATCCTGCGGTGGCTTCCAGCTTCGCCGTCTACGATCATCCGGAACAACCGGCAGGAACTAGCCAAAGAGATCGCCCCAGACACCGAATCGATCCTGGCCGTTCCCCTCGCCTACGGTGACCAGTGCTTCGGTTGGTTTGTCGCAGTCAACAGCAGAAGTCCGGACGGATTCGGTACGGTCGAGGCAACCTTGCTGGAGACAACCGCCTCCGTACTCGGCGTGCACGCCAACAACCTCCACCTGCTCCGGGAACAGGAACAGTTCCTTATCGACATGGTCCAGGCACTGGTTTCCGCCATTGACGCCAAAGACCCGTACACGTGCGGACATAGCGCGCGTGTGGCCTGGGTGGCTCGGTCTATCGCCGAACACATGGGCTTGGACGAGGCAACGTGCCACAACGTGTTCCTGGCCGGTTTACTGCACGATGTGGGCAAGATCGGAGTGGAAGACAGCGTCCTGAGGAAGCCCGGACGCTTGACCGACGAAGAATTCGAGGAGATCAAAAAACATCCCCGTGTGGGACATCGTATCCTCCGTCACCTCAAGCGACTTGCCTTCGCACTGCCAGGCGTCCTCTATCACCATGAGCGGCTCGACGGTAAGGGGTACCCGGATGGACTTGCCGGGACAAGCATCCCCCTCATCGCAAGAATCATCGCCGTGGCAGACTCGTTCGATGCGATGGCGAGCGATCGCCCCTACCGCAAGGGCATGCCGATCGAGAAGGTGCTGGCCATCCTTCGAAGTGGAGCGGGGAGCCAGTGGGATCCCGAAGTGGTGGACGTGTTCCTGAAGAACTTCGATTCGCTCTACGCCGTTTGGCAGCGGCACAATACCCCACAAATCTCGTACGAAGACCTCACTTCACCCACGCGTATACCCGCAACCGAGGTGCGGAAGCCCCCCCAACCCCAGACGGAAGGTCCTCCCCAACCGGCCAACACCCCACTCGGATAAAACCCCCGTTACCCAAATCTCGCCCCGCTTTCTCCCCGCAATAGTGGCTCCCCTACCCCACGTTTACCTCCGTGCGCCCGCACACGTGTTGGATCGCCGCCACAGACCAACCCCCTCTATGCACCGAATAAGGGATCGGCGAAAGCCAACGAGACTAAGCATGGGCTCCCCGTCGAACGCTCCGCCGCGTAGAGTACGACGACCACCACCCGACGATCCCCTATCCGGCCTTCGGGCACGCGTCCTGTGCGCTAAAAGAGCTGCAGTGGAGCTACACCGATCGGCGAATCCACCTGGGTTGGGTTCGAACGCTCTACCATACCGTTTGCGCGAACCATGACCCTCACTTCCCATCCCCCAGCACGCAACACGATGGAACCCGAAGCAGAGGGTAACCCGGTGTGGTCAAACTCAACCTTCTGTGCTGGGAATTGCACACTATAGAGGTCCAGTGCACCCGCCATGGCTTTCAATTTGACCTCATAGGGGGGTATCCGCGTGCTCGGGTCAGCGAGGATGTCCGCCACGTAACGATCCTCCTGCGGAAAGAACTGCATCGAGCCCCTCTTGCCCTGGCCAATGGCCGCGCTCTGCAGCGTCCTCAGCTCCCAGACCAGACGGTCCGCCGCGCCTTCCACCTGCATCCTGCTCACCCATGCACGCCACGCCGGCAGGCCAACGGCCGCTAGGATGCTCACGATCAGCAGCACCAGCACAACATCCGAAACCGTGAACCCGCCGGGCCGCCCGACTAACCGTCCATGAGCGGCCCTGCGCGGCTTCGGAAACCACCTTCTCCACCAGCCCAGCACAGTCATGTCTTATCCACAGCAATATGGGTCATTCAAGCCCCATCCCCAGTACGGAACAAGAGCTGTCTTCTTCCCGCTGCCCACGTGGTTCAGGAGCTCGTTCCTGCTGCTAAGGCACCACTGCCCAGGTCCCCGGGCTCACCCGCAAACCTGGCCCCAGAAAGCCACGCACCGGCGTCTCCAGCAGGGAGAGGTTTTCCTGTACGGTCACGGGCCCGTCAATACGAAACTCCCGTCCCACGAGCAACCCCTTGCACACAAATGGCACCCTGCTCTTTAGCAGAATGCGCTCATCACAGTAGACGGTGCCCTGTATGCGAGTGCGGAACATGTCTGTCTGGTCGCCATCACCGTTGAAATCCACACCCGCCGCATGCTCCGACAGAAAGAACGCCGTGACTTCGACGCTCAAGCCATTGGCCCGCTTGCAGTCCGCGATGAGCACAGGATCCCCTGACGGCGGACCGACTGCTCGAAAAGCCCCCCGCACAATCACGTCCTCTGCGTTCTCAATAACGAGGGTGGCTTTAAGGTAACAATCCGAGATCAGAACGTCCCGTCCTCCGGCATCAACCACATAAATCCCCTCGGGATCAGGGGGATACGATGTCCCGTTGTAGATGCATTGTGAAGGGGTTAAGCTCGCTTTTTCCAGCAAGAGCGTTCCAGAGCCAGGAAGGTTAAGCTTTGTTCCTCGGCTAGCGTACCACGCGATATCCACGTCCGGCGCGGCCAAAGGATCGGCGACAAATCTGGTGTAGGGACGCAAGGGCCTGTCCACCTTGCTACCCGCAACCGTCTCGAAGCCCCCTCCGCTTAGCCTGTCCACGGTCAGGTTCCCATCCGACTTCAGGTCGGTATTGCCGCGGATAAGCCCGCGCACCCGGGCGTTGCCCTTCACCTCGGTGGGCTTCTTCCAACCGAAGGCCGCGTACGTAACCAGGCTCCGGTTGTAGGGAACGAGCGTCGCTTTCCGCTTGATACGGACGCTACCTAAGGTGGCCTCCACCACGATCTCGACCGGATCGAGCGGATCGTCCGCGAGGTCCCCGTCCGGGTCGCTTCCCCACACCTCAAACGTTGCGTTGCCGACCTGGATTGGAGCCGCCGTCCACTTACCCGTCGAATCCAACGGCAGGTTCATCCGCCAGTTCGGATGCTTGTAAATCTGGCGAAGCGCCCAGTTCAGCCCTGAGCGTACCACCCACTCCGCCTCATGCGTGCGGTCTAAAGCATCTGCTATGCGGCGCTGCGAAAGCGTACCTGCAACGATCGCAGCGGAGAGCGCAGCGGTCAGAAGGACGGCAAAAACCGCGGTCGTGTACAGCATGGCCCCGCGGCGGTGCCGGCCCGGGCCATGCGCCTGCACCGCTGCATCGCCGAGCTCTAGGGCGCGTCCGCTTCCATCGCATTGAGCGTGAACAGACATTGCCGGCTTACCTGAATGCGATCTCCCCTCGTTACGGTCACCGTCACCCGCTTCGTTCCACTGGCACCGAGCGGTACAAGAAGCGTGGGATCGGCATCATCAACCTGCTCAACTTTCACCTGCCGCCGAAAACCGGAGAACTCGCTCAGAACAGTGCCATCAGCAGCAACGGGCGGTTCTGCCGACCAACCGTCGTAATCATCGACATCGTCAAAAGCCGATCGATCGCCCGTCTGCTCGTCCGTTTCGGGACCAAAACCCCCAGGGCTGGTGGGGTCTTCGTAACGTTTTGTGGCGATTTCAGCCATCAGCTCGTCCGCCAGCATGCCGGCCCGGATCCGCTGCTCGATCACGAGCTGCGCCTGGGCGACATAGCCGGTCGCCTGAAGGGCTGCCACGACAACCAACCCCAGGATGAACGCGGCCACCATCGTCTCCAGATAGCTAAATCCACGTCTTGTTCGCCACGCCCTGGGCACGCTTCGGCCCGGGCGAGTCGGGAACGTCCGCCCAGTAGCCCCCGTCCTGTTCCACCGCCGCACGTGGCCGATAGGCGACCGTCCCGCTCCCTGGCTGGTGGCCCCTACCCCTGCGTTCACCTGTACTCCTCCTCCTACAAACCGGTTACGTCAAGAGGTGCCGCGAACACGACGGCGCGGCGGAACAACCGACCGCCGGGCTCGATCGTGTCGCGAGCGGTGGCAAGCACAAGTACCAGGTAGTCGTGTGTCTCCGTCGTGCGAATGCCCGCGACTTCGACAGGCACCGACTTTGTTTGCACCCAGTACTCGAGAGCAAACTCTTTGAGAGGAGGAGATGCAGGTTCTGCTGACATCCCCTGCAGCCCAGGGTTAACCGTCCGAATCAACGGCTCCCCCTCTACACCGCTCCATTCCCATCGGATCACGTCAGGTTCGCCATCGCCTGTCACGTCGGGATGATCGAACTCGATCACCGTGGCGGTCTTCTGGCGAATTGCCCGAGCTTGACTTAATTCGAGGTGAAGGCGTTCCAGGGACAGCATGAGGGCGGTCGTGGCTTCGCTCCGTTGGCGAAGAACGCTGCTCCAGCGGGCGTAGAACGCAACGAAAGACGTCGCGCCGGCAAGCAGGATGCCGGCTACAGCAACGGCCGCGATCAATTCGATCAGGCTGAATCCTGCCCGGATTCGTCTGCGGCAGTGTGACATCACAGCGTGTCCACAGCACATGGTTAACAACAGGGATCGACGTGCATCCTGGCCGACCACTCAAATCTAGCTCATCACCCCGCCCATGCGGCTCGGATCGTGTCTGGTTCGGCCGACTCCTTGGACCGGCTGCAGGGGCGTTCGATCACGACAAAGCCCTCAAACCGCTACAATCCACCTCGATCGACCCGGTCAGCCTGGAGGTGCCCCATGGCAGTTCAGGTCTTCATCGTCATCGCCGTCGGCGTAGCATTCGTTCTGTGCACGATCCTCTGGCTCCGCCTCCACGCCATCCTCGCACTGCTGGGTGGGGCCATCATCGTCGACGCTCTGAGCCGGATCCTTTTGGGGACGAATCCGGACGCCTCAAGCACAGAGCAAGTCGCCACGCACCTCGGCCGCACGGCCGGCCAGCTCACCATTCTCATCCTTATGGCGTCCGTAATCGGACGTTGCATGCTTCAGAGCGGTGCTGCGGACCGTATTGTTCGTGCCACCCTCAGGCTCTTTGGTGTGCGTTTTGCCCCGGCAGCGTTCATGAGCAGCGGATTCCTGCTCGGGATCCCGGTCTTCTTCGACACTGTCTTCTACCTGATGATCCCACTTGGTAAGGCTCTTCGCGCACGCACCGGCCGGAACTACCTGCTCTATGTGCTCTCCATCGTGGCCGGTGCCACGATGGCCCACTCCCTCGTACCGCCAACGCCCGGCCCCCTATTTGTTGGAGAGCAGTTGGACGTAAGCCTGGGCAAAATGATCCTGATGGGAAGCATCGTGGGGCTGGCCACCCTGATCCCCGGTTACCTCTACGCCTCCGGGGCCAACGCCAGATGGGACATCCCTCTTCGCAGCACACCTGACCTGTCCCTGGAGCATCTGAACGCGATTCTTGACCGCCCGGAGACGGATTTACCCCCGCTGAGCCTGTCCTTGCTGCCTGTTCTGCTCCCCGTCTTCCTGATCGCATGCGGTACACTG
>JALSID010000393.1 GCA_026981825.1 Planctomycetota bacterium
GAGGAGGATTTGTGTGCCCAGGAATGGGGTGCGCGATAGGCGGGACGGTCCGTGGGAGTGAGGCGATGTTGGGTGGAAGGCGAAGACATGGGCTGAGTGCAATGGGCCGGCGGGGGATCAGCCTGGTTGAGGCGTTGGTGGTGGTCGGGGTGTTGTTGATCCTGGCGGGGCTGTTGTTGCCGGCGTTGGGGCGGGTGAGGGCGACGGTTCGTCGGGTGCGGTGTGCGGCGAATCTGCGTGAGCTGGCGGTGGCCACGATCCAGTACCACAACGCGATGGGCTGCATGCCGCCGGTCAACTTGAGGTGGTGGAGATGGCTACGACCAGGTCTGTCCGACGTGGTCATTCAGAGGGACTTCAGTCCGCAGTCGCATGTACTGCCGTGGCTGGGCGAGGCAGCCCTGTACAATGCGATTAACTTCGAGTTGGATCATTTCACTTCAGTCCGACATCTAGAGGATACGTACGCTTTACGGGCGAACTTGACGGTGCTTCGGGCGAGGGTGGAAGGTTTTGTCTGTCCTGCGGATGGAGAAGCCCAGGTGGGGCCGTGCTTGTCGTACCGGGGGAACACAGGGCTTCTGGATTGGGTGTTCACTCGCCGTGGTTGGCCGGACAGCGGGCGTGGAATGTTTCGCTCGCCGCCAATCACGTTGGGGGAGGTTCCGGACGGTCTGTCGCTGACGGCGATGTACGCGGAACGGCTTGTGGGGCCCCGGCAGAGGGGGGCCCGTGTACCAGGCGGTTCGGTCACCATGAGGGCGTTGGTGAGAGTGTCGCCGAGGGGCGACGTTCCCCGTCGAGCAGACGACTGGTTGGTGGTGTGTGCGGCGGTGACGCGGGTGGCAGGCCGGGCGGCGCCCGACTGGCTAGCGGGGCGGTACTGGTTGCCTTCCTCTGGCCGTTTCGCGTTGTACAACCACGCATTGGTTCCGAATGCAGAAATATACGACTGTTATCGGGCGTCTGGTTGGGGGGTATTCAGCGCGCGTAGCGCGCACGCGGGCGGCGTGATAAATGTGGCCTTTGGTGACGCTCACGTAAGCCCCATCTCCGGTTCAATCGATCTGAGCGTATGGCGAGCCTTAGGAACGCGAGACGGCGGCGAGCTGGTTTCGGGAGAGTGGTGAACGCGGCAGGGATTGCCCTTCCGGGAATCGCTCTCCGCAGAGGATAGACCCAGGTTCGAGCGAGGAAGGTCGCGGCGTTGGGGCAAGCAAGTTCGGTGTGTGGGGAGGTAAAGAGATGTTGGGAGCAGTGGTCGGTCAGGTCTTGCGAGCGTGCTTTCTTGGGATCGCGGCGCCGTTGCTCTTGCTCGGCCTCGCTGGTGGATCGCCCCCTGGAGAAGAGGTGCCCACGATGGCACTACCAACGTTGCGTGGCGGCGACTCGGGCGTGGGCGAGCAGATGGGGAGCTGTGACTCCCGGAACGGTTTCGTGCCCAACTGCTTGTGGCCCGGTACGGCGTGTTTGAAGTGCAGCGTGAGCTCCGGTGGAAAGCGGATCTCTGTGCCGGGGGCCCACGGTTGGAGAGTTGTGTCGGAGTATCCGTGTGGTGTGGTAGAGAGAGGCACTTGTGACGTGAACTACGTGTGCAGGTTGACGGTGCCGACGTCGATCGCATGTGAGGATCTCGAGCTGGTTGAACGGCAGCCTATTGTGGGCTCGGATCGGTGAGACAGCGTTCACGGAGCGTTATGTAGTTGGGGATTGCACGTGCCGGCTCGTAATACGCCGGCTTGGGGCTGCAACGTGGGGTACAACTGGGGAGCGTTCAGTGCGCGGAGCACGGTGGTGGCGTGGTGAACGTGGCGTTCGGGGACGGTCACCTGAAGCCGATCGCGGCTTCGATCGATGCGAACGTCTGGCGAGCGTTGGGGACCTGCACCGGAGGCGAATTGGTGCCCGAGGGATGGTGAGCAGGGATTGGGATAGGGCTCTCGCGTGGCTCGTCGTGGCGCGTCAGGTGGAGAACGGGTCAAGTGTAGGCCTTAGGGGTTGGTCTAGTAGGTCGGCAGATTAGTTGCGCGGGTGGGAGGATGTTTCGAGTGGATGTGCGGTAGCTTGTGTGCGTGTCCTTTGTTGGAGTGGGTGCGGCGCTGGGGTTGGCGAGCGCGTGGCGCGGGAGGCTCCTGGAGACGATGTTGCCCGCGGCATGTTGGCGGCGTTGCGAGCTGGGGATAGGTTCATCGCCTGGACCATCGAGTCGTGTGACTCGAAGAACGATTTCGCGCCCAATTGCACAGCGCAGGGCATGCCGCGCAAGAAATGCAGCGTGAGTTCTAGGGCAAGCTGGTGTTTGGCGGAGCCGGCGAAGGTTGGAGGGGCGTAGGTGAGCATGACTGTGGTGTCGTGGTAAAGCGCAACTGCAACGGTAATAAGGTGTGTGTGAACACGCGGCCCACGGATCAACCCGGCGAGAATCTTCTGCCGGTTGAGCAGCAACCTGTCGCCGGCGCGAAGTGATTGGCTCGTTGGTTCCCGTGGCGCGAATCGTGGGCCGAGAAGAGTGAGGAGGTTGTGCAATGTGGGGCCGGTCATGTCGGACGTGCTGGACGTGGCCCGCTTTCCCTGTTCTGGCCGGGCGGCCGTGCCTGCCCACGGTGTCCAGGGGACGGGATAGCGCGTCGTCCGGCGCCGGCCGGGTGCGCCTGGAGCGAAGCATGGCTACGCCGCGTAACTCCGGGCTTGCTTACGCCGTCGCGGGTGCTGCTTCGTTACCGGTGCGAGTTGGCTCAGGAGGCAGGACGCCCATCTCCTGCTTTTTCTGGCGAATCTGTCGGGCATGATAGCGGAGGACCCCGAACCCGAAGATGCATGCTCCTGTCGCATATAGGGCGTGCGATGTCAGAAAAACGCCCATCACCGGACCAGGATCCCCGCCTCGGTTGTCCACGAACCAGCCTATCATGGAAATCCAGGAAAGGCCGGCTGCTGGCCCCCAGAAGGCAATCGCTTCTAGCATGCCGGTACGCAGGTAGTCGATCGTCCCCGCTATGAATAGGCCAAGGATTTCAATCGCTCCCAAGAGCACAATTCCATACCCCATGGCACGGTTGCAACCGTGGATGAACAGACAGGCCAGGACAAATCCGGGGATGAGCGTAAATGTATAGGCCCACACATGTTCCTCGGGATAGGCGATGCGCGGCGCATGATACGCCGGGGCTACGAAGCTTTGTGTGATCAGGTACAGCCCGCTGCCGTAAATGAGCGAGAAGATCAGCACCGTGGCCCACGGCGGGCTAAAGTCGCCAAACAGATAGCTCAGTGGCGTCGCCCGTTCGCGTTCTCGCCAGAGCCAGCGGATCAGGCCGTCCTTACGGGGGGTGCACAGGTGGAAGAGGAGAAGGCACGCGACGGTGAGCACCACCGACGGCGCGAAGAAGTAAGCCTCACGGATGTAGGGCAACGGTGGATAGCTGCGTGCTACGCCAAGGACGATTACCAGGATAACGATCGACAACAGGTACGCTGGGAACCGCGCCAAAGGGGGACGCTCGTCCTGGCGGAGATTGCGGGCGGCGATCAGCACGAGGAGTGTCGCGAAGAACAGGTGGAACAGTGGCGAGATCAGATCGATGGAGATTGACCTGCCGAACAGTTGCACGGTCCGGCCCACGAAGAAGTCGCCGTAGTACAGCGCGAGGATATAGGGAATGGGGGTAAACATGCCGAATACAAGGCCGACGATGCCGTTGCAACCCTGGGTGATCGCGGCTGGGACCAGGAACCAAATAAAGCCGATGATCAACCCCAGGAAAGGGTTCATCGGCTTGTTCGTGCGGGCCACCGTCTTCGCGGGCACGTTAGCACCTGCGGCACCAAAGAGCAAGGCGGTCGTGAGACACTGGAAAAGCCCGAAGAGCTTCACGCCGAGCGGATAGCCGCCGAATAGGCTGCTAAGGACAAGCATCGGGGTGACGCTCAGGTAGAACAGGTATACGGACGCCAGTTCGCCCACCAGTTTCCCGGCCACGATTTGCCGGAGCGTTAGGGTAGTCAACCGCTGGAATTCGAGCGTGCCCGTAATGATCTCCTGACTCATCGAGCTGCCCAGGATGTTGCAGGAGGCCAGTGCGCCGATCGCAAACATGGCACAGAAGACGACCAGGTCGTAGGTCTGAAGATAGGAGGGAAGCTCGTCCCAGGCGTCCATGCGGCGAGCAAGATCGAAGACGAGGACCAGCCCGGCCAGAGCCACGAGCGACGCCAGGCCGGAGCGCCAGTAGATGGCACCGCCCCTCTGGCGAGCGCGAATTGCCTTGACGAGGAACGGGTTGTTCAGGAAGAGCCAATACAGAGTCCGCATGGTCGACTCCGGCGTCTAACTGATCTCCGGCGATGCCAGCCGTAAGTAAATGCTTTCGAGGTCCCGCTCCACAACCTCAAAACCAATCATCGGCACCTCGTGTTGCGCCAGCAGGCGAATCACCGAGGGCACATCCTCGCGGTTGCCTTCGAAGAGAAGGTCCACCTGAGCGTCGAAGACCTGGGCTTCTTTGATGAGCGGATGTTCCCGGGCCACTTCGGCTGCACGGTCCGCTTTGGCCAACACGCGTACTCGGATAAGCAGACCGCCGTGGAGCTGCTGGAAAACGTACTCGACCGGCCCACTGACTAAAAGTTCCCCCTGCTCGATGATGCCGATGTGTGTGCAGAAGTCGGTCATCTCGGTCAAGATATGGGAGGAGATCAGGATGGTGCAGCCCGCTCTGCCCAATTCCTTGAGAAGCTCGCGGAATTCGATACGACCGGCCGGGTCGATGCCGCTGGCCGGTTCGTCCAGCAGCAGAATCTTGGGCTGGTGCAGTAAGGTGCGCGCAAAGCACAGCCGCTGTCGCATCCCACGCGACAGGGCGCCCACAAGTGTGTCACGCCGCTTCGTAAGCCCAACAAGCTCCAGAGCCTCGTCAATCAGCCGCTTTCGGCGGCTCGGGCCGATGCGGTAACAACGCGCGAAGTGATCCAGGTACTCCCACACCCGCAGATCTTCGTACAGGCTGAATCGATCGGACATGAAGCCGATGTACGGATGGACCCGTTCCGGGGTTTCGAGGATATTGATCCCCGCAACCGTTACTTCGCCGTAGGTAGGTTCCAGCAGCGTAGCGAGGATGCGAAGCAGCGTCGTCTTGCCGGCGCCGTTGGGACCGATCAGGCCGTAGATCGAGCCCTCCGGCACCTCCAGCGATAGGTTCTTCAACGCGACGATGTCGCCGTACTCTTTGCGCAGATGCACGGTACGAATAGCGGGCGGTTTGGAACTCCCCGCTTCCGCCGCGCCCTGCTCATCCACAGTTTCAACACCGGTCGAGCTGGTTGCCATCGGATTTCACCCGTCCGCCCGCGCTATGCAATCCTCGATTTGGTGGCAACGACGCCCTGAAATTCTACTCTAACCTCCTTACTGCACCAGTGGAGGCGGCGGTCCGATCCCCACGGGAGCGACAGCGGCCCATGCCATGCCCCGGTCTCCGGCGTCACCTTTGGAAGGTGGCGCCGTGAGGGGCACACTATGTCCTTCTGGGCCGATCCGGTGGATGTCGGACCGGGTCGCCTTACCGAGCTTCTTCCCGACCCTATTCGCCTTCGGAAGCAGGATCTTAAACTCTTCTGGACACCTTCTGGCCAAGCCTCAGCGCAGAGCCGCTCCGTTTGTCGAACGCTACAATGTGCTCGGGTTCCTGGACGCGTTCCTGTGGAGAACCGATATGGGTCACGAGGGGAAGTTAGCCTTACGCGAAGGGGCGACCAGCAGCACGGGCACACGGCGGGGGAGTGCAAGCGTGCCTGCCCGCTGGGAACCGGTGAACCGCGCGCTCTTTTGGGTGGCGTGGGCGATCGCCGTCGGTACATTGCTGACCGCTGTCCTGGTTCGAAGTGGGGTTGGTCTGCCGGGATGGCTGGTCCGGTGGGTG
This sequence comes from Planctomycetota bacterium, assembly GCA_026981825.1. Taxonomy (GTDB): domain Bacteria; phylum Planctomycetota; class Planctomycetia; order JALXBF01; family JALXBF01; genus JALSID01. Next base: position 5,922 of record JALSID010000393.1, read on the forward strand.
CTGCCCATCCTGGCCACGGCCGCGGTAGGTTATCTCACCAACTGGCTGGCCATCCAGATGCTGTTCGTTCCTTACCGGGAGCAGGACGGGCACTGGTTGCGCTGGGTTACCCTGGGGCTGTGGCGGCAGGGGGTAATTCCGTCGCGTCGGACGGAACTTGCCGAATCGGTTTCGCGCGAGCTGGTCACGTCCCTGTTGACTCCCGAGCGGGTTGCTGAGGAGCTGACCCGGATCTCGAGCAGGTTGTTCGACGAGTTTGCGGCACGGCAAGCAGCACGCAGCTATCTGGGCCCCCTTGTGCGTGAGCATCTTCCCGGCCTGGTGGACCGGCTGACACCGGAAGTGATGAGCTTGTTGCGTGAGGCCGCTCGCCGCGGGTTCAGCCGGGAGTCGCTGATTCGGTTCACCGAACAGGCGCTCGACCCCTGGCTGAAGGACCAGGAGTCCCGCCGCCGACTGGTCCAATTGGTGGTGCGTGAGTTGCAACGGCATGTGCCCACCCTCCGCGCCCGGATCGAAGAGCTCGTGCGCGGCTATGCGGAGAGCGGTTGGTTGAGGCGGGTCGGCCTGGCCCTGGCCGAGGTCCTCGGCGTGATCGACTGGGACGAATTCGAGCGGCTGCTGCATGATAAACTCGGCTCCCACGAGGTCAGACAGCAACTGTACGCGGCTGTGGGCGACATAGGCGAAAAGCTTCGCGCCTGGTTGGCCAGCACGGATCTCGATCCCGTAATCAGGCGGCTGGAGCAGAGCGTTTCCGATTTCCTGGCGACGAACGTGGAAGCGTTCCTGCGCGAGGAGCTTCCTGAGATTTGCAACCGCCTCGCTGATTCGCCGGCGCTGTGGCGCTGGGTTCAGGACGAAGCCTTGCCCAATCTGGCTGGTCGGGTCCAGGATTGGTTGGCTTCGGGGGGCGCGAACAGAATTGTCACGCTCCTGGATATCGAGAAGTTGACGCGCGAGGGGCTGAACCGTTTGTCCGTAGAGGAGCTACACGAGCGAGCGAACCGGTTGGCCGGCCCTGAACTTGCGGCAATCCAGGTGCTGGGCTTCTTGGTAGGTGCAATTGCGGGGGTTCTGTTGGCCATCGCGATGCCGGCCGCCTTCTGAAGGGGCCGCCGTCCGGTTTTCCAGCTACGGACAGGCGTGAGAAAGGTTCTGGCCGCAGCAAGGGCTGGGGGCCGTTGGAAAAGGTCCTGGCCAGCCCGCAACGGGGGACGGTTCCTTCGGGCCGCGCGGTGTTGAGAAGAGTGGCACGAGGGGGGCAGCTCCGTGGCACGGGACAAGGCCGAAGGGCCTTACTGTGGCGTGAATCGCTTGCGGCCAAGTCAGCTCTCTGCGGCGGGCACGTAGATTCCCAAAACAGAAGGCGTGCTGTCCATTCTGGCGATACGCAGTGCCTTGCTGCGTCCATGCGCGGGGTTACGCACATGCGTTGTGTCCGCAGCCGGTGGAGGCTGCAGCCAATTGCTGGCTGAGCGCTTCGCGCGCGGCGGCCGGGGGAATTCGCACGCCAGCCTGCTTCCCACAGGGGGAATGACAATCCGCGTTACTGGTGTGTTTCGGGCTTGCTGGTTTTGTGCTGCGCACGTCGGCAAAGTGGGCGGTGGTGCTGGTCGCTTCCACTTCCCTTCCTCGTTCGCTGTTTTTCCGGAGGGTGGCAAACTGCCGCGAGCTGGAGGGCACGTGGTTTACCGTAATGGCGACGCGTGCCGGGCGGGATACGGAGCGCCGGCACGCGTGTCGGTGGCCGCGGGGGCTGGACGTAGGGAGAGCGGGCACGGTGTAGAAGGGACGGGGATTCTGGGTGTGCTATGATGGTGGGTGCGTGAGTGCTGTCCGCGCGATCCTGGCTGTTCGGAAGGAGGACGGAGTGATGGCACATGCGACGCGTCGAACGTTCCTGCGGCAGTCTGCCGAGGTCGCGGGCGCTGGTGCGATTGCAGCGTTTGCTGCGCCGGCGATTGCGCGGAGCCGCCGCTCGCCGAATGACCGGATCCGGGTCGGTCTGGTTGGGATGGGGGGTCGCATGCGCGCCTTGGCGCGAGCGGTCGTCCGGCTCCGGGAGAAGGCTAACGTCGAAGTAGCAGCGGTATGCGATTGCGATCAGAACCGGCTCGATGCGATTCCCGAGCGGTTCAAGGAGCTGAAAGACCTCAAGCTAGCCATCTACACGGACATGCGCAAGCTGTACGAGGACAAGTCCATCGACGGGGTCATCATTGCGACGGGCGACCGCTGGCATGCGTTGGCCACAATTTGGGCGTGCCAGGCGGGCAAGGACGTGTATGTCGAGAAACCCGGCACGCACAATCTCTTCGAAGGCCGTCAGATGGTAGCGGCGGCTCGCAAGTACAACCGCATGGTGCAGCATGGTACCCAGAACCGATCCAGCCCGAACATTCGTGAAGGCATTCAGAAGCTGCATGAAGGGGTAATCGGGCGGGTCTATGCGGCACGCGGCATCGACTTCAAGATCCGGCCCGATTTTGGCAAGATCGTGCCAGAGCCGGTTCCGAAGGGGCTGAACTGGGATGCCTGGATCGGTCCAAAGCGGATGCGTCCTTATAGCAAGTTGGTCCACTATCGCTGGCACTTCTTCCTGGATCTGGCCAGTGGTTGTTTCGCCAATCAGGCGATCCATGAGCTGGACATTCTCCGCTGGGGGTTGCGACTAGACCGTCATCCCACCTACGTCAGTGCCGTGGGGGGTAAGTTTGTGCACGATGATGACCGAACCTCGCCGACGCACGCCGCCTGGCATTACCGCTGGGAGCAGGACGAGCCCCTCGTAACCTATGAGCATCGCTCCTGGTATACGAACACGGAAGCCGGCTTTCGCGACCGGTTCCCGTTCGTGCAGCCGAGGTTCCCGGTGGGTACGATCTTTCTCGGCACCGAGGGCTATCTCATCTTTCCGGATTACAGCAGCTACTACACCTTCCTGGGGCCGAAATACGAGCTGGGCCCCCACAAGGCTGAGGAGGGCCATCCGATGAAGGATGCCGAGCACATCGAGAACTGGCTGGAGGCGATGCGTGCGCGAGACCACCACGTCTTAACAGCCGACATCGAAGAGGGGCACAAGTCGATGGTCTTATCGTTGCTGGCTCGTACGTCGTATGAGCTCCGTCGGCCCCTTCGGTTTGACCCGGACAGCGAGCGGGTTGTGGGCGATGAGGAGGCGGACCGATTGTTGAACGAGCCGGAATACCGGGCTCCGTACGTGGTGCCACAACAGGTGTAGCAGCTTCCTGCGATGACGATCGGTGGCCGCTGTGGTCAGCGGGT
>JALSID010000394.1 GCA_026981825.1 Planctomycetota bacterium
AGACGTAATGCCAGCGGGGAGTACGCAGCCCCCGAACATGCTGGAACTCCATGAACACACACTCCTCCCAGTCGTTCAGATCGCCACCAAACAGAACAGGAGCAAAGCTCCGTCCCGGGCGGGGCGGGTTCTGGGGAAAACGGAGCCCCAAAACGTCCAGCAGCGTGACAGGAACATCGTAGATCGACACCAGCCTGGCACAGGCTTTCCCGCTAGCCAACCGCGCCGGCCAATGCCAGATGAGCGGTATCCTGAGCATCTCTCCGCGGAGTGTGAATGGGCGGGTGTGATCACCCATCCCCCAGAATCCCCCCTGCCCCCCAACCCAGCCCTGGTCCGCCAGATAAACCAGCAGCGTTTCGTCGTAGATCTCAAGCTCTCGCAACGCTTGTACGATCTTGCCGACCCCATCGTCGATCGCACTGGTCTCGGCTGCCACGCGTCGCATGGCCGCCAGATTGTTGATGTACTGCCGGTTGTTGAAGAGCCAGGGGTGTGGCTTACGCCGCGGAAATGACGGCAAGTCGCGCGCGGCGTAATAGCCGGCGTGTCGGTTCTGCGCGGGCCGCGTCAGGATCGATCCCAGGCCGTACGGACCGTTGTAGGCGAGCAGCAGGAAGAAGGGGGTTCTCGCAGCCGCCGCTTGACGGATGAAATGTAGTGCGTGGCGTGTCCAAAAGTCGGTCAGGTACCCCCGCTCACGGCGAATCTTACCCCCTTCTATGACCTCAGCACCGTAGAAGGTAGCCGTATGCCCGTGCGGCATGGTCACCCAGTAGCCGTCGAACCCTTCGTGTGGGTTCAGATTGTCCCCCAGGTGCCATTTCCCCACCAAACCACAGCGGTAGCCCGCCTCCGAGAGGATCTCGCCCAGGGAGCGGTACTCCTCCAGCGTATTGCGCGCCTTCGGCCCGACCTGCAGTCGCCCCCCCACCAGATAGCAGTGGACTCCGTGCTGTGAGGGCATCAGGCCGGTGAGGAGAGTAGCCCGGTTGGGCGAACACACAGGGTTACAAGCGTAGGCCCGTGTGAACAGGACGCCCTCCCGAGCAAGCCGGTCGATGTTCGGGGTACGGATGTCGGGGTTCCCGTAGCACCCGAGGGTCCACGCTCCCTGGTTGTCCGTGAGGATCACGATCACGTTTGGGCGGTCCTTCCCACTGGCTTTTCCCGCGGAGAAAAGCACCCACCAGGCGATGGAAAGCGCAACAAGTGCCAGGAGCAGGCGTACCTTACTCATGCTCTGGGCCTCCTCCCAACCGCGACGATCCGGTGCTTCCTCGCTCCTCCAGCAACGCCCCGGCGAGTCCTCGACCGCCGGTCGGAGCCGAGACGGCGACGCCTATCTGCTCCGTGGAGCGGCACCGTTCGGGAGCGGCCGAACGGTTCTCCTCAGGATAACCGAAACGCGACCGGCACAAGAACGGATCGGCACCCGTTTCTGAACACCACCGGCCGGGCTCCACCGCCTACCGGTCACGGCCGTGCAGGACGTGGTGTTCACGGTTCGGCCTCTGATGGATTGCTGGTGGGTTCTGCGCCCTCTGCCTGCGGGGCGGCCTGCTGCTGGAGCTGGTCGAGCGGCTGTGGCGGATGGAGTTCGGCGTGACGGAATGGAGGATAGCCGGCCGCTTCCATCTGCCGCAGTTCATCGGAGAGCCAGAGGAATTCCGGCAGCTTACCGTAGACCGGGATCGCCTCATCCCGCCAATCGAGCACGCTCGGCGGCTGATGGCGCATCTCCTTCAAGTATGGCCACATCCCCCGTTCGTCCAGTTCGATCAATTCCAGGTCGAGGAAGAACTGCATGCGACCGGTAATGTAGCCGATGCGATTGTCCGCGACGGAGGAGAGGGCGCGGCGGTAGGCGTCCTGGGCTTCCAGGAAGTCTCGGGCCTGTACGCCCGGCAGACCAAGGGCGAGCTGCATCCTCGTGTTCACCACCCGTTCGGCGGCCAACGCGGCGCTGGCCACACTGATCTCGTACAACGCCTGGGCGAGAGCAAGATTGCGCAGTTGCCGCCGCACGGAGAGTTTCACGTTATCCTCTTGCTCCATGAGTCGGCGGACTGCAGCGTGGTAGTCGATCAAAGCGTTGCGGTATTGATTGCGCTGTTGGCGCCGGTTGAGGGGGAGGTCGAGAGAAAGGCGGAGCTGCGTGTTGCTGTTGTCGAAAGTGAAACCAAGGGGGCGGTCGGGTTTGGTGCCGATCGTTTGAGTGCCTGTGAGGTTGAGGAAGGAGCGGAGCTCATCGGCCGCGTACTTAATGTCGCGCCATGCGTCGGCCACGCGGCCCCTTTCGTTAAGGAGGTCGAGCCTGAGGAAGAGGGCGGTGAGCATGGCGTCGTCCATCGCTATCTGGATCGGAATCAGTCCCTCTTCGACTTCGCTGAGCATCTGGAGGGCAATCTCCCGAGCGTGCCCGATCAACCGATTTAAGCGTTCCACGCGATCCTCGTCTTTCTCGTCGACCGGTATCTGAGCCGCTTGGAGCTGGCGGCGTGTGAATTGGGCGAACTCCTCGCTGACCGCAACCGCATCCTTTTGAAGTTCCTCCAGGTCGGCAAGTTGCCCGGTTCGGATGATCTGTTCGAACCGGTTCCGAATGTCCTCGGCGCGCTGGACGAGCTGCTCCAGCTCGGTGCGGAACTGCTTCTGCTGGTCGGTCGGCGTTTCTTTGGCTTCCAGCAGGGTTAAGAGCCGCTGCGCCAGCTCGATCTCCGCTTCGATCAGGTCAATGGCTCGCTGCACAACCAGCTCCGGTGGTGGTGCGAGCACCTCTGCTTGAAGCGTCTGTTGCAGGTTCTGGCGCTGGACCCCCACCGTTACCCGGGCTTGTTCAACCTCCAGGGTTCTGAGCAGAGTGAGGACCTCTCTGAGGGCAGGAACCGGCTCGCCACGACGGCGGCGGAGATCTAGCCAGTCGTAGAGCCGCTGGGCTAGGACTGCCGAAGCATTCAGAACCGCTGCTTGCTCCACTCCGGGCTGGGCCTGCTGCAGTTCCAACCAACGAAGCGCCCGCCGCGCCCGCTCCCTGGCAACCTGGATTTCATCCTCCCTGGTCAGCTCTTCCAGTTCGGACAGGTCGATGTTGATCGGCTGCTCGGTGGGAAGTCCGAGCCGGAGCTTAAACTGGTCCAGTTCGTTGTCCAGCCGGTTGCACGTGCTGATCAGACTGCTGCGGCCCTGCAGCATGGACTGTTCGATCTGTTCGACCTGGATGCGGCTCTGTAGGCCGGCCTGCTCCTCCGCAACCGACTGCTCGAACGCCCGGACCAACGAAAAGTAGTTCTGGGCATCGATTTCCACCTGACGGTAGGTGCGGAGAAGGTTGTAGTAGTCGCCGGCCACCTGAGTGAAGAAGGTGCGTCGGAACCGCAAGAATTCGCGAGCAGCATATACCAAGTTCCGCTCTGCCTGGATAAGCGGTTCGAACCGGGTGTCCCGCTGGAAGACCACGTGGCTGATCTGGAGGAGCAGTTGGGAGCTGACATCTGCCTCGAACCCCTGAGGGCCGTTGAAGGTGAGTACGATGTCGTTGGCCAATCGGAGGAGGAGGTCGCTACCGGTGAGCAGGAATTGCTCGAGGCTGAAGTTGGTCGGAATGCGCAATGTGTTGGTGGTGATCCCGTTGGTGCGGTTGTGGTTGTAGTCCAGGGTCGTCCCCTGGTTGGTGGGTCCGAACTTCAGTTCATAGTCGAATCGCGCCAGGCTTACGGCGAGCGCCGCCTTGTACAAGTTCTCCTTCTGCGTCTGATACTCCCGGCTGTTCATCAAGGCGAGCCGGACGAGTTGTTCGAGGTTGAGCCGCGGGCTGGGGTCACGTAGGTTTGACGGTGGGGGTTGGTGAAATGTCCGTTCGTACTCCTGCCGGGCGGACTCGAATTCCAGCATCCGGATCAGGCAACTGCGCGGCAGGCTGTGCCAGGCGCCCTCGGGCAAGGGGGCCACGAAGAGTTGCGAGGTGATCTCCTGACGTAGTCGCTGCTGCGCCAGCTCTTGCGACGTGACCCTCGGTGGCTCCTCTTGCTCGGTCCCCTGGCGAGGAACCGGGCGGTCGGTCTGCTCCGTTGCGCGGTGCAGATCTGCCCTGTCCTGATCGGCCGGCCTGGCCGTCCCGTCCCGGGGTTGCCCGGGTGCGGTGGACTCCTGAGGCACGGGTTCCAGCGGGATCAGATACTGGGCAACCCGCACGGTGGGCGGTTTGCGGCTGGTCCGGAAAACAACTGCAGCGGTCTGCTCCGGCGCAGAGGACTGCTCGGGCGCGGGGGGCGGCATGGGGGCGGGCGGAACCTGTTCTTCGCGCGGGGGTTGCTGTTGCAGTTCTTCACCCGGTGAAACCAGATCAGGGGGCAAGGTATAGGCGTAAAGCCGTGGGTAAGGAGGGGGAAGTGGCGGATGATCCGGATCACCACCGAGATAGAGCCGTGATTGCGGGGCAGGCTCAACCCGAAAGCCTTCGTCCACTTCCCAGGAGGTACCTGCGGTGAGCTCGCGCGCGATACTGTAAGCATCCTGGTCGGCACGCTCGCGGTAAAAACTGCGCGAACACCCGAGTACTGCGCAACCGATAAGGAGCCCTAGCGAAGCCAGGCGCAACCACACCCTGACCCGCCAGTTCGCACACGCGGTAACCGCATGCTCGCGCATGCGGCCCTTGCTCTCCGCCATATGGCCCGCTCCGTCGCTGCGCACGAGATGATGCAAACCGCAAAGCCCTGGCCTCGAGGTGGCGATGTCTGCGAAGTCTTGTAGGCAATGGTCGCGACTGTGTCAACCTAGGCCCAAGCGGCACTCCATACCGGGACGGCAGCCATCGCCTGGCATCCAGGTCGTCCGGGATTGGAGTCGTGCGGCATGCTGCAGGTGTGGCTCCAGACGAGCAGCACGGCTTCTGTCCGCCGACGAGCTGGACGCAGTCCCGCTCCTCCATCCCGCTACCCGACGTGCCGGAGGGCTTCGATGGGATCCATGTGAGCCGCGCGCCTGGCCGGATACAGGCCGAAGACGACCCCAACGGCCGCCGAAATCCCAAAAGCAAGAGCGATGGTCCAGGGTGCGATGAAGACACGTAGGCCAAAGGCATACTGAACCCACAGGGGGATGGCAACCCCCACGACCACGCCTGCAATCCCCCCTGTACAGGAGAGCACAAGCGTTTCTACCAGGAACTGCAACAGAATGTGCCGCCGTTTTGCACCGAGCGCACGGCGGATCCCAATCTCGCGCGTGCGTTCGGTAACGGTGGCCAGCATGATGTTCATGATGCCGATTCCGCCCACGACCAGCGAAATGCCCGCGATCGAACCGAGCACGAGGTTCCAGATTCGTTTCTCTTGCTCGGCGCGCCGTAGTAACTCCAGGGGCACCTTCAGCTCGTAGTCTTGCTTCTCATGCATCCGCTCCAGAATGCTGGAGACCATCGTGGCCGTCGGCAGCACGAGGTCCATGCTCTTGCAGGTGAGGATGATCTCGTGGAGCTGCACCTTCTCGAAATCCATGCTGCCCGATGCCCGGACCACCTGGATCTCCCCAAATCGATAACGGGCCGCCGTGAGCGGAATGTAGATCCGCCGGTCGAACTCTGCCACCTCCTTCGCAACCGTCGCCCCCTGCTCATGTCCTGCCCCAACCGAGTACAACTCGCCCACAACGACGTAGGCGTACTTGCCGAGATAGATCGTTTTCCCCAGCGGGTCCTCGTGGCCGAACAGCCGTAACGCGGCGGCCGGTCCGAGAACACAGACGTTGGCGCGCTCGAACAGGTCGCGATCACTGATGAAACGGCCGCGGAAGACACGCAGGTGCTTGACGTGCTGATAGTCCGGGGTGACACCCAGGATGCGCGCGTTTTCGAGGATGCGGTGTTTGCGGAGAGCATCACGGCGCAGTTGGGCCACAGGAACGATACGTTCCAGGGTCGGTAGGGTAGCGCGAAAGACGTCGAGGTCCTTGTAGGTCAGCCCGTACTCGGCAACGAATTCGAGCGTCTGCTCCCCCGTCTCCTCGGGGCGCTCCGATTCCACTTTCGTCCCCGGCTTGACGCTTTCGATGATGATGTTGCGGGCACCAAGCTTCTGGATCTGCTCCAACGCCTCCCGCTTCGACCCTTCGCCGATGGCGAGCATCGCGATCACTGAAGCGACGCCCAGCACAACCCCCAGCATGGTCAAGAAGCTACGGAGCTTGTTCAGGAAGAGGTTCTTCAGCCCCAGCCGGATTGTCAGGATCCAGGTGGTGACGTCCAACATCGCTTTTGGCGTCGGGTGTGGGCACAGCCGCCACGGCACGCATCACTGGGCAGACGCGACCAGCCCCACAGACGCCCCCTGCCCCTCTTGCTCACTTGGAAGCAGATCCGGAGGCAAATCGCGCGGGTTCAAGACAACCTGCTCGCCCTCTTCCAACCCTTTCACAATTTGCACGAACTTATCGTTCGATACCCCCACCTCCACCCGGCGCCGCTCCACTGCTCCAGATGGCTGGGCGACAAAACACCAGGACACTCCCCCCACGTCGATCACCGCCTGAATCGGCACGGAAAGCACATCTTCGAGCCGATCCACAACAATCTCAACCGACGCCGTCATGCCTGGGTTGAGCCCTTCGACCTCGCCATCGATCGTCACAATCGTGTCATACTTGTTCACGTCACGCTCGTACCACTGCCGATCTTTCGAGGGCATCTTCGCCACCGACTTGACCTTGCCCGTAAACACCTCGCCCGGTAACGCGTCCACCGTAATCGTGGCCGGTAAACCTTCCCGCACCTTGTCCAGCACAGCTTCGTGGATCTGCACCTTCACCTGCATATGCTTTAGGTCCGGCATCGTAATCACGGTGAACCGCTCGTGAACGCGCTCCCCCTCACCGACGAACCGTCCCCACGGCGTCCGCTCGCTCGGGTAGATCGCCACCCCATCTACGGGCGCGTAGATCTTGCACCGCTCGAGATTCTTCTCGTACCGACGGAGCCGCTCCTCTGCTTTGGCAAACTCTCGTTCCGCCGCTTCCTTGTCCGCTTTCAGCCGCTGCAGCTCCGCTTCGTTCTCTTTCTGAACCTGCTGCAGCTTTCGGCGCGCGTTCTCCACGGCCGCGGTGAGTTCGAGCTTATTCAACGGATAGTCATACTGGCGTAGCCGCTTCACGTTGATCTCGGCCGTACGGACGGCGTTCGTGGCGCGCACGAGCTGGTCCTCAGCGCGAAGGTAGTCGAACATGGCCTGGTCCAGGTCGCCCTTGCCCCGATAGCCAAGTCGGTAGAGCATGCGGATCCCTTCCAGACGCGTCTTGGCCAACAACAGAGCAGCCTGCGCCTCAACGAGCTGATTGCGTGCTTCCTGCACCGCCAGCTCGGCCTGCTGCAAGTCAATCGCAAACGTTCCCCCCGTTTCGTCTTCGAACTGCTTCAATTGGAGCTCCGCCTTCTCAAGCTCCAGCTTGGCCATCTCCAGCTCGATCTGATTCTGGATCAGTCGGTTCTCGTATTCCGCTTCAGCAGCGATCTTCTGAGCACGCGCCCGCTGATACTCGACATACGCGTTGTCGAGCGCCTCCTGCACCGGAGTGGAATCAAACTCGACGAGAAGTTCCCCCTTCTTTACTTTCTTTCCGTTTGGCACAATGTAGATGATCCGCACCCCCTGCTCACCGGGCATGTTCTCCACTTCACACTTCAGTTCCAGTACGTTCTGGCTTTCGATCCTACCCCGCTCCGTCACCGTCACCGGCAGGTCGCCACGAGTCACGGTGTACAGGACCCAGTTGTGCTCGACCGCCGTCTCGCGTCCGTACCACCAGACGGCGGTCGCCAGGACCAGTAGCAGACCGGCCACGTACGCTGCCCGTCGGCCACGCACGAGGCCACCAAGAGTGCCCAGGAACTGGCCGAGCCGTCGGCGCTCCGTCGTCGCCGGACCCGCCAAACGGTCGCCAGTCATGTCGGCAACTTCCCTCCTCGCCTCAACGGCAACTCCAATCGGCCGGTCGCTTTTGTGGTCCTGTTCGATCGTCCTCGACATAGCAGCTCCACCGACCGCGTGCCGGTCTTCTTCTCTATAGAAAGCGCCGCGACACCCGCGCGCCGCTCCGAAACCAGCTCCCAGCCCGCGCGCGCTGGAGCGATGCCACCGTTCGGACGAGCTGCTAGCGCAGCGCAGCTACCGGGCCTTCTCGGAACCGTTCCGGCACCGCCGGAAACCGATCCGGTGGCAGGGCATAGGGATCCGCCACCACAGCCTCCCCCTCAGCAACGCCCTTCACGACCTCAACGTACCGTTCGTTGGAAACTCCAAGGTCAATTTCGCGTGGTTCCAACTCTTCGCCGGAAACGACGAAACACCACCAACGTCCCCCCCTGCGGAACACGGCGGTGGCAGGCAGGACGAGCGCCCCTCTGCGCACCCCGGTATGGATACGCACCGAGGCGGTCATGCCGGGCCGTAACCGCTCCACCTCACCGTCAATCTTCACAACGACGTCATACACGTTCACGCTTCTCTCGTGCCACTCCCGCCGCCGCTTGGGCACCCGCTCAATCCGGGTAACCGTGCCGGTATAGACCCGATCCTCAATCCCATCGACCTGGATCTCCGCTCGCTGCCCTTCCCTAAGTGCGTCCAGCACGGTCTCGTGTACCTCCAGCTCGACCTGCATGCGGCGTAGATCAGGAATCCTCAGCACCGTCATTCGGTAGTAGACCACACTCCCCTCACGGATGTAGCGGCTCCACCAGCTCCTGCCGTCGCCGTACACGACAATACCCTCGGCCGGAGCGTACACTTTGCACTTTTTCACCCAGTTCTCGAACCGCTGCAGCCAGTAGTGGGTCCGACGCAACTCCCGTCCCGCCGACTCCTTCCACGCCGCCAGCTCGGCTAGCTTCCCCGCCGATTGTTTCTGAACGAGCTCGAGATTCATCTCGGCATTCCTCACGGCGGCGGTCAATTCAAGCTGCAAAGCAGGACGCAGGTGCTCCTTCAGTAGGCGAATGTTCGCCTGTGCCGTCTTGACCGCGTTCTGCGCCCGTATCACCATGTCCCGCGCCTGCAAGAAAGCAAACGTCGCCTGGTCCAGATCACCCCGACCTCGGTAACCCCGCTCGAACAACATCCGCACCCCTTCCAATCGGGTCCGCTCGAGCAACAGGCGTGCTTGAGCTTCGGCCACAAGCGTCATCGCCTCCTCAAGGGCCATCA
>JALSID010000395.1 GCA_026981825.1 Planctomycetota bacterium
CCCAAAAGCCGTTGCCATCGATGTCGACCAGGCGTGCGCTGTCCTCAAAGTTGAAGAACGATAACCGCTCCGAACTACCGGTCAACCGCGCCGGAGCAGTCGGATTCTCCGGAATCCGCGCAAAACAAATGACACCCGGCGGAAACTTCTCGGGCAACGAAGGATCACGAACCCCCTGTCCATTGGGGTACTGGCCGGTCGGTATGCCGCCCAGGAAGAAAACGAGGCATTCGTCGCCCGACAGAGCAAACGCCTGGGGCCCGCTCGGGTTGCCATCGCCATTCCAGTCGTAAAAGTCCAGGGGGCTGTTATTAGGCGTGCCGTCCCCGTCTAGATCCAACGCCGGTGGTCCGGCTTCGCTGATCTGCAACTGCGGCCATAGCCGACGTAAGTACTGGACGCTGAGCGAGCGGCTGAAAACACCATCCTTGGTCACGCCGTACTCGTTGTTTGCCGTCAAAAAGATGGGTAGAGACTGCCAGGTATTCGGGGAATAGTCACCGTTCTCAATGAGCACAATACCACTCGGGGGGTAGACCCCGAAGTGCTCCTTGAATGACTCCAGAGCGTTAGCCAGGTTGCTGATCTCGACCGCTTCAGCCGCCTCGCGTCCACGCCGGTAGGCGCCCGTAATGACGGGCACGAGTAGCCCCACGAGGATGGCAATGATCAGCAGAACCGCCAGCATTTCGACAAGCGTAAACGCTCGCGGTCCGCGTCGAACCTGTATCACACCAATCGGTCTGCGTCGCATGAGTCCACCGTGCCTTTTTACGAGCTCAACTCGCCGATCAACTTAATCAGCGGCATGAACAGAGCAATCACGATGAAGCCGATGATCCCCCCGAGAACGACGATCATGATCGGTTCCAGCATACTGACCAGCCCTTCGACCGCAGCATCGACCTCTTCGTCGTACACGTCTGCGATCTTGTTGAGCATGGTGTCCAAATCCCCCGTTTCCTCCCCCACGTCGATCATGTTCACCACCATGTCATCCATCACACGGGTTTCCTTGAGCGACTGCGCGATCGAATCCCCCTCCCGGATACGGGTGATCACGTAGTCGAAGGCGCGTTCGAACACACCGTTACCGGTGGTGTCGCGGACGATCGCCAGCGCCTCCAAGATGGGCACACCGGAGGACACCAGGGTGCCCAGGGTGCGGCTCGTCCGCGCAATGATCGTCTTCTCCAGCAGCCGGCCCGCCACCGGTAAATGCAGCTTGATCCAGTCCACCACGTAGCGACCCCAGTAGAGCAGACGGACGAGCTTGATGAAGAGAACGAAGACGGCTGGGATGGTGGGAATGAGATACCAGTACTGTACGGCGTAGTCGGAGATCGTCAGCAAGGTGATGGTGATCTTGGGCAACTCTGTGTTGAAATCCTCGAAGATCTTTTTGAACTTCGGAACGATGAAGATCAGAATGGCGGAGAGGATGGCGATGGCAACGGTGATGACGACCACCGGATAGACCATCGCGCTCAGGATCCGCCGCTTCAAGCTCTGGGCCTTCTCCTTGAACTCCGCCAGTCGCCGTAGGATCACCTCCAGCGCGCCACCCGCTTCGCCGGCGCGGATCATGTTCACGTACAGCCGGTCAAAAACCTTCGGATGGCGGGCCATTGCTTCACTGAGCGTAGCGCCCGATTCAATATCGTCGATGATGTCGATTAGCGTGTTCCTGAGGACGCCGGGTTTCATCTGGCCCTCGAGGATTTTCAGGCTACGCAGGATGGGGAGACCGGCGTCCTGGAGCACCGAGAACTGGCGGGTGAAGGTACAGAGTTGCTTCGCACCGACACGGTTCCCGATCGTAAAGGTTTTTCCCTGCTTCTTCTTGCGAGCAGTCCGGCGCTTGGTTCTGGCTTTCCGCTCGTCGATCCGAGAAACGAAGTAGCCCATCGCACGGATTTGCTGCTGGGCGTCTTCAATCGACGGAGCTTCGATCGTGTCGCGGATCACCGCGCCGGTTGTATCGACCGCTTCAAACTGATAGACCGGCATTCCTCAACCTCGCCACGCTGGGTCCAACACCGCCCGGCTACTCCTCGAATACCGTCTCGCGCACGACCTCTTCCGCGGTCGTGATCCCCGCAAACATTGCCTCCAGGCCCGCCTCGCGCAGGGTCTTCATCCCGTTGCGACGTGCCGCCTGACGCAGCTCGTCCGTGGAGGCGTTTGCGCTGATCAGGTCACGGATCTCGTCGTTGATCACCATCAGCTCGAAGATCCCCGTCCTGCCCCGATACCCGGTGTTGTTGCACCGCTCACACCCCCGTCCGTAGTAGAGCTTCCTGCCCTCGACCTCGGAGGGTTTCAGGTTCAGTTCCATCAGGATTTCGGGGGTCGGATCGAAGGCAACACGACAATCCTCGCAGATCTTGCGCACCAACCGCTGGGCAAGGACCGCTTCGAGGGTCGCGGTGATCAAGAACGGGGGGATGCCCATGTCCCGCAAGCGGGTGATCGTGCTCGGCGCGTCGTTGGTGTGGAGAGTGCTGAAGACGGTGTGGCCGGTCAGGGAGGCTTGAACAGCAATTTCTGCCGTCTCGAGATCCCGGATTTCCCCCACGAGGATCTTGTCCGGATCGTGCCGAAGAATCGAGCGCAAACAGTTGGCGAACGTGACCCCGATCTCTTCGTTGATGTTGATCTGCACGATGCCATCCAGATCATACTCGACCGGATCCTCCGTCGTGATGATCTTCACACTGATGTCGTTGATCTCGTTCAGTGTGGAATAGAGCGTTGTCGTCTTGCCGGATCCGGTCGGCCCCGTCACGAGGATGATGCCGTTCGGCTTGCGGATTACCTCCCGCCACATCTTCAGCACCTCGGGGGGCATTCCGATCTTGTTCAGGTCAAGCTGTACGACGGTTCGATCGAGCACACGCAGGACGACACTTTCGCCAAACATGGTGGGCAACACGGAAACCCGCATGTCCACCGGGTTGCCCCCCACGTTCAGCTCGATGCGACCGTCCTGAGGCAAACGGCGCTCGGCAATGTCGAGATTCGCCATCACCTTGATCCGGGTGGCGATGGCAGCGGCCAGGTGACGGGGCGGCGGAACCATCTCGTACAGGACGCCGTCCACACGATAGCGCATCTTGAATTCGTCCTCAAACGGCTCGAAGTGGATGTCCGATGCCTTGTCGCGGACGGCCAGGAGCAGAACCATGTTGAGCAGCTTCTTGACCGGAGCAGCTTCGGCCAACTCCTCGATCGACTCCAGGTCCAGCGAATGCTCACTCGTACCGGCCGCCTCGGCCCGAGCAATCAAGTCCTCGTCCCGCTCCAGCTCCGCCACCACATCCTCGATCGATTCGCGCCGACCGGCGTAAAGCCGGCTAATGGCGGCCATCACCGCCGATTCGCTCGCTACCGCCCCCTGAACTTCCACGTCCAGCAGGTTGCGGAGGTCATCCAGAGCGGCCAGATTCTGGGGCTCGGCCATCGCCACCGTCAACACGCCGCCCCGATGACTGATCGGGACAACCTTGTACAAGCTGGCCATCGTCTCGGGCACCATCTCCAACACGTCCGCCGGGACATTCAGATCCGTCAGGTCCACGACGGGCATGCCGAACTGCTCCCCGAGCGCATCCAGCAACTGATCCTCCGTGATCAACCCCATGCTCACGGCCAGCTCACCGATCCGCATGTCGGGCTGTTTCTTCTGTTCTTCCAGCAGATCCCAGAGCTGATCCTCGGTGATGTAGCCGAGATCAACAAGGATCTGTCCCAGTTTTCTGATCGCCATCTGCCTTAGAACCTCTCACACCTACTCGTTCCCGTTCCAGACATGCCCCTCTAGAACTCCTCGTCTTCCTCCTCTTCCTCCTCCCAAATGCCACGCTCGGCGTTCTCAATCCGCCTGCGCAACTCGTTCGGATGCCGCGCACGCGGGATGACGTCCTCCTTGTCCACCAGACCGCGCCGCCAGAGGTCGAAGAGGCTGTCGTCGAGCAAGACCATACCGTGCTTCTTCCCCGTCTGGATGGCCGAATCAATCCGGTAGGTCTTGTTCTCACGAATCAAGTTCGCAATCGCAGGCGTCACCACCATCATCTCATAGGCCGCCACCAGCCCCTTCGGCTTCCTGGGTAACAACGTCTGGGACAAAACACCGATGAGAGCCACCGAGAGCTGGGTGCGGATCTGCTCCTGCTGGTGCGTCGGGAACACATCCACGATTCGGTTTACCGTTCCCTGAGCCCCGGTGGTGTGCAGCGTGCCAAACACGATGTGCCCGGTCTCCGCCGCCGTAATCGCCGCCTGAATCGTCTCCAGGTCACGCATCTCCCCCACCAGGATCACGTCCGGATCCTGCCGTAGGGCACGACGCAACGCCTCCGCAAAATCAGGCACATCCACCCCAATCTCCCGCTGATTGATCGTGCTCTTTTTGTGTTGATGGTAGTACTCAATCGGATCCTCAATCGTGATGATGTGGCGATCATAGTTCTCGTTCAACCAATTGATCATGCAGGCCAGCGACGTCGTCTTCCCGCTACCCGTCGGCCCGGTCACCAGAATCAGACCGCGCGGCCGCACAATCAACTCCTTCAACACCGGCGGCAACCCAATCTCCTCAAACGTGTAAAACTTGTTCGGGATCTGCCGCAGAACAAGAGCTACATTGCCCCGTTGCTTGAACACCGAGACCCGGAACCGGGCCTTGTCCCCGAAGGCAAACCCAAAATCCGTCGTGCCAACCTCCTGCAGCTCCTGCTGACAACGATCCGGAGTGATCGCCTTCATGAGCGCCACCGTGTCCTCAGGCTCCAGAACCTTGGTCTGAAGCCGACGGAGCCGCCCATGGAGGCGAACTACCGGGGGCTGGCCCACGGTAAGATGCAGGTCGCTCGCCCCGGTCTCCACCACCGTCTGTAACAGACGGTCGATCAGAATCGTGCCGCCGGTACTCATCGCTCACCCGCTCCACTCACCACACAACCTCCCGCCAACACCAGCCGACCAGGACGGTTGCATGGCACGTCCATTATTCCCACTCCGCCTCCGGAACACAGGTCAACCACAGCCGCGTCCGGCAAAACCCCACCCTGATCACAAACTTCCGGCCGCTAAGCCAGCCAACCGCACCGAGATCAAACCGTGACCGCCTCGTGATGGGCCACCGCAAGGACCTCCTCCAACGTCGTAATCCCGCGCATCGCCTTCAGGACCCCGTCCTCCAGGAGCGTCCGCATCCCGAAAAGACGAGCCTGACGACGAATCGCCTGAGTCGGCTCTCGCCGATAGGTCATCTCCCGCAGGGTGGAGTTCATCTGCATGAGCTCAAAGATGCCAATCCGCCCCTTGTAGCCCGTATGGTGGCAGTTCGAACAACCACGACCACGACGAAACGTCGCTTTCTTGACCTGCTCCGGAGTCAACCCCACAGCCGCCAACTCCGACGGATGAGGCTCGTCGGGCTCCGCACACTTCGGACAAACCTTCCGCACCAACCGCTGCGCCATCACCGCCATCACACTGGCCGCCACCAAAAACGGCTGCACCCCAAGATCCACCAGCCGGGTGATCGCGCTGGGCGCGTCGTTCGTATGGAGTGTGGAAAAAACTAAGTGTCCAGTAAGCGAGGCCTGGATCGCCATGTCTGCGGTCTCTTTGTCGCGGATTTCTCCGACGAGAATAATGTTTGGGGACTGCCGCAGCATGGCGCGGATGATCCGGGCAAACGTCAGCCCGATGTGGGCCTTGACTTCCACCTGGTTGATGCCCGGCAAGTAGTACTCCACCGGATCCTCGGCCGTGATGATCTTGCGGTCCGGCCGGTTCAACTCGTTCAACGCCGCATACAGCGTCGTCGTCTTCCCACTGCCGGTCGGACCGGTCACCAGGAAAATCCCATTCGGCCGCTTGATGATCTGCAGAAACCGGCGATAATCGTCCTCCATGAACCCTAACTCGCGGATCCCCATCATGATGTTCGACTTGTCCAGGATCCGCATCACCACCGCCTGCCCATGGATCGACGGCAAAATGCTCACCCGTAAGTCAATGTCCTTGCCGTCCACGTTCGTCTTGATCCGCCCATCCTGCGGTCGGCGCTTCTCAGCTATGTCCATGGAAGCCATGATTTTGATACGCGACAGAAGGGGCCCGAGCAAGCGCCGCGGCGGAGCATCACGCTCCACACAGACGCCATCAATTCGATATCTAATCCGAATCCGATCCTGGAACGGCTCGATATGGATGTCACTTGCGCGGAGCCGTACGGCCTCTTCAATGATGAGATTCACCAGGCGAACGATGGGAGCATCGCTATCGTCGGCCACGAGCGATGCGCCCGGGCTAATCGCCTCGGTCTCCGTGAAGTCAATGGCCGTGTCCGTGAACTCCTGCAGCAGCGAGTCCACCGACTCGGTTTCCGTCTGACCGTAGTGGCGGTTGATCGCATCGAGGATCTGGTCGCGCGAGGCCAACGCCACCTGGATGTCCCGGTTCAGAATGAACCGAAGCTTGTCCACCGTCTCGTAGTCCATCGGGTCGCTCATCGCCACAACCAGACGGCCGTCCTCCTGAGCAATCGGGAAGACGACGTTCTCGCGGGCCACCGACTCCGGGATGAGCTGCACGATCGCGGCGGGTACCTGAACCTCGGCAAGATCCACATAGGCCAGCCCCATCTGCTCCGCGATGGCGCGCATCACGTCGTCGGCGCTGGCGTAGCCCAGTCGAACCAGAGCCTCCTGGATGGGAACGCCCGTGCTCTCGGCGAGCTGCCGAGCTTCTTCCATCTGCTCCGGTCCGACGATCCCTCGCCGCACGAGGATATCCGCCACGTCCCGATCAGCCATGCTCATGGCACTACCTCGACCTCAACGGTTTTCACCAAGACCTCACGCGGATGCCTGGCCTGCGCCTGCTCTGTCCTCACGCTAGCCAGATCCTCCTCCGAGATGAACGCGAACGTTCCGGAACCCTTTAGGGTACAACGCCATGTTAGAGCTTACAAGACTGCGCCGTGTTGCATCCGACTTGCGCGGGCCCTTTGGGTCCCACCCCCGCTATCCCGCCGTCGGGCACATGGATGCACCGCGCAGAGATGAGTGCCGAAGCCGCTCTGGGCCAGCCGGTCGCCAACGATCGCGCTTCGACACACGCAGAGTACCGTCCTACACCCAAGCCCCCACCTGACCTGGTCGCCACCCCACGCTCTCCAGTGACAAAGCCAGCGGTGGGATTCGAACCCACAACCCCTGCTTTACGAAAGCAGTGCTCTACCGTTGAGCTACGCTGGCAGTTTCCAAGAAGGCCCGATTGATGGTAAGTTCAGCAAGCATACAGGTCAACCGCCCGCGCCCGGCCGCCAGAAATAGCGCCGAAGCCCAGCCCAACGCTCCCCTCGCCACATCGGCCCCCGCTCGCAGCCG
Organism: Planctomycetota bacterium; assembly: GCA_026981825.1. Classification (GTDB taxonomy): domain Bacteria; phylum Planctomycetota; class Planctomycetia; order JALXBF01; family JALXBF01; genus JALSID01. The sequence goes on from JALSID010000395.1 coordinate 7,407, forward strand.
CTGCCCGAACTCTCGTGACAAACGTTTCGATCCCAGCGGCGCTTCTGGGCGGTCGGCAGCTAGCCCCGCAAAGCGGGGCAAATCCAGACAACTCGGCTCAACCACGGCCGCGAGGGACAAGGAACTTCTTCTTACAAACCGGGCACGTAACCCGCTTGCCCGCGTACCGGGCGCGATCCAGATACAACTTTGCCGCGCACTCGGGGCAAAAAAACACCGGCTCCTCGACCTCGTCCACCTCCAGCGCGTCTGGATCCGGGGGCAGATCGGCCGATTCGGGCGGCGAGATCTTGGCCACATCGATGAACATGGAGTCCCCCGCTGTGGAGGTGGGCAACTGCACCACGCGAAGCTTGCGGCCGCAGCTCGGACAACGGATCTTCGATACCCCCTTCAGATCCGCCTTGAACACGTGTTTGCACCCCAGACAACGTACCTTCTTCACACTGGGCTCCTGCGCACGATCTCTCGCAAGCGACGGACCAACCACGAATAACCACCGAGCAACACACCCAGCATCTTGCGCGCAGGCAAGCGCGTCGTAACGGCCGACGATATCCGAACGCTCTGGATGCCCCCCTTAACGTTGGCAACATCGGTGCCGAACATGTATCAGCTATCCGCTCACAGCAATCATACGGGTAGTGCCTCGGACGAACGACCGGTGACATACCGCGCAGCGGGTGGTCCGTTAAGTTGGCCAACCCTGCGGCGAACCGCCTCCGCTCGCTCCTCATCTGCCTCCCGCTATCATGAAGCGTTGGTCCCAGGCACTGTGCTCGGGGAGAACGACCCATGACGCCAGAGCCTCTTGAACGCAGTGAAGCAGCCGGCGAGGAAATCTACGAGACCCTGCGCACCCGAGCCCCCGCACGGCCGGGCCGCCTCCCCTTAACCGACGAAATGCTCTCCCGCTGGCCCAGTGGCGATCTGTTCGGTCTGAGCCAATCGGTGGGTATGGGATGCGACCCGGCCCAGGTCACGCGCGACCACTACTTGATCCTCAACACGCACGGTGGGTTGCGCCAATCCGACGGCACCCCGATTGCGCTCGGCTACCATACCGGCCACTGGGAGATCCCCCTGCTGGTGCAGGCAGCGGCCGAAACGATTGGCAAGCTCGGCGGCCTTCCGTTCGCCGTACACTGCTCCGATCCGTGCGACGGCAGGACCCAGGGTACGCCCGGGATGATGGACTCCCTCCCTTACCGCAACGACGCCGCGTACGTGTTGCGACGGCTCGCTCGATCGTTGCCCACCCGTAAGGCCATCCTTGGCATCGCAACCTGCGACAAAGGGCTGCCGGCCATGATGATGGCCCTCGCCGGCCTGGGGAACCTTCCATCGGTTATCGTGCCCGGCGGCGTTACACTCATGCCCGAACAGGGCGAGGACGCGGGCAAAGTGCAGACAATCGGGGTGCGGTACGTTCACGGTGAGATTACCCTGGAGCAGGCAGCAGTTGCTGCCTGCCGGGCGTGCGCGAGCCCAGGAGGGGGATGCCAGTTCCTGGGAACCGCCGCCACCAGCCAGGTGGTGGCCGAAGCTTTGGGATGGACCGTGCCCCACGCCGCCCTTGCCCCCTCGGGCCTCCCGGTCTGGATCGACGTGGCACACCGTTCAGCAGAAGCCCTCGCCTGCATGGTCCGACACGGGCAAACTACGCGGGACATCCTCACCCAGGCGGCGCTGGAAAACGCCATGGC
>JALSID010000396.1 GCA_026981825.1 Planctomycetota bacterium
GCGTATGGCGTGGTACTTTAACCAGGACTATCCCTGGCCTGGGATGTTGTTGTGTGCGCCCATCATCGGTCTGTGGTACTGGTGCACGGACCAGTACATCGTACAGCGCGCCCTCGGGGCTGCAAGCGAACAGCAAGCTCGGCGCGGTTCCATCTTCGCGGCTTTCCTGAAGCTCAGTCCAGTGTTCCTGTTCATCATTCCGGGCATGATTTGCTACGCACTGGCACGTTCCGGGAAGGTGGCCGCCCTGGCCGGACTCCTCGATAGCGAAGGTCGGCCGATCCCGGCTGAGTGTCAGGCGGCCTATCCGTTACTGGTCCAGCACGTGCTGCCCCCAGGCGTTCGGGGGATTGTGGTTGCGGCCCTCCTTTCCGCCCTGATGAGCTCCCTGGCGGGCGTCTTCAACGCCGCCTCGACTCTGTTCACCATGGACCTCTACCAGAAGTTTCGGCCGCGGGCATCCCAGCACGAGCTTGTCTGGACCGGACGACTTGCCACGACCGCGATGGTCCTCATCGGCCTGTTGTGGATTCCGGTGATCCGGGGCGCCAGGGGGCTTTACGACTACCTCCAGGGCGTCCAGGGCTACCTCGCACCACCGATCTTCGTCGTTTTCTTCCTCGGCGTGTTCATCCCGCGGTTGAACGCCAGGGGTTGCCTGGCCGCCCTGAGCGTCGGCTTTTTGCTCGGCGTGTTCCGCCTCGCGGTGGATACGCCCGTGGCACTGAAGCTGCCCGGCTTCGAGGCCGGTTACCCGGAGGGGTCGTTCCTGTGGATCGTGAACAACATCTACTTCCAGTACTACAGCCTGTTCATCTTCGTGGTCTCGGCGATCGTCGCTCTTGTGGTGAGCTGGATGACCGCACCGCCTCCGCGGGATCGTCTGGACGGGCTAACCTTTGCCACTACCAGCGAGGACCAGCGGAGACGTTCCCGCGCAAGCTGGAACAAGGCAGACGTGATCGCCTCGCTGGTCGTCATCGGGGCGATCGTGGCAGCCTACATCTACTTCAGAGGTTGACGCAGACCGCTTCCGTTGGCCCCCAGCACAATAGGGGGCCGTCTACCAACTTCGTGAACGGGTTTCGCATGCTGGCCGCTCCGCGTTGGTGCGTAACAGTGGTTTCTGGAATCGCGAACCAGCGGAAAAGCCCCTGGGGGAAATGCTCTCATGCGCGTCCTGCTAACCGGCGGCTACGGCTGCATTGGCTCCTGGATTGTGAGGAAACTCCTCGATCGGGGCCATGAGTCGGTCTGGATCTACGACCTGCACCAGGATCTGAGCCGCATCAGGCTGCTTTTGAGCCCGGCAGAGCTTGAGCGAGTGAAACATATCGAGGGGGATGTTACCGATCTGGACAACCTCACTGACGCACTGTCTGTGCACGAAATCACCCACATCATCCACCTGGCCGCACTCCAGGTACCGTTTTGCCGGGCCGAACCGATCCGGGGCGGGCACGTGAACGTGCTTGGGACACTGACCGTCTTCGAGGCGGTCAAACGGCTTTGGCCCCAGATCGGCCAGGTGGTCTACGCCAGTTCGGTGGCCGTGTACGGGCCACAGGAGCTTTACCCGGAGCGGCCGCTGCCCGAAGAGGTCCCCCTCATGCCGGGAACGCTCTACGGGGGTTACAAGGTGTGCAACGAGCTGAACGCCCGCGTCTATTGGCTGGACGACGGGATCCCCTCGGCTACGCTTCGCCCGTGGACCGTGTACGGGGTGGGTCGGGACCGGGGGCTGACATCAGCTCCAACCAAAGCAATCAAAGCCGCTCTGGTCGGGCGTCCGTACCATCTGCCTTACGGCGGGTGGCAGTGCATGCAATACGTGGAGGACGTGGCGGAGCTGTTCGTGCGGCTGGCCGAGACCCCCTTGCAGGCGGCGGAGGTCTTCAATCTTCGCGGTAGTCTGGTGCATGTGGACGAGTTCCTGAGCTGCCTCGCCTCGGTGGTTCCTGGGGCGGATCGGCTCGTGAGCTACGAAGACGTCCAGCTTGGCATAGCCTACGACCTGTCCGACGAGAAGCTACGCACCGCATTCCCGGATTTCACGTACACACCGTTGAGAACGGGGATTGAGCGAACAGTGCAGCGGTTCCGCGAGCTGCAGGCGCAGGGGCAGTTATCTCTGGAGGATCTTGAGAGTTGACCGAGGCATCGTCGCCGACTCCAGTCGACCCGGCAGCGATCGACTACAGCGGTCGCACCTGTCTGATCACGGGCGGAGCCGGCTTCATTGGGAGCCATCTTGCCGAGGAGCTGCTCGGCCGAGGCGCACGTGTCGTCGTGCTCGACGATCTCTCCACCGGGCAGCTCGCGAACCTGGAGCGCGCACAAACGTTTCGGACGTTTCGCTTTATCGAAGCCGGAGTGGGGGAATATGAGGATCTCGAGCAGCTCATTTCCGACGCGGACGAGGTCTACCATCTGGCGGCTGCCGTCGGGGTGGACTACGTGGTCCGTTACCCGATCGAGACGGTGACGCGGAACATCTTCCCCACGGAGCGGGTTCTGGAGCTTGCGGCGCAGCACGATCGGCCCCTGTTTCTGGCCAGTTCCAGTGAGGTCTACGGGCGTGGCTCGGCGTCGCGAATGCGCGAGTCGGATGACATGGTCCTGGGGGCACCGGATAAGACGCGGTACATCTACGCCCTGACCAAGCTCGTCGATGAATACCTCGCTCTCGCTTACCATCGCCAGCGTGGCTTACGGGTGGTGATTGGACGGTTTTTCAACGTGGTTGGGCCGCGGCAAACCGGACGCTATGGCATGGTGATTCCGCGGTTCGTGACCCAGGCACTCCGCGGCGGCCCCATTACCGTTCACGACGATGGCAACCAGATCCGTTGCTTCATGCACGTGCGGGACGCTGTAGCTGCGATCATCGGGCTCATGAACAACCCGGCCGCTTTCGGGCAGATCGTCAACATCGGCAGTGATACGGCGATCACGATCCGCCAGCTCGCCGAACGGGTCCGGGAAGCGACCGGGAACCATGTTCGGATCGAACACATCCCTTATGAGGCAGCGTACGGAAGCGGATTCGAAGACGTCCGCTGCCGGATCCCGGGCCTGGACCGGTTGCGGACCCTGGTTAAACTGGGTGAGCTGCGCGACCTTGACAGCATCCTGCGAGACGTTGTCCAATACGAACGATCGCGTTTGGCTGGCAGCGACGAACCGGATGCTGAGCTGCCGGTTGCGGAGCGGTGAGATCCTTTGCGCGGCCCGATCAGCACCACGTGGAGTAGTTGCTTACACAGGGAGTGGGCATGAAAGGCGTTATCCTCGCGGGAGGTCTCGGTACCCGGCTCTACCCCCTCACCAAGGTGACCAACAAGCACCTTCTCCCGGTATACGATCGTCCGATGATCTACTACCCGCTCCAGACGCTGGTGGACAGTGGCATCACGGACATCATGATCGTCACCGGCGGCAACAACGCGGGCGATTTTCTTCGCCTCCTGGGAAGCGGTCGCGAATTCGGCCTGAAACACCTCAACTATGCCTACCAGGAAGGCGAAGGGGGCATCGCCGAGGCGCTCAGCCTGGCCGAGCACTTCGTCGGGGGCGATCCTGTGTTGCTCATGCTGGGCGATAACTTCCTGGAGAAGCCGATCACCGACGCGGTCAACCGTTTCCGCGAGAATCCCGTGGGGGCCACGATCTTCGTCACCGAGGTCGAGCATCCCGAGTGGTACGGTGTGGTGGAAATGGAGGGTGACCGCGTCGTCCGCATCATCGAAAAGCCCTCCGATCCACCGTCCAACCTGGTCGCGATTGGCGTCTACATGTACGACAACCAGGTCTTCGACATGATTCGCAAGCTGAAGCCGTCGGCGCGGGGAGAGCTGGAGATCACGGACGTGAACAACATGTACCTGGAAAAGGGTCAGCTCCGTTGCGAACGGATCGAAGGCTGGTGGGCCGACGCGGGCGAAAGCATCGAAATGTACCTCCGCGCCAACCTCCTGGCCGCTCGGCTCGCCGGGGTGGAGATCAAGTTACCGTTCTGATCGGTCCGATCGGTCCGATCGGACGGATCGGACCGATTCGACCCGACCCCCTGCCGGCTTATTCGGCAGGCTTAGCGATTTCCACAAGCTGGAGGTCAAAGACGAGCGTCTTGCCCGCCAGGGGATGGTTCGCGTCCAGCACGGCCGTCGTGGGCTTCAGTTCCTTGACCCACACGGTAATGCGATCCGTACCGAGATCGGCTGTGAGCCGGTCGCCCACTTCCACGTCAGGAGGCAGCAGCGAGCGATCCACTTCGTACTCCAGATCCGGTCGGCGAACGCCGAAACCCTGCTCGGGCGGAACCGAGATCGTCTTCCTTTCGCCCGGCTGCATGCCGATCACCGCCGTGGAAACACCAGGAATAACCTCTTCGCTACCGGCGTGAAAGGCAATCGGGTCCTGCCCTTCGGAACTGTCGAAGACCGTCCCGTCTTCCAGCCGGCCAACATAGTGAACTCGTACCAAATCGCCACTTCGTACCACAGTCATGGCTCCTTTCTCCCGATCGGCGCGCGTCGAGCCACAACGGCCCGAAATGCTCTTCGTCGCAACGATCAGCGTTTACCTGGACTGAAACTTAGCCTGGTAGACTGCCGCGCTCGCGATTCGCGAGGAAACCGAGGAGGCCGGATGGGGGGTCGGATACCGTCAGAAGACAGGACACTCGACCTGACGCACCACTCAGGCCCGCACCGGTGTACCGTAGAACTGCGAGCCGCGATCAGACACAGCCTTGACTAACGCAAAACGCTCCGAATCTGCACTCCTTCACCAACCTAACCGCCTCTGCCTGGGCGGCACCTGAAGCTCCTTCACAAGCAACACTCTAAGCATACCCGCCCGCCGGCCAGTTGTCCAGCCCGATAGCCCACACGACCACCCGGTCGGCAAGCCCCCTTAAGCGACACCCGGCGATGTGCGACTTGCCGAAGTCCGGGTGATCGGATGAGCATCCCTTGATACAATAGTCGGTCGTGACCCCAGTGCAGACCTATTCCACGCTCATCGCTGAGAAGAAGCTGGCAATGCGAATCGGTCTCGTCGCTGTTTCAGCCCTGACGGTCTTCGTCGGTGCGCAGGCGGTGGCCGACGAAGTGGATTTCGCCCGTGAGATCCGCCCGATTCTGGCGGCGAACTGTTTCGACTGCCACGGCCCTGATCCGGCCGACAGGAAAGCCAACCTCCGGCTGGACGTTAACGACGGCCTCACGGAGCCACGCAACGGCCGACGGATTCTCGTCCCCGGGAAACCGGACGAAAGCGAACTGTTCCGCCGCATTGCTTCATCTGACCCCGACTACAGAATGCCCCCTCCGTCGAGTGGGAAAACGCTCACGGACGCTCAGATCGCCCGGATCAAGCAATGGATTGAGGAGGGGGCCAAGTGGGAGCAGCACTGGTCTTTCCGACCGGTTCGAGCCCCCCGGGTGCCTCTTCCCCACCGGATCGCCTGGTGCCGGAACCCGATCGACGCCTTCGTGCTCGCCCGACTCGAACGCGAGAAGCTCACGCCTTCGCCCCGCGCAGATCGCTACACGCTGGTGCGGCGGCTATACCTCGATCTGCTTGGGATACCTCCAACGCCCGAAGAGGCTGATCGGTTCGTCGCGGACCCCAGACCGGACGCGGTGGAGCGACTGGTCGACCGGTTGCTGAACAGCGTGGCGTTCGGCGAACGCTGGGCGCGGATCTGGCTCGATCTGGCCCGCTATGCCGATACTCAGGGGTACGAGAAGGACAATCGACGTACCATCTGGCGCTATCGCGATTGGCTGATCGAAGCCATCAACGCGGACATGTCCTACGACCAGTTCACCATCGAGCAGCTTGCCGGAGACCTTCTGCCCAACCCCACGATGGATCAGCTCATCGCCACCGCATTTCACCGCAACACCATGACGAACACGGAAGGGGGCACGGATGACGAGGAGTTCCGCGTCGAGGCAGTGGCGGACCGCGTACAAACCACCATGCAGGTCTGGATGGGCCTGACCTTCCAGTGCGCTCGGTGCCACAACCACAAATATGACCCCATCACTCAGGAGGAGTACTACAAAGTCTTCGCGTTCTTCAACAACACGGCCGACCATGATCGACCGGACGAGTATCCCACCATCCCGACGCCGACTCGGCTCCAGCAGTGGGAGAAAGCGCGGCTCGAAAACGAGATCGCGGCCCTCGAACGTGAATTGTCCCGGCGAACGGAAGATCGTGTGGCGGCGTTCGAAACGTGGCTGCGTGCCGCAACGCCTCGCGCCCAGAACGCCCAGTTTGACCACTGGCTTATTGCCGGCCCGATAGCTGACCTCAAGGTCGACAAGCTCCAGCAGCCTCCGCTGCCCGAAGCAACTGGTCAAAGCGACAGGCTCGTCATCGGCGAACGAGAATACGCCTGGAAAGAGACGGCTGAGCCCGAGATCGGGTCGTCTCCGGGGGTATACCTCGTCGTTCGGACCTTCCGTGTGGAGAAGCCAGAACGGGTTGCCCTGAAGGTCTCCTCGGCCGGTGCGATTCGCGTCTGGCTGGACGATCGGCTCGTTGCGCCAAAGGACGCCAAAGCCGATGGCGTCGAGACGATTCTGGACGTTTCTCCAGGGAGGCACCGTGTTGTGATTGCGTGCCAGAGGGAGAAGGGGAAGTTCGATTTTGCCGCGAGGATCGAACTGGAGAACGTACCGGACGAGGCTGCGCAACTGCTTCGGCAATCCAGCGGTGAGGCGGACCGGACTATCCGCGACCAGCTCTGGAGCGTGTGGACCCGGTTCGCTCCAGAACTGGCCCCCCTGCGTGAGAAGATTGCACGGTTGAGAAAGAAGCTTGCTGCGATACGCCCCCCGACGACTCCGATCCTCCAGGAGCTCCCCCCGGAAAAACGACGCAAGACGCACGTGCTGATCAGGGGGAGCTTTTTGAACCCGGGCAAGGAGGTGGAGCCGGATACGCCGTCGATTTTCCCTCCGTTCCCGTCCGATGCGCCGCGCAATCGGTTGGGCTTTGCACGTTGGCTCGTCTCGCGGGACAATCCGCTCACGTCCCGGGTCGCTGCGAACCGGATCTGGGAGGCTCTCTGGGGGCGCGGGCTCGTGGCCACCAGCGAAGACTTCGGCTCCCAGGGCGAGCCACCGTCCCACCCGGAGCTTCTCGATTACCTGGCGGTGACGTTCATGGACCATGGTTGGAGCCGCAAGGCGCTGATTCGCGAGATCGTAACCTCTGCAGCCTATCAACAGAGCTCTGCAGTAACGCCGGAGCTGCGGGAGCGCGACCCTTACAACGTGCTGCTAGCCCGAGGCGCGCGGTTTCGGCTGGACGCGGAGCTCTTGCGCGACCAGGCTCTGGCGGCCGCGGGCCTGCTGAGCCGGAAAGTGGGCGGACCAAGCGTCATGCCCCACCAGCCTGATGGTGTTTGGCAGGTGGTCTACAGTTCGGACCGTTGGGTACTGAGTCCCGGCGAGGACCGATACCGGCGCGGCATTTACACGTTCTGGCGGCGGACCAGTCCGCACCCGGCAATGGTTGCCTTTGATGCGCCCAGCCGGGAGGTCTGCACGATCCGTCGGGTCCGCACGAACACCCCCCTCCAGGCGCTCGTGACGCTCAACGATCCTCAGTTTTGGGAGGCGGCCCAGGGACTGGCGCGCGAGGTCCTTCGGAAGGCCGATCTTACCGACCCCGAGCAACGGCTGATCTATGCCTTCCGCCGCGTCCGGGTACGGCCGCCCACCTTCGGGGAACTGGAACGTCTCCACCGACTGCTGGAGGAAACGAGCACGTACATCGCATCCAGGCCCGAATCCGATGTGAAGAAGCTGGCGACAGACCCAATTGGCCCCCTCGATCAGGGTCTCGATCTACACGAGGCGGCCACGTGGTCTGTGGTGTGCAACGTGCTGTTGAACCTGGATGGGGTGTTGACCAGGGACTAGGGCTGCTTGTCGGGAGCGGTGAGTCGCATCCGCTGGGTGTACTGGCAAGAAGTGTGCGAGGACTGCGATGGACAGAATGCTGCGAATCACACGAGCGCTCACGCGGCGGCACTTTTTCGGCCAGTGCAAGGTGGGCGTCGGGGCCATGGCGTTCGCCCTGATGGCCGGCCAGCTCCGCGGCGAAACCACCGAGCGTTCGGCTCGTCGCAACGTCCGGTCACCGCTGGCACCACGCCCCCCTCACTTTACCCCCCGCGCCAAACATGTGATCTTCCTGCACATGGCAGGGTCGCCGCCGCAACATGACCTGTTCGACTACAAACCGGCGCTCATTCGGTTGAACGGCAAGCCCTGCCCAAGTGAGTACCTGAAAGGCGAACGTTTCGCCTTCATAAAGGGGCATCCCAAGCTGCTCGGTACCCCGCACAAGTTCCGCCGCGCAGGAAGCAACGGCATCTGGATCTCGGAACTGCTCCCAGAGCTGGCCGGCGTGATTGATGACCTTTGCATCGTGCGGTCCGCATACACGGACCAGTTCAACCACGCGCCGGCCCAGATGTTCCTCTACACCGGATCACCTCGATTCGGTCGCCCCTCCATGGGAGCCTGGCTCACGTACGGTCTCGGTTCCGAGAACCAGGACCTTCCCGGGTTCGTCGTGCTCGTCTCGGGTGGCAAAGTACCGAGTGCCGGCAAGAGCGTCTGGGGCAGTGGGTTTTTGCCCACCGTGTACCAGGGAGTGCAATGCCGTACGAGCGGTGACCCCGTGCTCTACCTGAGCAACCCCCAGGGGATGGATCGCCACCTGCGCCGCGTGACCCTCGATGCGATCCGCGACCTGGACGAGTTTGAACTCCGCATGGCTGGCGACCCGGAGACGCTGACCAGGATCTCCCAGTACGAAATGGCGTTCCGCATGCAAATGTCCGTTCCCGAGGTGATGGATATCTCCAAAGAGCCCCCCTACATTCACAAGATGTACGGAACGCAGCCGGGTAAGGCTTCGTTTGCGAACAACTGCTTGCTGGCACGCAGACTGGTTGAGCGTGGTGTCCGGTTCGTCCAGCTCTTCGACTGGGGTTGGGACTGCCATGGTACCGGCCCGGGGAATGATCTCCTCCACCAGCTTCCGCGCAAGTGTCGAGAAATCGACAAGCCGATCGC
>JALSID010000397.1 GCA_026981825.1 Planctomycetota bacterium
GCACAGCAAAATTGCTATTCGAACCCGGCGCAAGAAAGCCGGCTGGGATCCCTCCTACCTAGAGTACCTGCTCTTTGAGGTCCCCCTTCCGACCGAGTGAAGTGCGTCAGCCCTGGGGAGCGGCCAGAGGATCGCTTCCGTTACATCGTCACCCGTGTACACGGTGGCTATGAGGTGCCTTCGTGGTTGCTCTCCGATGGAACGCTGCGACTCCTGGGCCTACATTGTTACCCTATTTGCCCGGCAGCCAGGGCATTTACTTCGTGGAAGAACCGGAGAACGGTATTCACCCCAAGACGCTCGAGGCAGTGTACCAGTCACTCTCGTCGCTCTACGAAGGGGAGGTCCTGTGCGCCACCCGCTCGCCCGTGCTGCTGGACCTGGCGAAACTCTCCGAAGTGCTCTGCTTTGCCCGCACGGAAGACGGGACGACCAGCGTTGTGCAAGGGGACAGGCACCCGGCGCTTAGCGATTGGCGCAGGGAGATTTCGCTGGGTGATCTTTTGGCAAGCGGGGTGTTGGGATGAAAGATCTGGTGGTGCTCGTGGCCGACAGGAACATAGAGGCTGTGGTAAAGACACTGCTGGAAAAGAGGCAACTTGCCCTGGGCATCAAGCTCGAAACCTTTGACATCTTCGTCCATCCCCAGCATGACCCGGGCATCTTTCACTCGGCTATGTTCCTTCGGCCACCTGCCCGCCAATATCGGGACGCGCTCGTCCTGTTCGACCTGGACGGCAGCGGTTCGGGGGGCAGGGTCGCGGTCGTCCGCCGCTGATTCACGGCGGTCGTTCGCAGCGATCTGGGGAGCAAGTATGCGGTCAGGTGTTCGGGCGGCGGAGCAGGTCGATGGGAAGGGCGCGCACCTTGCGACCCCGAAAACCGCTCATGTCCGTGGCCCTGAGCAAGGAGTTGACGATCGCTTCTTCCGTGGCGTCTGCCACTGCCACGAAAAGCGGGTCCAGGCGCCGCTGCTCGATTCGATCGCGTGGGTTGCGATCCGTCGAGAACGCGATTACGTAGTCCCCACTTCCGTGGCTGAAGGACGCACCCGTACGCGCCATACCGGCCAGTGCCCGCTTGGCCAATCGCTTTAGGGGACCGGCATCCAGGGGGGCATTGGTGGCAACAACGATCATGCACGAGCCGTCGTCATCCATCGCATGCTCTCCAAGACGAAGCCAGATCGGGTTACCCGCAATTACAGCTTTGCCTCCGAAGTTCGTTTGCACCAGCACGCCGATCACATACCCCCCAAGTTCTGGCGGCAAGACGCGCGAAGAGGTACCTATGCCCCCTTTAAACCCGAAGCAGACCGTGCCCGTGCCGGCGCCGAGGCCGCCTTCTTCCACCGGGCCTGGCTTTGCCTCCTTGATTGCCTGGACGGCATGGGCGGGTCGGACGTGGCGGCTGCGGATGTCGTTGAGGTAGCCGTCATTGGTCTCACCCACGACGGGGTTGATCGACCGAACCGACTCGTTGCCGGGCAGCGCCAGCATGTATTCCACAACGCCAATGGCGACGTCCCAGACGCTCAGGGTGTTCGTGAGCAAGATCGGCGTTTCGATCTCGCCCAGTTCCTCGACCTGGGTGAATCCGATCAGTTTGCCGAAGCCGTTGCCCACGTGAATCGCCGCCGGAACCTTTTGCCGGAACAGGTTTCCGTCGTGTGGTAGGATCGCCGTGACGCCCGTGCGGATGCGATCGCCTTCCACGAGTGTCACGTGACCGACACGGACTCCGGGGACGTCTGTGATAGCGTTCCACCGTCCCGTGGGGAATTCGCCGATGCTAATGCCGAGGTCCCGAAGCCGGGGGCGCTCATCCGCTTTGGCACTCATCGAACGCTCCGTGATGCCCACCAGGGCAGCTCGCGCATGTTTCCACCGTTGCCGCGTGCCAGCACAGCGATCGGGCTGTAGGATCGGATCTCGTTCCGTAGGATACCGAAGTTGGTGGTCGGTCAGGCGAAGACCGCAATTGCGAGCCGGTACCGAGCACAGGGGCGCTCTAGCCAGGGGGAACATGGTGTGGCCCGCGCGTGCGGCAAGAGTCGGCCCTCGGCCGCATCCGAGCGAACCAGACCATGCCACCGCTGACTACTGGCTCGGGATAGGGTGTCATGGGACTCTGTTGGCGAAGGATCTTGCTCATCCTGCATCGTGAGCTTCTGGACCAGTTGCGGGACAGGCGTACCCTGTTCGCCGTGCTCGTGTTGCCCATGCTTCTCTATCCGCTCCTGGGAATTGCCTTGCTGCAAATGGCTGTGCTCTTCGCCGAGCAGCCCCGTTTCGTGGCGGTCGTGGGGGCCGAGAACCTGCCCGAAGAACCGCCCTTGATCGCCGACGGGAGCTTCGACCGCCGGGCGGTACCGATAAGCGATTACGCTCGACTGGTCATCCCCCGCCGGATGACGCTGGAGGAAGCGGAGCGAGCGTTACCCGGTGGGGAGGTGGTGGCTATCGTGGTCTTTCGCGAGCCCGTGGTGCAGGCGGTTCAAGCCGGCAGGCCCGCCCAGGTCGAGCTGCGCTATCGCTCTTCGGATGAGGCAAGTGAGCTGGTGGCCGAGCGGGTTCGCGACATTCTTCAGCACTGGCAGCAGCAACTGGTCGAAATGTTGGTGCGCAAGCAGGGGCTTACCGAGGCGGTGGCGCGGCCGTTGGAGCTGGTGACGACGGACCTCGCCGCGGGCACGGCGGCAGCGCGGACACGCCTGTGGGGAAGGCTCGTGCCGTTTCTCATCGTCCTCATGATGGCGACAGGCACGTTCTATCCCGCCGTGGACCTGATCGCGGGGGAAAAGGAACGGGGAACCCTCGAAACGATCCTTGTCAGCGCTGCCACACGCCTGGAGATCGTACTGGGCAAGCTGTTCGCGGTGACGCTGTTCGGAGTCGTCTCCGGCGTGGCCCACCTGGCGTCGGTGGCACTCACAACCGGAGTCGTGGTCCGGAGGTTCGCCGGATCCACGGCCGCGGCCGAGGCGGTCGGTCTGAGCGCGCCGGAGCCGCTGGCCCTCGTCCTCACTCTGCTGGCCACGGTGCCGGTGGCGATCGGCCTCGGCGCCGTCTCCACGCTGCTGGCCTCACTGGCCCGGAGCGTGAAAGAAGCCCAGTACTACCTCACACCCTACTTCGCCGTCCTCCTTCTGCTGGTGGCGGCCACGCTTAGCCCTGGAATCGACCTCTCCTGGCGAACCGCCGTGCTCCCGTTCACCGGACACACGTTGCTTCTGCGATCGCTGCTGCAAGCCGAGTATGGCCAGGCGTGGATTGGGCTGGTGAGCCTGGCGGTGACGATCGTGATAACGGTGGCGGCGACGGCACTGAGCGTGCGGGCTTTCTACAGCGAAGCGATCCTCAACCGTGAAGCCGAGCAGGGGCCTTTGTGGCACGCCATCGTTCGCTATCGGTCCCACCATGCGGTTCCCGGCTTGGGGTTGATCGTCGCGATCTACGGGGGGATGCTTACCGCCCAGTGGTTCCTGTCCGCGCTCCTACCTGCCGAGCTTGTCAGCGTGATTCCTGTGCAGATCTTCGCCGTGCTCGGCCTACCCGTGGCTGCCGCGTGGATTGCCACCGGCCGTCCCCTCTGGAGCCTGCGTCTGCGCCGTGCGCGGCTGCTGACGTACCTCGGCGTGTGCCTGCTCTTCGTGGGGCTCCATCCGTTGGTGTTCGAGCTGGCCGAGCTGCAGCAGCGGGCGTGGGGCGAACTGCCCCCGGCGTTCGAGCAGTTGGAGCAGTCGATTCGCTCGGGCCAGGTTTCGCCCCTGCTGCTCCTTGTCACTCTTGCACTCGTGCCTGCCGTGTGTGAGGAAGTGGCTTTTCGAGGCTGGATTCTAACGGGCCTGCAGTCGCGGCTACCCGCCGGTTGGGCGGTTCTCGTGTCCGCGCTACTCTTCGCCTTCTTCCATGCTAATCCCCTTCAGTTCCCTACGGCGTTCGTCCTGGGCTGCGTGTTGGGGGCTGTCGCCGTCCTATCGAACAGCATCTGGCCGTGCGTTCTGGGGCACGCTTTGCACAATGGGCTGGTTGTGCTCGCGGCCCGGTTCGGCACCGTCCAGGCGACGCCTGCAGGGTGGCTGCGGCTGTTTTGGGCAGACGGGGGCTATCGACCGACCGCGCTGCTCGTGGGGGCCGGGCTCGCGGTTTGTGGCCTTGGAATGATCTGGCGAGCACGTTGGGCGGGCGACCGGGGGCGTGATCGGGAAGTTGAGGCGGATGAGGCGAGCTGAGAACACAGAGCTGACAAGGTATCGCGCACGCTGGATCGTTGAGACGCCGGATCTGGTACATGAGGATGCGGAACTTCTGGTGCAGGGGGGGCGCGTTCGTGGCCTGCGGCGTCGCGGTCCAGGGACCCCTGATGTGGACTTTGGATCGGCGCTCATTCTGCCCGGATTCGTCAACGCCCACACGCACCTGGACCTGACGCTCTGCGAAACCGCTCGAAACTATGCCCGCCGCAGCGCAGAGCCCGACTTCTGGCGCTGGGTGCGACATGTGGTGGCGTACCGGCGGAGCGTCGATCAGGACGAGCTATGTCGAGCTGTGCAGGCGGGGGTGGAGCAGTCGATCGCAGCGGGGGTGGTTGCGGTGGGGGACATTACGACGGTCGGACTGCCGCTGGATTGCTGGCAACCGCTCCGCGGTGTCGTTTTCGGGGAAGTGCTCGGCCTTGAACCTGCCCGCGAGCAGGCGATCCTGCAGCGTGCCCGCCTCTGGCTGGCAGATGCCCCCGCCGAGTCGGCCGTGCGGGCATCGCTTGCTCCGCACGCTCCGTACAGCGCCTCGCCCGATCTATTTCGGCAGTGCGTCGACCTCGTGCGTGGCCGGGGCCTTCCGCTCGCCACGCACCTGGCGGAGACCGCTGAGGAAATGGGACTGTGCCGGCCGGCGCGCACGGGCGGCCTGGACCTGAGCGGCGGCAATGGCCGCCGCTTCCATCCGTCGGCCCGACCGCTCATCGAACTGCTCCGGGAACTGGGAGCATGGTTCCCTGAGCGTCTTTCCTTAATCCCTGACGTCCTGCGCTTAATCTCCACCGCCGGTATGTCGTGGGTGGTCGCCCATGGCAACTACCTGAACAGCCAGGACTGGCGTACGCTTCGGAATTGGGCCGCATTGGTGTACTGCCCATCGACGCATCTCAGGTTCCGGAGACCTCCTCACCCGTTTGAACAGATGGTGACGGACGGCCTGGAGGTAGCCATCGGTACCGACTCCCTTGCATCGGCGAACAGCCTGTCGGTGCTGGACGAGGCGCGGCTCGTGCATCGCGGGGGGACTCGTTGGCCCCCCTCGACATTGCTTGCGGCCATCACCCGTGTGCCGGCGCGGGCGCTCGGCCTGCACCACCATGGGACGCTCGAACCCGGCTGCGCAGCCGACTTCTGCGTGGTCCGGCTCCCGGACGGCGACGGAGACCCACTGCACGCCCTGTTCGAGTCCGACAGCCCTGTTTGCGCGACCGTGATCGGTGGTCAACCGGTGTACTGGGCGTGAGGATGCGTCGGCAGCCCGCTGTGCGTGGGGGCTCACGCCACGTCCGCTCTCGTGGGGGCGCCGAGAATCTGGAAGAAGACCGTCTCGAGGTCCGGGGCGCCGGCGGCCTGGACGATATCGTGTGGAGTGCCACACGCGGCAATGCGACCGCGGTGGATGATGGCGATCCGGTCGCAGCGTCGCTCCGCTTCGTAGACCGCATGCGTGGACAGGATGACCGTCTTGCCCACCCGCTTGAGCTCTTCGAACGTGTCCAGCACATGCTTGGTCGCGATGCAGTCCAGGTTGGCCGTGGGTTCGTCGGCGATGATCACCGGGGGGTTGTGAACGAGCGCCCGTGCGATCGAGACCTTTTGCCGCGTGCCGCTGGAGAGCTTGGCACAAACGACGTCGGCGTACTCTTCGAGGTTGAGCAATCGGATCAATTCATCGAGTCGCTGTTCGAGCTCCTCGGGCCCTAGTCCGTGTAATCGGCCGAAGAAGCTGACGAACTCGCGAGGTGTCAATCGATCGTAAACGCCGGTGGAGGCGGAAAGATAGCCGATCTGGCGGCGTACCTGGTCCGGCGAGGTGCGAACGTCGTAGCCGTTGACGGTCACCGTTCCCCGGTCTGGGGTGAGCAACGTGGCGATTACGCGGAGCATCGTGGTCTTGCCGGCGCCGTTGGGACCGAGGAGACCGAAGACTTCACCGGGGAAGCACTGGAACGAGGCGTTGTCCACGGCAACGATCGAGCCCAGACGGGGGTGGGGAAACGTGCGGGTCACGTTCTGCACGTCCACCAGGGGTTGCTTTGGGGGGCCTGTAGCCTGGGAGCCCATCGTCGGTGTCACGCGGTTGCCGCGACGGGATCCGCAAGCGCCGGCGGCTCATCGATCAGCTCGTAGAACACGTTCCGCTGCCGCGGGATGTAGCCCGCCTCGATGATCGACTCGCGGATCTCTTCCAGCGTCAGGTGATAGACGGTGCCGGCCGAAGCAACCACGTTTTCCTCGATCATCAAACTGCCCATGTCGTTGGCGCCGAAGAAGAGCGCCATCTGCCCGATCTGGCGCCCCTGAGTTACCCAGGACGATTGCATGTTCGGGATATTGTCCAGGTAGAGGCGCGAGACGGCCAGCATCTTGAGGTACTCGAACGATCCAACCGTTGGCACATGGCCCATACGGAAATAGGGGCTGCTTTCGTCGCCTTTCGACTTCTGGAACGTCCAGCAGATGAACGCCGTGAAGCCGCCCGTTTCGTCCTGGAGCTGGCGAATCCGTTCTAGGTGCTCGATGCGGTCTTCGAGCGTCTCCACATGTCCGAACATCATGGTGGCCGTACTGCGCCCCCCCAGCTCGTGCCAGGTGCGCATCACCGCAAGCCACTCGTCGGTCATGCATTTGCCCCGCGTGATCTGTTTTCGCACGCGATCGACCAGGATCTCCGCCCCGCCGCCCGGGAGGGAGCCCAGCCCGGCCTCCTTTAGGCGAAGCAGGACCTCGCGCAGAGGTAGCTTGCTGATCCGATGAAAGTGCCAGATCTCCGGGGGGCTGAAGCCGTGAACGTTGATCTGGGGGTATCGGGCCTTGATGTCGCGGAGGAGCTCTTCGTACCACTCCAGGGGGAGAGTCGGGTGGAGGCCCCCTTGCAGGAGGATCTGGTCGCCACCCAGACGGATGGTTTCCTCGATCTTGCGGTAGAGTTCTTCTCGGTCCAGCAGGTACGCGTCGGGATCACGTCGCTTGCGGAAAAAGGCGCAGAAGTCGCATTCTGCGGCGCAGATGTTTGAGTAGTTGATGTTCCGATCAATGTTGTATGTCCGGTACGGCTCGGGATGCAGCCTGCGACACACGGCGTCGGCCGCTCGTCCCAGGGCGTGCAAATCGTGGGACTTGAGCAGCTCGAGACCTTCTTCTGGGCTGATTCGTTCACCGTCCAGGCACTTCTGCAGGATGCGCTCGATCATAGAACCTGAGCTCCACGTTTGCCGGCACCAGACCGAGTTCACAGGACCAGCGATAGAAGAGCAGCAGTCCTTCGCGTTCGGGTTCGTCGAATTCGTAGCAGATGTTCTTGGTGAGGTATTCGTAGCAGGTTTCGTAGGGCAGTTCCAGTTCGGCTGCTGCGGCCTCGGCGATCTCTGCTGCATGGGCGAGCCCGGCTTCGCGGGCGTGCAGCAGAGCCTCCTCGACCGGTCCGAGCACGACGCCGGGGGCGACCGCCCAGAAGGCGAAGACGAACGGTCGTCCGGTTGCTCGGAGCCATTCGTCCGCCAGGTCGTACTCTGCCAAAAACTCCCCCTCCGGTGCCGGGTACATGCCGCGGTCGCCGATCGCGAGCACGGCATCGGCAGGGCATTCTTCTGGGCTCACACCGATGGGGAGGGGCTGGATCTGAGGGTGCAGTCCGTGGTAGCGGGCAAGCCAGACCTGGACGAGCGCGGCGCTGGTCCGGGAGCCCTCGTCCAGGGCGAGGGTTTTGATCTCGGCCAGGGGGACGCGCGTGTACAGCTTGACGCTGCGGACGGGGCCGCGCGCTGCAATGGCGATGCCGGGCACGATTCGGTAGCCCTGGCCGCGAAAGTACTCGACCGACGGAATCAGGGCGACGTCCAGCGTTCCCTCGGCAAGCCCGTCAGCCAGGCGGCTGGGCAGGTCGTAGATCACCTCGGCTTCCGGAACGAGCTCCTGCAGGCGATACACAAGCGGCCGGGCATTCAGATACCGCACCGCGCCGATTCGAATTGGTCGCCCCATCACCTTCCGCTCCCAAGGCCACCGAACTTGCGGAGTTACATTATAGAGCCGCGCTGGCGGACCGCTAGCATCGTCGGCCCCGGGGCGCCGCCGAGCCATCGCCGGGGCTTTTCCCCGCGATCCCCTCGGCCGCAACCGCTCGGTAAACCCACCCCGGCCCCCCGCCGCCCGGCGGGACCCGACCTCCGCCGCTTTGGAGTGCGGCACTCCTGTGCCGCTTTTTTTGGAGCGCGGCAGTCCACTGCCGCTTTAGTTTTTCTAAAAGCAGCGGAGCGCTACCGCACCTGAAACGTCTGTACGCCACTTTCTGCGAGGGGAGCACGATTGGCGTTCCGCTCGCCGTCTCGCGGGGGCCTGCATGCAACCGCCGGGGCGGAGAGGCCGGACCGCCGTCGCGCCGGCGGCGCAGTGGTACCCCCGCCGGGCCGCGGCGGGGAGGACGGCTCGCCCGCGCGCGCCGGCACCCACCCGCCTGCGCAGGGGCGCATTCCTCGCCGGCCGGGGCCACTCCGAGCGGCGAGCCGTAGGCTCGCCGAGGCGGCGGCGCCTCGCGCGGCCGCCACGGCTCGCAAGGGCAAGCAATGCGGTTCCCGCCAGGCGGCGGGCTCGCGGGCCGCTTCGGCCGGGCGGCCGAAGCGGCGAGAGCGAGCGCGCCCCATTGCCCATTCGCCCGACGGGCGGGGTTCCGTTTCGCTCGGCGGAGGTCATTATTGCCAGCGCTTGCTTGGCGCCAGCGCCTTGGGGCGGACCCGGGCCGGGTCGCGCTACCACTGCTCCGCCGTCGCAGCGGCGGAGCTCCGGACCCGCCGGGCGGCGGGCCGGGGCCGCTCCGGCCGG
>JALSID010000398.1 GCA_026981825.1 Planctomycetota bacterium
TGGTGGGGAACGCGCCTTTGCGCACGCGGCCGGGTGTGGGCGCTGGCTCGCGGGTAATCCCTGCCCGCCGGGGCCCGGCGGGCGTACCAATGCGCCGTCGCCGGCGCGACGGCGGTCCGCCGCTCCCCTTGTCCCGCCGGGCGGCGGGCAGCATGGCTGGCTTTTCCGGGCGATTGCAGCTCGGAGAAGCGCGGGGGCTGCCCCCGTCGCGGGCCCTGCGGTCATCGGGCCGGTGGCGAGCCTGCGGCTCGCCGTGGGGAGAAGGCGCGGCTGGTCCCGAGAGCGCTTGCGCGCAGGCGGCTGGAGCCGGGCGGAGGCTGGCGGGGAGGCCCTGCCCGCCGGGGCCCGGCGGGCGTACCAATGCGCCGTCGCCGGCGCGACGGCGGTCCGCCGCTCCCCTTGTCCCGCCGGGCGGCGGGTTCGGGGCCGCTTCGGCGGGCCGCCGAAGCGGCGAGAGAGAGGGCGCACCATCGCCGAGCGGGCGACAGGGGGCTGTTTTTCCCCGGCGGAGGTCGTTTCTACCGGCGCTTGCTTGGCCGCCATGGCTTGTGGGTGGACCCGGGGCCGGGTCGCGCTACCACTGCTCCGCCGTCGCAGCGGCGGAGGTCCGGTCCCGCCAGGTAGCGGGCAGGCTTGCTGCCTTTTCCGGACGATTGCGGATGGGAGAAGCGCGGGGGCTGCCGCCGTCGCGGGCGCGACGCTGATCGGGTCGGTGGCGAACCGCAGGCTCGCCGAGGCCGCGGCGCACGAGTACCTCCGCCAGCGATCGATTGCCAACCTACGGAGGACGCGGAACCAACCATGGAGCTGGAACCCAGTAACGGCGTAGGCTGCCGCGCCCGACCGTTGAAAAGACGTTTAGGGCAGCCTACTCAGCCTGAACAGGCTCCGCCTCCCTTTCCATTTCTACAAGAATGTCCACTACAAGAATGTCCATCCGTCGGCTTCTTTCGCCTCGCCGCGCAGCATGACGCCAAAGACCCGCTCGTCGCGCCATAAGGGACAAGACGCACCACGAGATGAAGGCCGGGTGGTGGCTCGGCATGAAGGCCGGTGGTGGCTCGGCCCGCTGGGCTTTTCTGGAGTGCTCCGCGGGGGGCGCCTGCACCGGACAGACCGAATCCGTGGCGGACCGTCACTCCCGGCAGGTGTCCGACGCCGACTTCGAGCGGGCCGTTCGCGGTGAAGGGGGCCATCAGCGCGCTGATAAAGGCGCTGATATCTGTGCTGATCAGGCGTGCGCAGCGATTTCCGTAAGTCGTTGCAGTGCAACGAAAATGCGGGTTGCGCCGAGACTTGCGCAACCCGCCTTTTGGGCGGCCAGGGACTCGAACCCCGGACCTCCACAATGTGAGTGTGGCGCTCTGACCAACTGAGCTAGCCGCCCCATCACTAAAAACTACGGGCTGGCCTC
Organism: Planctomycetota bacterium; assembly: GCA_026981825.1. Classification (GTDB taxonomy): domain Bacteria; phylum Planctomycetota; class Planctomycetia; order JALXBF01; family JALXBF01; genus JALSID01. The sequence goes on from JALSID010000398.1 coordinate 1,415, forward strand.
GGCCAGGTCAAGATCGACGGCTCCACCCGGGCGGGGCTGCCTCCAGCCCGATGCGCCCGGCTGCAGCGGCGCACGTGGGATCTTCGGTGCGGCGCACGCATACGTGTTCGCGCCCAAGAACAGCGGCACGTTCGTGAACGCCAGAGATCAGCTCCAACCCGGCCAACGCCCCGAACAGGTACAGCGCTGTCAGGGCCCTGAGTGAACGTGGCGCCTCACGGACAAGAGCTGTGATTGCCGCGATCGCGACGACTGGCGAACTGGTGTCCCAAACCGGCAATAACAAAACCCGCCGTCAGCCCGGGCTGACGGCGGGTGGTGTACGCCATTACTGCCCAACAGGCGTACCATATCGTCGGCTCCTTAATCCCACCCCACTCACCCTCTCTTCTCTTTTGATGCCGACGATCTATCTCCTGGTGCTCGGACAGCTTCCCAGGAGATAACGAATTCGCGCGACATGACCAACGCGCGATCGGCCCCAGAACCGACGGTACCGATATCGGCTCAGGACCCGCCTCTCGGATAGCTCTGGAAAGCTATCCGGAACCTACACACGCAATGCATCCAGCACTACCGCTAGGATGCACCCGACACTCGCCTTGCGACGTTTAACCTAGGAGCACCTACGTCCAGGCACACCTCCTTTCTGCCGAACATCTGCATCGACGACTACTTGGGCAACATGGCGGTTACCTGGCAGCCCATCTTATCGCCCACACGCGGCGGACGTCAAGCCCGCGCGGGCGGTCCGTTTGCCGGCCGGCTGCGGCCGCGCGAGCCGTTCCGACCGTGTATCCTTTGGTTGCCATTCCTTCTGGGTGGTCTGGGCGTTGGTCTCGCTCCGTTAGGCTCTCCCCCCTCCTTGCAACCGCTCTAGCAGCCGCCTATCGACTTCTTCTTCGGCTGCACAGTGCTTCAAGTAGCTGGCCACGCCGCTGGCCAATCCCGCTATAGCCCCAAGTCCCAGTGCGAGGGGCCAATTGATCACCGTACTGGTTCCTACGGTAAAAATCCACAAGATCTTTATGGGAATCTCCTGTATCGCGATGCCCGAAACGATGCTTGCCGCAGCAGCAAGCGTCCCGTTCTGAGCACCCGATTTAACAGCCTTCGCTACAGCTTCTTCCCGACTCATCGGCACCCTCCCCAAGCGTTGAGCTTCAGTTCGATTGCACTCTACCCCCTTTCATGAGCAACTCAGCCAGGTGATAAGCCCGTGCCGCTGCAACAACGACCGTCGTGGTCGTGAACTGGTTCCGGCACGGTAGCGGTGCAGGGCTCAACCGGCACGAGCCGGACGCGGCCGTCTGCACGGCGGCTACGATCACGCCGGCCGCTACCAGCGTTCTTTTCCAGATGCGCGACCGCGCGCCATTGTCAAAGGGCTTCCACCCAGCCATCGCTCGTCGTCGCGTGCTGTGCTCCGTTTCTTCACCGTCTTTGCTTGAGTCGCTTCCCGATGTACCTGAGCACGGCATCCATGAGGCTAAAGCCCGCTCCGATCGCAAGGGCAGGCCGCCAGTCGATCTCTGGCGGCGGCGCTACGCAGCCGATCTTCGGGACGCCAATGAGAAGGCTCCCAGCGAAGAAGTGGATAGCTGCCCCCGCAGGGGCGGGCACTTGTCCCTGCGTATCTGCTGGAGCAGCCTGGTGCCCAACGGTCTCTTCTCCCAACATCTCTCCCGTTCTCCCTCCGTTTACCCTCGTCCACTATGACTACGAACAGGCCGGAACAAATCTGACATCGAATCGCCCCTCGACCCTACCAATTGAAGCCACGGTCCCGACGCCTGCCTTGACCCAGGCGGCACTAACACTCCGCTTAGCCCACATGTCTCTGTGTGTACGCCCAATGTCCCCCCTGATGCAGTGCAAGGGTCAGGCAGCGTGGGGTTCCTACGCTGTTGAAGCGAGCGAGGCGTCGATGCGACCGTTGCCGCCGCTGCTCGTCAGATCCGGTAGCGCCCCCCATTTAGGGTGATCATCGACGCGCCACGGCGACAGCGCAACGAAAGGGTGGTGCTCCGTTTCGTGGCCACGAGTGGTATCTCGTACAGCTCAAGCCCCCTCGCTCAACGCCAAGGCTCGACCAAACGACTGTTCCTTCATGCGGAGCCCCCTCCGCGCACCGCGGATCGCGGAACGGGCCCTGGGGACGCCGTGGCCCCCTCGGGCCGGTCGGACCGCTACAGCACAAGAAGAGGCCGTCCGTGAGGAGGCGCAGCTCCCGTGAAAGCTGGTTTCGGGGTGTGGCCACTCTCTCTTAGCGCGTGCCGCTAGTGTTCGCAGGGCCATGTCTGGAAAGGGGGGCGTCGGGACAGTGCCGGTTCGGGTTGCGGCCCGGGCCCTGTCGATGTCCTTGGATCACTGGTCGTCGATCGGTTCGCAATCCGTGGCCATCAGCGTCGGCTGTCCGGTGCGGCGGTGGCGCCGCACCCGCGGCCGGAACCGGACATGGCTGCCAACCTCGCAGCCACGGTCCAGGGATTCGGCCACAGGAGCGTAGAAGTCGCGCAGTCCGGGCACCTCAATCCAGACACCCCCCTTGCCCGCCCCTGCCTTGATCCGCCCAACCAGAACGATCGGCTCGCACAGCCACTCCGCTTTGTGAACCGTACCGTCCCGGATCGCTTGGTTCGCCTCTTCGATGGCTCGGACGGTGTTATAGTCGGGCCGCCAGTCAGGAGAGTCAGGGGGCCTGGGTGTTATTGCCTCCCGAAGCTCTTCGCTCGTGAGCCCATGGCTCACTCCGAACACGTCTGCCCAGTACAGGCAGGGGCCAAAAAGCCCTGCCTTGCGGAAATCGGCCACGACCTCCGCCGCAGCGGCCCTGAGCTCCGCTGCCCGCCCAACAGGGTTTTGCGCGAGCTCGCCCGTTTCCGTGCTCTCCGGTCGCGCCCCCACTCCTTCCGTTCCGTGTACCGCGGTCCGAGTCGGTTGGTCGGATCGCGTACCCGCTTCCTTTGCGGTTATGCCTTCTTGGCCGAATTGGCCGGCCGCGCTCCCGGCTCCTTCGAGTGCGCTCGCCTGGGTATCGGCCTGTGGTGTTGACAGCGGACCGGGCCCACGCTGCTCATTGCCACCGACCTGAGAACGAAACGCACGAGCGCTCTTTACGGCCCCCATTGCGAAGTAAGTACCCTGCCACGCCCGTTCGAGTCCTTCCTGGGTATACCTGAACAGGAAATCGTTCCCATCGGCGCGAAACTCGTAGATCGAGTGCTCGAACCCAGCGTGGGCCACCAGGTTTCGATAGCGGCGATCGTCCCAACCGCTACTACAGGAAGACTGGTTCTCCAACAGCGCGCTCCCGTTCTGCCATTGATCACAGCACTGATCCCGGCTGTATCTGCTCATGCGCGCTATCTGGGACTTCACCTCGCGACGTGCCAAAAGCGAAGGTTCGTTTTCACTGAGGGCTCTGAAGACGTTCTCGTACGCATCCCGGAGTTGAGCAACCCGCCAAGCGTCGCCCTCCTCCGCGAGTCCGTCAGCGCGCAGCGTGCCGGTGCACTTGCGTACGCAACGGACGATAGCGAGGTGGATGTGCAGAGCGATGAGGAGCAGCCGGACGCTGTTCGACCAGTTGGGCAGAGATTCTTCTCTACCGCCAGCGTTGCGGGCAACGACCCGCCTGGATCGGCAGGAGACTTCGGCTAGCAGATCGCGGATAGCGTCGAGTATTTCTTTCTCCTTATCGCGGGAGGCGTCAATATAAGGAAGTAAAGCGACGATTCCGTAGTTGAGGGCAGCCCAGGCCCGCGCCCCCTCGTCGATCAGCTTTGTCATCGCGTCGTGATCGAAGCCGCCGATCTCGGTTGCCTGTCCAAAAACGGAGTCCACGGCTTCGATTGAGACCCGACCGTCGCGAACGATGGGGCGCGCACGTTCCGGGAAGGTGAAGAAGTAAGCCACGGCTTGTTGCATATCGTGGATCTCGACCGGGTCGGGTAGCCCTGGGGACACGGGGTCGCTGACGAGCACGTGAAACGATGGCCGTTGCTGCTCGGCCTGGTCGCGATGCATGAACTGAAGACACACGTTGAAGTACCGCAGCGCCGACCAGAGCGTGCCCGCGTAGATGTTGTGGCCGGCGCTGATATCCGCCGCGTAGACCCGGGGAATGTGACCCTCTGCTTCGAACCTGTGGTGGACCGAGAGCATCTCGGCGAACATCACAAGCTCAATGAACGCAGGCGGGCATTGGAACTTGATTGTTGGCTGGTCAGGTTCCGGTGAGCCCCCGGCTGGAGCGGATTGTCGTGCGCCGCCGGATGGCTTTTGACCCGGGCTTGGTAACGTGTAGGCACCTATCGAGGGGATGACGCTGAAGTGCGGTCCCAAGCCGCGTGCGTGGCCCGCTCGGCTCGCGGCCCACGAGTGTGGATGGTGCTTGAACAGCAGCTCCGGTGCTTGCCGAAACGCATCGGGATGCGACCATGCGCGTTCGATCTGAACGGCCAGCTCTTGCAGTGCGGGATCTTTTTGCCACTCATCCAAAGGCAGATTGCGATTGAACGGCAGGCTTACCGGGTAGAAGATATGCACTGCCGCCGGCTCTCCGCACGATGCCAGCGCACGCGCCACCGCAAGGGAACTCAGTTCCGCTTCCTGTTCGGTGCCCTTGAAGGCGAAACGGGTTTTCTGGAAAGCCCAGCGCTCTAACCGGCCGATTTGGAAGATCACCCAATCCGGCTTCGGAACTGTGCGTGACTCGTCCGCCATCGTAGGGTACTCCCTCTTGGGCGCAATCGAGCACGGCGGCACCGGCGAACCATGACTAGTGTAGCTCAGTTCCCACGGAGCGCGCGCAAGATCGAAACCCGTCAAGACTTAACCTGACCCATTCGCCTGTGCGGCGACCGGAGCGGCTCGTCGATGCACCGCGTCGGGACCCTGCACGCCGTGCGAAAACCTGTCGTTAGGAAGGATGTCGTGTCGCGGCTCGGCCAATGGGGCGGATCCGCAACGGACTATGGCCTGCCAGGGCTGGCCTGCGCGGGTGACCAGGCAGCGTAGGCTGCCCGCCGAGCGGCCGCGATGCCGCAGCTCCGTGGGACGACTCTCTGCCGCAGGGGGGCATTTGCACTGCTCGGCCAGGGGGCAAATCGATGTCCACTTCCGCTACGTGCGCGGACGGGTGCCCGTGCATGCGGGGTAGTTGATGCACCCCCAGAACGGCCCATAGGATCCTCGTCGTAACTGCATCTCGCCCCCACATCGTGGGCAGCGTGGCGGGACAATTCTCACCGGGCGCACCCCCGGTGCGTTGACAAGTCGATCTGCATAGAGATCGCCGTACCGGCACCATTCGCAGTCGCTATTCGAGGCTGGCAGGGGGCCGGTTAGGAGGCGCGCGGCCTTGCTCAGTGTGGAGTACAACCTGCCGTAGTCCTTCTCCAACGGCACCCATTTGAGGTCGCCGTTGACGGTCTGCCGGGACGGAGGGTCAACTCTGACGGCCTGAGGGACGAAGTAGAGCAAACCGATATGCGACACCCGCTGCACTCCCATTGCATCCTCTGCCGGATGTTCGAGCGCGTAGGCGTACGCCAGCAACTGCCGCTCGTAGATGTCGGATTTCTCGGGGTGCGGGCGGCCCGTCTTGAAGTCGATCACGGCATAGGTGCCGTCGTCGAGCCGAAGGACGATGTCGAACCGCCCGATCAAAGTGAACGTCACGCTGCTTTCAGGGATCGGGATGGGCTTCGAACGCACGGACTTTTCGCCGAAGACCACGATTCCCGGCGGCAGCTCGGGCGAGATCTGCTCGGTTCGCAACCCCGAGTAGTAGTCTTTCTGCAACCCGGCCAGTATGGTGAAGATCGTTGGAAGGGGCATCGACGGCTGCCGCACCCCGTGCTTGACCTTCAACACGAAGCAACGGGGGCATCCCTCCAGCAGAAATGTCAGGTCTGATGCGGCAATCGTGAAAGCTTGCGAGGTAGCTGTGGTCATGTCCTGCAGCCTCCATCCGGTGATCGTCCCGACCCGAGCCCTAACAAGAGTACCAAAATCGCGTCGGTCCGGTCGTGTTGACGGCATTGGTCGGCGCGTTCGGTAGGTGGCACCGGCTTTCACCCTGTGGCCGTAGTGTCGCGCAGAGACCGCACCGCCGTTCTGGGCCCCCAATCCAGACTGGCCGCACAGGCGGCCAGAGAAGCGGCAGTGTTGCAGGGAGGTTTTCGGCGAAGGGCTGCTCCTGCGGCTGAGCCAGCAATGCCGCCGGAGTCAAAGCCCCCGCGCTACCAACTGCGTTCTTTCGCCGCACTGTTCCCCTCCTCTCTGCGCTAGTGGCCGATTCTGGCGCCTTCCCTTCTTGGTTACGGGCGAGCGCGGCAAAAACTGACACGGGATCGGTCATGCCGGATGGCTGGTCGGCCAAAGCCGCCTTTTGGAGTGCGGCACTCCCCTGCCGCTTTGGCTTGCGGCACTCCTGTGCCGCTTTCACTCGCCTCGTCGCCAGGCCGGGTGTAGCGCGTAGGCCCACGGCCGCGTCGCTTCGACCTCCGCGAAGAAACCAACCCGACGGAGGACTGCGCGCTCGAGAGGTTTGTACCAGGCATCCTGCGAAGCTGGCACGACTGGCGTTCCGCCCGCGGTCCGGGCGGAGCTGAGTCGGCCCGCTCTACGAGCGCCCGAACCTGCCCGCCGCTGGGGGGCAGCGGAGCTCCGCAGCTGGCTCGGCGCGACATTGCTGGTGAGACCCGTCCGCAAGTCTGCCCAGAGCGCGGGCATGCGCAAGAGCAGCGCCGGATGGTCAACGGGGGGCCAATAGAGAGGAGAGCGCCGGGGGTAACCCAGTAGCCGGGGTTTGAATGCAACCGTCGGCGCGGAGGGGGCCGGACCGCCGTCGCGCCGGCGACGGCGCAGTGGTACCCCCGCCGCGCCGCGGCGGGGAGGGGGGCTCGCCAGCGTGCGCGCGGACCCAACCGCGTGGGCGGAGGCGCGTTCCTCGCCAGCCGAGGCTACTCCGCGCGGCAAGCCGCAGGCTCGCCGAGGCCGCGGCAGCTTCCCCGGGGCCTCGACCGCTCGTGAGGCTAAGCAATGCGGATCCCGCCTGGCGGCGAGCGGGAGCTCGCGACGTCGCCAATCCTGCGAAGGGCTGGCTTTTCTTTCGCTCGGCGGGGGCCATCTATGCCACCGCTTGCTTGGGGCCCATCGCTCTGGGGCGGACCCGGGGCCGGGTCGCGCTACCAATGCTCCGCCGTCGGCGCGGCGGAGGTCCGGTCCCGCCGGCGGCGGCCCGCATCGCTGACTTTTGCCAGCGGTTGCGGGCGGGGGAAGCGCCGGGGTCTGGCGAGCCTGCGGCTCGCCGCGGCAAGTAGGCGCGGCTGGCGAGGGATGCGCCTCCGCGCAGGCGGCCAGGTCCGGCCGCGAGCTGGCGGGTAATCCCTGCCCGCCCGGGCCGGGCGGGCGCAGTGCGCTCCCGAGCGCATCGAGCCAGCAGGGTGAAACGTCCCTGCCGGGGTATGGTCTGAGTCCCCGTAACCGAAGGTAACTGCGTCTCCGTGAGGAGAGGTGGGAAGCAACCGGAGGTGAACGAGCAGTCCGGAGGATGACGAACTCGATTCGGCCTGTCGCCGTGGCGAGCCTGCTGCGCAATGGCG
>JALSID010000399.1 GCA_026981825.1 Planctomycetota bacterium
ATCCTTGTGCAAGGAGGCTCCTGCTCCGCGGGCCACCCCTGCGGGCCCGGGTCAGCTAGTCCGTTCCCCGAACCTGGCCAAATCCTACCCAGCGCGACTGAGACTCCCGTTTCGCTCTCGAACACAACCTCCGCGACCGAACCCGATACAGCGGCCCCGCGAGCGGGGAAGAAGCGCCAAACGAATCGCGTGTCCCCACCGCCAATCGGATTGGCCACCGCGCCCGACCCCATGCTGCCGCCGGCTGAAGATCCCACTTTCAGCTCGGGCGAATCCCAGCGCTTAGAAGTCCCCCTTTCCACAGCCGACGGGACGGCCCCGGAAACCGCCCCGGCTCCTTCGCCCCCTGGTGAGGTCTCGCCCACAGGAATCCCCCGGCCCGACGCGCCCGTCGCGCTCCCGCCTCCCGAGGATTCGAAAGCAGATGTGGCCAACACACGCACGCCCCCCCGAGTCGTCCCTGATCAGGCGGGCGATTCCGATCCGGTGCTCACTCGCTCCCAGGATCCAGGCCCGCCACCGTCCACAACCGGCCCGGGGCGGGCAAACCCGGCGGTAGAGGTGGACCGTGTCCCTCTACTCCGACAGCCCCCATCGTCGTCACTGCGGTCCGGGCCGCCAGCTTCAGCGACAAGCCAGCGGCTTGCAGATGTCGAAGCTAGCGCTCCAACGAGCGTCGCGCACCACCGTCACCTGCTGACCGCGGACCGGCGAGTCCGTAACGCCGGCGACCTGACTCCGCCCCCGCCAACGAGCGGACCGTCCGCAGACTCTGGTGGGCGCACGGCGGGACAGCCGGTTCGTCAGCTCAACGAACCGACGAGTAGCACGGCGGCTCGCTCACCGGTCCAGGTAGAAGCAAGCGACGGCGGCAGAGTTCGTCCGGTCCCTTCTGCGGAGAACCAAGCAATCGAGAAGCCCCCGTCGTCACCCAGTGCCCCCCTGCGAAGCTATCCCTCTGCGGGAGACCGCTCGGGCCACTCGCCGATGGAGTGGACTGGCTCGGCACCCGTTGCGGTGCACACGCAAGCGGTCTCCCGACCGGCTCGGCCAGATCCAGTCCCGGATGTGAGCGTGGTGCCGACCCGTGCGACGCGCTACCGGAACCTGAACAGCCGGCAGCGGGAGACGATCACGACACAGCCGCCAGCCCCGCCCCACCGGCGGGCTCAGATCACAGGCCATAACCCGTCCCAACCGTTGCCTCTTCGCCCCCCTCTACCCACTCCCCAGGCAGGCGTTCTGCCGGGGCACACCGCAGAGCAGGCGCCCGTTCGTCGAAGCCCGGGGGAGCTCCCCCGCGTGCGTAGCGCCGCGATGTCGGAAGCAATCACCCCGGATCTCGTCGGAGCGGGACTCCTGCACACGGACACCGCCGATCGGGTCTCTTCGTCTGTGCGGCGCCCACCGGAAGTCTCCAGCTCCACCCACGCGATTCCTGCGTTCGTTAGCCAGGTTGAGGAGGCGTTGGTTACGTCGACGCTTCAGGGCCAGCATCGTGTCCGCATCAAGCTTGACCCACCGGAGTTGGGTGAACTGGAGATCGACATCACGCAAAAAGGGGAGACCATTGAGACGCGGTTTCGAGCTTCGGATCCCTCCGTGGGGCAGCTTTTGCACAGCCACCTGGGAGAGCTACGTAACGCTCTGGCAGCCCATGGGATCGAGCTGGCTGAGGCGACCGTTTTGGTCGGCGGCCAAAGCGGCGGACAAAATTTGAATTCGGAGCGCGGTTCCAGACGAACCATGTGGATGAGGAGGGAAGGCGTCCGTACGGCCGCCCCTGGCTCACCGTTGGTGCAGTCGGTCGAAAACCCGGTAGGCCGGCTGAACCTTTTGGCTTGAAGCTCAGGAACTCTAGAGCACGAGGAAGACGGCCCATGGATGGGGCTCGCCTAATCACCAGCACCGAAGCACGCGATCAGTTCCTCCAACTGCTCACCACCCAACTGAGGTACCAGAATCCGCTCGATCCGATGGACAACACCGAGTTCGTCGCCCAGTTGGCTCAGCTTTCCACTCTGGAGCAGCTAGAGGAGCTGAACAGCCAATTCGAGAACTTGCTGCGGTTGCAAGAGGTTGCAAGCGCGGCGGATCTGGTCGGACGGAATGTGCAGTACCGAGATGTGAATCGGGCTCTGGAGGGGCAGGGCGTCGTTGAGGCCGTGGCGTTCGAGCCAGACGGGTATTACGTTGTCGTGAACGGTCAATCCATACCGTTGGAGGCGGTGCGCGGTTTGTACTGACAGACCGCCTTAGCGAAAGCCCGGGCATCCGGACGCGAGATATTCCTTCCACCGGTTCGCGCATGCTTTTGCGTGCCGACCGGTGTTTCCCACCGAGAGACACTCCAGGACGGCACACCATACGACAAGCCGCTGTTGACGAGCGGTCCCGCCGCTGAAGGCAGCCCAGGTGGCGGCCGGGTCCGCTTCCAGCCTGGCACAAGGAGGTGACCAGATGTCGGTTGCATTGAATACGGGCGTATCAGGTCTGCGCGGACACCAGCGCATGCTCGATGTGATCGCGAACAATTTGGCCAATGTGAACACGGTGGCGTTTAAGTCGCAGCGTACCCTGTTCGGTGATCTCCTCTACGACACGCTCCGCGAGGCAACAGGAGCAAGCGACAACGTCTCTTCCACGAACCCGTTGCAGTTAGGCTTGGGAGTGAAGGTGATCGCCATTGATCCCGATTTCAACCAGGGCAATCTCGAAGCGACGGGGCGCCCCTTCGACCTCGCCATCCGAGGCGACGGGTTCTTCGTGGTATTCACCGGCAACGACACGCTGTTCACACGAGCCGGTGCCTTTGGTCTGGACACGAACAACTATCTGATTGACCCGTCCACAGGTTTCTTCGTCCGTCGCACGGGCACGGTCGGTGAAGCGGAAGGATTCCAGGTGCCGGGCGACAACAGGATCAAGATCCCGTTCGGGGAGCTCATACCCGGTGCGGAAACCAACGTCATCAACTTCCAGGGGAACCTCTCGGCCGACGCGACCGGGCCGCTCGCCGAGGTGCTGGCCATGGCTGGTCCCTTGCTTGTCGGCGGAGTTCCGGCCACGACGTCCACCCTGTTGAACGACCTGGATTCCAACCTGGTGGATTACGTTGCCGGGGACCAACTCGTCATCTCTGGAACCGACGCCGACGGATCCGCCGTCAACACGACTCTCGCGGTGGACAACACCACGACGGTGCAGGACCTGATCGATGCGATCAATGCGGCCTTCACAGGTGCCACCGCGTCGCTCGATAGCAGCGGCCGAATCGTGCTCACGGCAAACAATCCGGGCGAGGCCAGTCTGGATCTCACCATTTCCGACGACGCCGGCAACACGGGCAGCACAAGCTGGTATGAACACGCATTTGAAACGATCACGGACGGGAAAGATGGCGACACGGTAACCAGCTCGATCAAGGTGTACGACAGCCTGGGCAAGGCCCACACCCTCACATTTACGTTCCAAAAAGTAAGCGATAACACGTGGGATCTCACGGTGACAGCTGAGGCCGGCGTGACCATCCTCGACGGGAGCGTTCAGGGGATTCGCTTCAACGACGACGGATCGTTCGACACGGTAACGGGAACCGGGGTGGGGGACGCAAACATCTCGCTCGTTTTTCCCGGCTTGTCAACGCCTCAGACGATCGATCTGGATTTCGGTCAAAGTGGTACGTACACCGGGCTGACGCACCTTGGTGGAGGCAGCACCGCTGCGGCGGTGAAGCAGGACGGGTACGGTCCCGGTAGCCTGGTGAACGTCTCGGTGAACGCTGATGGTCGTGTGATGGGGATCTTCAGCAATGGCCAGATCATCCCCCTCGCACAGATCGAAATCGCTTCCTTCGGTAACCCGGCCGGTTTGAAGCGAGTGGGGAACAACTACTACCAGGTCACCGCAAACTCGGGCGAACCCAACCTCGGCACAGCTATGACAGGTGGCCGCGGCTCGATTGAGCGCGGTGTTCTGGAAGCCTCGAACGTGGACATCGCGGAGCAGTTCACCCAGATGATCCTTGCCCAGCGAGGATTTCAGGTCAACGCCCGAACCATCACGGTCACGAACGAGATCCTACAGGAGGTGGCGAACCTCATCCGGTAGGCTAGCGGGGGGTCGTTCTTCCTGCAGAGACGTTCGATGGGCGAGGACAGTCGGCTGTAGAGCGGCTTCCGGGCCGGGAGTCTCGCGACTCCCGGCTCTTTTTGCCGGGATCCCTGCGTGACATGCTGAGTTCTGATCGGCCGCCGTAACCGCCTTGCCCCTACCTGGCGGAAGCCCACGGCCTGTCCATGCTTGCACGGCCTGGTGATCGGCCCGGCCTATTTGGACGGCAAGGCGGCGGGGGCGGAAGGATCCGATGCAGTCTGGGTGCTGTACTCCGTTGGGGAGAGCTCCCCACTGGCCATGGCCGTCACAACCTCGTGGGCAACGAAGCGCAGGAAGACGTGGGGGGAATGGAGCAATGCGGAGTGTCGGAATCGGAACACAGACGGCTCGATCTCCTGCTCTGCGAATCGTTCAAGCCGCGCTGCCACCTTGCCGTCGCGCGGGTCCCAGACGCCGTGAAGCTCCCAGGCAAGTCCCGGGCCGGTCACGGTGTAGACGGAGGCATCGAGATCCACGACGGGTGGGCGGTACGGACGATAGTGCCGCACGCGAAGAACCAGGACGGCGTCCACGCCGGTGCTCTCCGCAATTCGCTGGAGGGTAGCCGGATCGGTGGGAGCAGGTCCACCTGTGCCCGGAATCCCCACCGTCGGAGCGGGGACCGAATAGCCCGCCTCGACAAGTTCAGCTCGAAACAGCTCGACCAGAAGTTGCACATCCCGCGGTGTGCAATCCGTACATGCAGGGGGTAACAAAAGAACGCGGGGGCAGATATCAGGAGATACCGGGTGCACAGAGCGCACCACATAGGTGGGCCGAACATAGTCGTTGATTCGGATACACGCTGACAACAGGGCGATAGCGCCGAGACAGGTAGCGAAAACTCGGCCGCAGGCTCGCACACTGACCATTCGCTCGGCCCCTTGTCCGGTCCCCAATTAACGCAGGCCACCAGCAGCCGGGCCCCCATCAAACAACCGGCTCTCGGAACCAGGCCGGCGGGGGCGACGTGGTGCGGCCCGGTCCTGGTGCTCTGAGCACGACACTGGATCCCGACCGACTACCGGCTCCGCCTTTGCTCGCCACGGTCTGCTACAGCCCCGTCCTGCCCCTCGGATTCCTCTATAGTCTCGAGCCACACCCCGAGCACTTGATCGAGCTCGTTCAGAACCTCGCGGTCCTGTTTGAGGTATTCCTCATAGCGCGCCACCACCAGCTTCTCGATCCGATCCAGGTCCGTCTGGAGCTGGAGGGTCTTTTGCTGGAGCTCCGCCAGTTGCGTCCGTAACTGGAACAACTCCTGGCGATTCTGTTCCCGTTCTTTCTCCAGGTCTCGCACCGACATTTCAATGCTGGCCAGCTTATCCGCTTCGTTGGGTGCGTCGTCGGCCAGCGTGGCGGCGGTTGTAGCGCAGCCGGCAACGGTCATCAGCAACGGAATCACCAGGAGCAGCGTGCCAGAGAAGCGTCGTATCGGCCGTCGCAACCTATTGCACCGCTTCACCTGCTGTCGATGTGCCAGGCTCATGAGCAGCATCCCCTTCTCTGCCAGGATCGGTCGAAGCACGCGACTGGTCTTTCCCTTCCGAATCACGTCCCCCTGCTTCGTCTGGTTCAGGTCCGTGGCCGGGTTCAGATTGCGCCTTTGGTTGTGCCCCCTTATCTGGCTTTCTGGCCAGCAACCGTACTCTGGTGACCCGACCGCAAGGACAACGTACCTCGAGTACCGCCGATTCTGTGTCCGCTTCCAGCAGTCGAACGGCGAGCTCCTCGATCTCGACAGATTCCGGAGCAGATCGGCTCTGCCGGGTCGCGGTGGCGGTTTGTTCCGGCTCAGCGCCCCCCCTGTCGCTGTGCTGCCGATTCCGGCGTAGCCGGACAGATTGGCCGCGTAGCAGGGTCCTGGCCATTCGCTGTTTCACCGCAACTATGCCTCGAAGTCAATCACGCGTCCTTGCTGGCGGACCTCCGCGCCGTCTTTCTGATCAGCGCCGTCAGCCGGGCCGTTTGGCTCCTGTTGGGCATCGGGTTCCCGCTTACCGCGTTTGGTCGTGCGCCCCTTCTTCTGCTGCCCACCGGTTGACGGCTGCTGCCACCACGGTCGATCGGACGCAGGGGTGATCCCCCTTGGATCGCTTACCATGGGATCTTCTCCGCTCGTCTACACCACGCTCTAGGAAACGCGACTGCGGGGCTCCCCGCTCTGAGCTGCCAGCGGCTCGCCGTTTGCACCGCCGTCCCGTTCCTCATGACGGCCGTCGGGAGCCGCTCCGCTCGCCTCGGTCGTCTCGCTAGTGCCCCCCGGCTTGCCGTACCGCGCGACCACGACGTGCAGGGCGGTCACAGACAGCCGAAGAACCAATGCACTCAAGCCGGCAGCAACAGCCGCCCGGAACAGCACGGTTTCCGGACTCGCATGACGCAGCATACCGACCACCACCGCAATCGAAAAGAGCAACAGGAACGTGTTCACATAGCTCTCTGTGCCAAAGCGGTCCATCCCGTCCACGTCTTCCGCCGAATTCGCAGCCCCTCGCCGGCCGGCTGTACCAGTTCACTGCAGCCCCGGCTACGCAGCATGTGGACGCAGCTCGGAGAGCAGATCCGCCAACGGCTCCGGTGCTGCAGCACCCGCGTCCAGACCGAGCGCTTCGGGGCTGATCATGGCCACGGCATCAAGGCGAAGGTCTCTCGGGATCTCCGTGTACGCGATCACGGCCAGGTCGGGTAGCGCCCGGGACAGGAGCTGCCTGAGGGGGCGGCGGAGGGAGCGTTCTACCGCAAGGGCGACCTCCTCCTCCCGAGCGGCCGCTTTGCGCAGCTCATCTCCGAGTACCTCCAGCAGGCGCCGGAGCAGATCGGGGTTAAGTACGATCTGACGGTTGCGCACCTGCTGTTTCAGGTAGTACTCGACCCGGGGATCAAAAACGATCGCGCGAACTCGGTTGTCCGCCGTGCGAAACCTCTCGCAGATTGTCCGCCCAATGTCCTGCCGAACCAGTTCGGTCAGTTCGACCGGATCTTTGACGGACGGCGCATGAACCGCGAGGCTCTCCAGGATGCGAGCAATGTTCGTGATCGGCACCTGCTCTTCGAGCAGGTTGCACAGCACCTGTTGCACGGTCGCGAGGGAGATGGTGGTGGGGATCAATTCGTCTACCAAACTCGGGCTGTGTTCACGGACCTTGTCGACCAGCTTCTTGACATCCTCGCGTCCGAGCAGTTCGTGGGCGTGTCGGCGGACGACCTCACCCAGATGGGTGACAATCACGGTCACGGGATCGACCACCGTGTAGCCCAGCAGCTCGGCGCGACGCCGTTCGTCGCCGGCTATCCAGACCGCTCGTAAGCCAAAAGCCGGTTCCTTGACCTCCTCGCCTTCGAGCGAGCCGCGGGTCGGACCGGTTTCGATCGCGAGGAGGCGATCAGGATAGAGCGTAAAGCGTCCCACTTCGTGCCCGTTCACGAGGATGCGGTAATCGTTGGGGGGCAACTCGAAGTTGTCCCGAATACGCACCGGAGGCACGAGAATGCCATGCCGCCGCGCCATATCGCGGCGCAAGCTTGCGATTCGGCCCAACAAGCCCGATCCCTGCCGGGGATCGGCCAGGGGAATCAACCGTGCTCCCACTTCCACCATGCATCGATCCAGCTCGATCAGCTCCTCCAGCTTCACCTCGCGGGGTTGCGACGGCCGCCGATCTGCGTCGTCCTTGCGACCCACCGTTGACCCCTTGGCGTCTCCCGCGGCCTGCGACCTACGGCTGGTCCGTAGCGCCAGTGATCCCAGGGCTCCGGCGGCCACCAGGAACGGCACGTGAGGCATACCCGGGGTCAGTCCCACGGCGGTGAGGAGCGCAGCTCCGGTGGCAAGAGCTTGCGGCTTGAGGAAAATCTGGTCCGCCAGTTCCACCGCCACGCTGGTGGACGTGCTCGCCTTTGTCGTGAGCATACCGGCGGCAGTTGCAGTGATCAGAGCGGGAATCTGAGAAACGAGACCATCGCCGACGGTGAGGACCGAGTAGGTGCGTACCGCCTCGGCAACGGAGAGGCCGTTCGAGAGTCCGATCACGATGCCCCCGATCAGGTTGATCGCCGTGATCACCAGACCGGCCACGGCATCCCCCCGCACAAATTTGCTCGCGCCGTCCATGGCCCCGTAAAACT
Source organism: Planctomycetota bacterium (assembly GCA_026981825.1). Taxonomy (GTDB): domain Bacteria; phylum Planctomycetota; class Planctomycetia; order JALXBF01; family JALXBF01; genus JALSID01. Next base: position 8,284 of record JALSID010000399.1, read on the forward strand.
CGGCCTCCCGCATAATGTGCGCCCGCCTCCGCCTTGCTTCCGCCTCGTCAATTAACCCCGCGTTCAGCTCGGCATCGATCGCCATCTGTTTGCCAGGCAGCGCATCGAGCGTGAACCGAGCCGCCACTTCGGAGATTCGCCCCGCACCCCGGGTGATCACCACGAACTGGATGACCACCAGGATCAAGAAGACCACGAGGCCGACGACCACGTTCCCTCCTACCACAAAGCTGCCGAACGTATACACGATTTGGCCAGCGTTGGCATTTAACAGGATCTGCCGCGTTGTTGCGACGTTCAGAGAAAGACGCAACAGGGTAAGGAGCAGAAGGACCGAAGGGAATACGGAGAAATCGAGCGGCTGCTTGGCGGATAGGGTAACGAGCAGGACCACCAACGTCAGCGAGATGTTGGCGGCCAGCATGGCATCGATCAGGTAGGGGGGGAGGGGGACGAGCAGGACGAAGAGAATGCCCAGCAGTCCCGCAGCCAGAGCGGCCTCGCTCCGCTGCGGAAAGGGCAGATTCGAATCCGCTTGCTGAACCCTCGTCTCGCTCATCCCTAGCTAGCTTTCCTATGCAGAGATGGTTGCGCCCGTAGCATTGGCAG